>JBIKRQ010000228.1:0-10416 GCA_044349155.1 Myxococcota bacterium
GCTCATCCTCGACGCGCTCGTGGCGTTGCTCAACGCGGGCGTTGGTCCGTGGGTGCCGCGCAAAGGAAGTGTCGGTGCCAGCGGTGACCTCGCCCCCCTCGCGCACGTCGCGTTGCTGTTGCTTGGTCAGGGCGATGCGTTGTTGCGCACGTCGACGGGGCAGACGCAGCTCATCTCGGCGGCCGAAGCGCTCAGCCTGGCGGGGCTGTCGCCGATCACGCTGCAGGCGAAAGAAGGTCTGGCCCTCATCAACGGCACGCAGGCGATGGTGGCCACCGGCATTTTCGCGCTGCACACCGCCGAGCGCTGCGCGCGTTTGGCCGACCTCATCGGGGCCATGTCCACCGACGCGCTGCAGGGCACCGACGCGGCGTTCGACGCCCGCATCCACCTCGTGCGCCCACACCCCGGCCAGCAGACGTCAGCGGCGAACCTGCGCGCTCTGCTGGCCGACAGCCCGCTCAAGATGAGCCACGCCGATTGCGGCAAGGTGCAAGACCCCTACTCGCTGCGCTGCATGCCCCAGGTGCACGGCGCCACGCGCGATGCCCTCGCCTACGTGCGCAGTGTGCTCGAGCGCGAAATGAACAGTGCTACCGACAACCCGCTGGTGTTTCTCGACGGCGACTTCGACGTCGCGGGCGACGCGGTGCTGTCGGGTGGCAACTTTCACGGACAGCCCGTGGCCCTCGCCCTCGACTTCCTCGCGATCGCCGCCGCCGAGTTGGCCAACATCAGCGAGCGTCGGGTGGAGCAGTTGGTGAACCCGGCGTTGTCGTCGGGGCTGCCGCCGTTTTTGGCCCCCGACCCGGGCCTCAACTCGGGCTTCATGATCCTGCAGGTCACCGCCGCCGCCCTCATCAACGAGAACAAGGTGCTGTGCCACCCCGCCAGTGTTGACAGCATTCCGTCGTCGGCGAGCCGCGAAGACCACGTCTCGATGGGCATGACCGCCGCAAACAAGGCCCTCGTCGTCGTCGACAACGTCACGCGCGTGTTGGGCATCGAGCTCATGTGTGCTGCACAAGCCCTCGACCTGCGCCTGCCCGTGGTGACGAGTGCGGCGTTGCAGGCGGTGCACGCGCGCGTGCGCCAGAGCCTTGCGTTTGCGCCGGTCGACCGCGCCTTCGGCAAAGACCTCGACAAGGCCATCGCGCTCGTCAGCAACGACGGTCTGCTCACCGCAGCGGCGCGCTACGTCACGGTGGCCTGACGTCGTAGCCAGGCCGTCACAACGTTGCAGGTTACAAATCGTCGTCGTCATGGCAGCACACGGGCCATGACCGACGACGATCTCTTTACGGGCCCCTTGCACTCCGTGGCCCGCTCGCGGGTCGAGATGACCCATCACGTCTTGCCTGAATTCGCCAACGCCCTTGGCAACGTGTTCGGCGGACAAATCATGGCGTGGATCGACATCTGCGCCGCGATTGCCGCCCAGCGCCACTGCCGCAGCGTCGTCGTCACGGCGAGCATTGATGCGGTGCAGTTCATGCTGCCCATCAAGCTTGGGCACATCGTGATTCTGCGTGGCCAGGTGAACGCCACGTTCAAGACCTCGATGGAATGCGGCGTGTCGATCTGGAGCGAAAACCCAATCACGGGTGAAATCCGCAAAGCGATGAAGGCCTACGCCACGTTCGTCGCCCTCGACGACTACGGCAAGCCGCGCCCCGTGCCGCCCCTCGTGCTCCTCGACGACGGCGACCACAAGCGCTCCGAAGCAGCGATGCGTCGACGCACCGAGCGCCTGCAGCACCGCGCCGAAACCTGAGGGCTCGGCAGGTGCCAGCCGTCGCACCGGTGCTTCCTGCGGAACAGTCACCCCGGGCGTAGCGTTGGTGCGGCGATGTCGTTTGCCGAGCTGCTCCGCCCTGCCCCCGTTCGTCGACCACGCCTGTGCGCAACGCGCCTGCTGTTGATGGTTTGGATCTTGGTTGCGACCGCCGTCGTCACCGGCAGTTCGACCGCTTGCGACGAGGTCGACGCGTGCCTCGACCTCGGCGGAGCGTGGGACCACGACCACGAAGGCTGCGTGTTTGGCGATGTCGACGACGCGTGCGGCTTGCTCGCACACGGCACCCCGGCATTTCGCGACGGCCGGCCCGTGGGCTTCAAGATGTTCAGCGTCTTTCACCACCCGGCGGCCCGCTGGTACGGCGTGCAAGACGGTGACGTGCTGGAGCGCCTCAACGGCGTTGCCCTCGACTCGATCGAACACGCCCAGCACCTGGTGCAGGCGCTTGATCACTGCAGGCATCCGCTGGTGCTGCAGGTGCGACGCGGCGAGCAGCAGCTCACCCTGACGCGCTGATCGTGCAGCCGGATCTGCGCAACCTTTGCCTACATCTGCCGACACTGCAGTACACACGAGGTTGCTCATGCCGGTCATCAACGGTTCGTCGCCAGTTCGTCCCACCCTGCCCACGACCACGGTGACGTCGACGCCCGTGGCCCAGCCGGTCGCGCAAACGGCCTCCGACACCGCGGCGTACTTCCGCGACCCCGACAGCTTCTTCGCCAGCGCCATCGACACCCACCGTGGTCTGGCCCTTGTGCGCGGCATGCAGGGCAACGTGTTTGGCCAGGCCATGCACATGGGCACTGCGGCGGTGCTCGACGCCCAGTGGAAGGCGCTGCAGCTCAACCCGCTGACGGCCCGCTTCTACGACGGCCGCGTGCCCACGCCGGGCAGCGACGGCTAACCTCGTCATCGGCTGTGCTGCTGGCGCCCGCTTCGGCGGGCGTTTTCGTTTTCGTTTTCGTTTCGTTGCTCGACAGCCGCCGCGCGCGTCGACGACGATGGCGCGATGACCACACCGCGTCCCTCGTACATTGTGCACACCGACGACGTTGCTGAAGAAACCTGGTCGTACCCGGGCTCCGACGAGAAGCTCTGCCCCGGTCGGCCCATCGGTCGCATCGCCGGCCTGCTGAAAACGGGCGTGCACGTCGAGCGCTTGCTGCCAGGCACGCGCACGAGTTGGCCCCACGCCGAAGCCGACGAAGAGGAGTGGGCCTACGTCATCTCGGGCACGCCGTCGGTGTGGCTCGACGGTGTGGTGCACGCACTGCGCGCTGGCGACTTCGTGGCGCTGCCAGCGGGTACGGGCATCTGCCACACGTTTTTGAACGACAGCGACGTCGACGCCGTGGTGCTCGTCGGCGGTGAACGCAGCCAGCCCGAGCACAAGATTTTCTATCCGCTGCATCCCGAGCGCAAAGACGTCGTTGGCGAAGCGCGCTGGTGGCCTGTGTCATGGGAGCAGAAGGGCGAGCACGACGGCCGTCCTCGTCGACGCGATCGACGCGATGGCTGACACGACGCTGCCGACGTGGCACAGGCCCCTCGACACGGGGGATGTCATGCGGGGTGTGTTGCTGGTGATCGTTTCGCTGGGTGTGAGCTGCGGTGTCGGCGGCGCGTTGTTTGTGCCGCAAACGGTCACGCCCGAAACATTGTGCGAGCACCTCGCCACCACGACCTGCCCCCAGGGCGACGACGACAACTGCCCCGACCTCTTCCGCCGCGCGCGCATCAGCACCAGCGGCTGCGAGGCACAGGAAAACGACTCCCTCCGCTGCTTGTGGGTCGACCTGCCCGACAACGCCGACGCCGAGCTCGACGCCGAAGGCACGTGCGTGAGCGACGCGTGCGACGACGAATCCGCAGCCCTGTGCGCGTGTGAGACCGGCGCACCGTGCAGCTGATCCATCGGGAGTTCCTGCCCGACGCACTGTTCGCCCTGCCGACGTCGTCGTTGCGCACGGTGCTGCAGCGGTGGGTGGCGCGCGCGCTGCGATGTTGGGTCATCGACTGCCTCTACGTCACCGACTGCTCCACCACGGTGGCGCTGCTGCGTTCGCTGCCGACCGACGACGTCATCGACCTCGGCCTGCTGGTGTGGTTGCTGCACGAAGCCAACGACGCGTGCGTCTTTGACGACGCTGCACGTCAACACCGCCTCACCGTGGTGCCCAGGCTGTCGACGGTGACGGCGTGCAGTCCGCGAAGCGCTCGTCTCGCGCGACGCGCGTTGAGTGCCTGCATCAGCGACGCGCAGTTCCTCGAAGACACCCTCGACGAACGCGATGCGGTGCAGCTGTTGCAGGCCGCGCGCGCGACGGTGTCGATTGGTCTTGAGCAGCTGCAGGTGGCGAGTGAGCTGCTGTCGCCCGCCGTGGTGGCGTTTGAACGACGTCGCCGCGCGCTCGACGTGGCGGCAGCCCTCCGCATGCATCGCTGAGCCGTCCCGGTCAGGGGCGCCGTTGCGCCCCACCACTCGACGACGACGACCGTTATGGCTGGCTGCGCACATGGCGCTTGCCGCGCGTGGCGTCGACAGCGCGCTCGCCATCGCCCTCGACGGCAGCACCGAGGTCGTCGACGTCAACCACCGGGTCGTCGTCTTCGTCCACCTCGTTGTCGACGTCAGCGTCGCTGGCGGGTGCGTCGGGGTTTGGCACATGCGGCAGTTGGTCGGGGCGCGGGCCCGAGCGGCTGCCCTGGGGATCGGTGCTCGTGATGTCGCGACGGGTCATGGGCGGCTCCGGTGCATGGGCCCCGCAAACACTGCGGGGGGCGTTGCACCATCGGCAACGCAACCACCGTGCCGTCGTCGTTGAGGTGGCCGCCAGCCTCGGTGACCTCGAGGTGGCGGCCAGTCACCCGCGGGTCAGATGGGTGGGTTGTCGCAGCTGTAGGTGATCGCGTCGCCGTCCTGCCGGCACGCCGTCAGGCTGTCGCAGTTGTTGCTGCCATCGAGGTCGGCAGCCACAGCCTCTGCTGCACACTCGCAGGTCGTACACGGCGTCGCGGGAGCCATGCACGTCGCGCTGTGCGCCTCGCCGGTGGGGTAGCGCTGAAACCAGCAGAACTCACCCTTGGCGCTGTCGCAGGTGACGTATTCGCAAGCGAACGTGGTCTCGCCTTCTTCGTCCGTCTCGCCGGTGTCCTCGCCGCACGCCATCGCGGCCAACACAAACGCAACAACAGCCACCATCTTCGTCATCGTCATTCCATCTCGACCCGCTGGTCGAATGCACAGGAGCACCGCGCTCGTGTGACCAACGGATACGAACATTTGTTTAATTCTGCGACGACGCGCATCACAACGCTCCTCTGGCGTGCTGGCTCATTGTACCCGGCGAATATTGACCGCAGGTTTTGCCCGGGTGAAACAGCAGCATGGACGAACAACGCTGCTCTGCCTTTGCCGACGACCACCAGATTGCGGCCGGCCCGCTGCGTGCGGTGCTGCCGGTGCTGAAGGCCCGCTTCGACACCGGCCACGTCGACGCCCTCGTCTTCGACGACGACACGGCGCGGCTCATCGACCTCGACCTGCGCGGCACGCTCGACGAGGTGCTGGCACGCGAAGCGCCCCCGATCGTCGACGGCACGGCCCCGCGGGGCCCCGGTCGGCCGCGGCTTGGCGTGGTCAGTCGCGAGGTGTCGTTGCTGCCGCGGCATTGGGCGTGGCTTGAGGCGCAACCGCAAGGACTGTCGGCCACGCTGCGGCGCCTCGTCGACGATGCACGCCACAGCACCCTCGAGCGGGCACAGGCCGCACGCACGGCGGCGAACCGCTTCATCACCGCGATGGCCGGCAACCGCGCAAACGCCGAAGAAGCCACGCGCGCGCTGTTCGCCGACGACGTCGCCCAACTGGAGCTGCTCACGTCGTCGTGGCCTGGCGATGTGCGCGACTTCGTGTTGCGCCTCGCGCGCACAGCAGGTGCTTCACGCGTTGAAGTGACGGCCCCATGACCACGCGCGTGCTAACGGCAGCCATGGACATCGTGTGCACCGACGGCGTTGTCCTCGACGCCACCTCGTTTTTGCCCGACGGCCCACCACGTGGTGGCGTGCTTATCGTCTCGGCGATGGGCGTGTCCCAGCGCTTCTACGCACCAGTGGCGACGTGGTTGGCCACGCAAGGCTTCGCGGTGCTCACGTTCGACTACCGCGGCATGGGACGCTCACGGCGCGGCTCGCTGCGCGACGTCGACATCGACCTCGTCGGCTGGGCCGAGCGCGACGTGGCGGCGGCGGTGTCAGCGCTCAAAGCACTCGTGCCTGACGCGCCATTGACGTGGCTGGGGCACAGCCTGGGCGGGCAGCTCGTCGGGCTCACGCCCAACCACCACGACGTGCAGCAGGTGATCACCATCGCCTCGGGCAGCGGCTACTGGCGCGAGAACGCACCGCAACTGAAGTGGCGCGTGCCGCTGTTGTGGTGGGGCTTTGCACCCGTGCTCGTGACGACGTTCGGCTACTTCCCCGGTGCCCGACTCAAGATGGTGGGCGACCTGCCCGCGGGCGTGATGCGCCAGTGGCGACGGTGGTGCCTGCATCCACGCTACGCCGTCGGCGTGCAGCCCGAGTTGGCAGCGCGCTTCGCGTCGGTCACCACACCCATCAGGTCGTTGTCGCTCCTCGACGACGAACTGCTGTCCACGCGCAACATCGACGCGCTGCACGACCTCTACGTCAACGCGCAGCAACAGCGCGTGCGCCTTGGGCGACACGACGCCAACGGCCAGCGCATCGGCCACTTCGGCTTCTTTCGCGAACACCACCGCACGCTGTGGGAGCAACACCTGCTGCCGCACCTCGCCGCACACACGCCGACATCGTCGACGACGACCTGAAAACCCGGCTCAGCAGCAGTGAAAGGCGTGAGCTGCGCCGAAGAAGTGACGGCCACCGAAAACCCCTCGAACGGGTAGACTCCGACGGCGATGGCACCTCGGACCGGCAAGACAGCGACGATGATGGCGATGGCTCCGACGACGGCGATGGCCGCGATGGCCGGGATGGCCACGCCGGCGAAGGCGAACGCGAAGACCTCGATGCCGATGGTGATCACCGCCCCGATCTCTGCGACGAAGACGACGAAGACGCTGCCGCCGACAACGATGCTGAGCACGACGACAGCCCCGGCGAGAGCGAAGGCTGACCTCGATCGGGGCGAGCGATGACTTCGGTGGCGCTCGAAGAAGACCGGCCTCTGCTCGACGCGTTTCGACGCGGCGACCGGTCAGCGCTCTCCCAGGTGTTTCTCGCCTACAGCGACGACGTGGCCCGGCAAGTCCGGGCCGCTCGCGTTGCCGAACACGACGTCGAAAGCATCGTGCAGGACGTGTTCATCAAGGCGTTCGCTGAATCGGCGCGCCACAGCTACGACGGCCTTCGGCCGTATGGGGCGTGGCTCAACACCATCACCAAGCACGTGCTCATCGACGAGATCCGCAAGAACCGCCGCGTGGATCTGCGCTCTCCCGAGCAGATGCCCACCATCACCGCCGAAGAAGACCAGGCCATGGTGCAGGAAGACGCCGAGCTCACCGCGGTGGTGCAGGCGTGGCGGCAATCGCTGGGCCCGGAAGATCAGGCCCTGTTCGCCAGTCGTTTCGAGGACGCGAAGTCGTTTCCGCAGGCAGCGCAAAGCCTCGGCTGGAGCGAAATTCGCGTGCGAAAACAAGACACTGCACTGCGAACGCGCTTGCTCGCCACACTGCGGCAACACGGGTTTTTGCAAAAAGCGAAAGTCTCGATCGGACAAAGCCTGCTGGTGCGTAAGGACAAGCAGAAGCCGTGAAGGCAGAAAGGAGCGGTCACCCCATGTCGTTGATGCCTCACGCCCTCGCCCTGTGGCTGCTGCCCCGCTACGTCGCTGGTGCGCTGCCCAAAAGCCTTGGCCGCCTCGTGCGCGCCCGCCTCGACGACGACGTTGAGCTGCAGGCCGCCTACCACGTGCTCCGCCGCGCCGAGCGCCCCACGCATGGTGGATTGTCGGCGGCGCAAAAAGAGCTGCTGCTCGACGCGATCCTCGACGCCAGCGCACCAGCCACCGCCCCTGCCACGTCCTCGTCGTGGTGGACGCCGCTGGTGCCCGCGGGGGCGGCCATGGCGTGCCTCGCGCTGTTTGTCGCAGTGGGCCACGACGACGACCTGATGGCCCGCGGGACGGCCAACCAGCCGCCCCTCGGTGTGCGCGTGCGCTGCGTGACCAACGGCAGTGTCGTCGACGAAGCAAGCGCTGGTGCGCGGCAAACGGGTGCTGACCTCGACTGCGGCAGCGATGGCCTGCTCGCGTTCTCCACCACCAACCTCAACGACGCGGTCCGCTACGCCTTCGTCGTCGGCGTCGACGACACCGGTCACCGTGTGTGGCTGCCGCCCTTCGATCGCACCAGCGTGGCGTTGGCGTTGCCAGCGCACTCGGCCGATGCGCTGGTCGAAACGCTGGCGCCCATGCCGGCGCAGGCGGTCACGCTGTTCGTGCTCCTCGACGACGAACCCTTCTCCGCCGACGACGTCGAAGGCCGCCTGGTCTCGGCCGAACGCAATGGTGTGCCCCTCGCCTCGCTTGATAAGCTGCCCCTCGACGTGGCCTCGCAGGGTCGCTTGTTGTTGCGGGTGAAGTGAGATGAGTCTGGCCCTGTTCGCCGTCATGGCCATCGCTGCCGCCACGCCCCTGCCGGTGGCCGAAGCGCCGGCGCGCGTGGTGGTGATCGTCGGCAGCAATGGTGGTCGCAGCAAAGAACGCCCCACGCTGTCGTTCGCCGACGACGACGCCGCCCGCTTGTTCCTGCAACTCGCGCCGGGCGCGCAACGCGCGTGGCTGCTCACCACGTTCGACAAAGAGAGCGCGCGCGCGTTTCCCGAACTCACCGACATCGCGCGCCCACCGACGAAAGAAGCCCTCGCTGGCGCTCTCGGCGAAGCGTTCTGGGCGTTGCGGCAAGAGAAGGCCCGCGGCCGCGCCACCGAGCTGGTGTTTGCATTCGCAGGACATGGCGACGTCACCGACGGCGGCCAGGGCTACGTCGTGTTTGAAGACGGTCCGTTTACGCGCAGCGATCTCGCGCAGCAGGTGTTGTCGCCGAGTCCGGCCGACCTGAACCACGTCGTCGTCGATGCCTGCTCGTCGTACTTCTTCGTCAAAGCACGCGGCGGCAAAAGCAAGGGCGTGCCGCTCACGCCCGACCTGCTCGACGCCCTCAAAGACCCGATGGGCAACGACTTCAGCAAGCGCACCGGCGTGCTCGTGTCGACGTCGCAGGCCGTCGAAGTGCACGAGTCGCGTGCGTTGTCGTCGGGCGTGTTTTCGTACCTGCTGCGCTCAGCGCTCTCGGGCGGCGGCGATGTCAACGGTGATGGGCGCGTCGAATACGGCGAAGCCGCAGCGTTTGTGGCGTCGGCGTCGGCGGGGCTCGACGATCCGCGCGCACGGTTGTCGGTGTTTGCCGAAGCGCCACTGCAACGACCGCACAGCGCCCTGTCCGACCTCACCACCGGTGCCGACACCGCGTTTCTCGCCGTCGACGAGCCCGGTCGCGTGCGCGTGCTCGATGCACGGGGCCAGCCCTGGGCCGAAGTGAACGTCGCTGGACCGGTCTACATCGCCCTCGCGGGCCAACCGTTTTTCATGGTGCAGCGCGACAGCAGTGGTGCCGTCGAAGAAGCCGTACTCGTGCCGCGCAGCGGTGGCGCCTTCGCGTTGTCGTCGCTCGATTTCGTCGAGGCCCCGGCGGCGCGCGGCGAGGCTGGCCCGTTTGCGCAACTGTTCTCCACACCGCTCGACGACGGTTTTGCGCGCGGCTTCTGGGCCTCGTCAGGAGCGTTGCCACCAGCCCCAGGCAGCGTGCGCTTCACGCCAGCGTGGGCCGTTGGGCGCGAGCCGCCACCGCGCGTCAACGTCGGCGTCGTCGGCGGTGTCGTCGTTGGTTCAGCGGTGCTGGCTGGTGTTGGTGCGGGTGCCGCAGTGGTCATGAATCAAGTGGCCTTCAACGACCTCGAGCAAACGTTCCGCAGCACCGGGCAGCTCGACCCCGAGCGCTCCCTCGCCGTCGATGGCTGGCGCAACAGTGCGACAGCGCTCACGGTCACGGCGGTGGGGCTCGGCCTCGTCGGTGGTGGCCTGCTGTTTTGGTCCCTTGGACTCGATGATGGCGAGGTGGTGGTGCCATGGTGAAGACACACACCGGACGGCGAGCAGCCGTCCTGTTCACGTCGTTGAGCCTGCTGTCGGTCGGCATCGGCAGCTGCCGCAGTGCTGACGAGCTGCTCGCGCAGGTCAACGCGCGCGTCGTGGTGGTCGGTGTCGGCAACGACCAGGCCGTCACGTTGAACGTCGACGACAAAACCATCGTCGCCAACACCAACGATCACAGCGTTGTTGAGTTCGACCTCGTGCTCAACGAGGGCGAACAGGTGGGGACGATTGTGGTGGAGCGCAGCAGCCGCGCCTCCGACGACGACGATCGCAACACGCGCTGCGGCACCTTTACATTGACCGTGGTGAGCGGCGAGGTCGACACCGCCGGGGTCATCGTCGATGACCTCGCACGGTGCGGCGAAGGAGAAGGAGAAGGAGAAGGAGAAGGAGAAGGAGAAGGAGAGGGTGA
>JBIKRQ010000187.1:0-12351 GCA_044349155.1 Myxococcota bacterium
GCGCGTGGTTGGTGGCCGGCTCGCGCCGAAGGCGTAGTCCAAAGCGCGAGTGCACTGATCGCCGACGACGTCACTGGCGAGAGAACGTGAAGCAACAGGAAGAGAGACAAGAGAGACGAGAGACGAGCGACGACGAGGAGACGAGAGACGAGAGACGAGAGACGAGACGAGAGACGAGAGACGAGAAACGAGAAACGAGCGAGCAACGAACGAGCAACAGCAACGAAGCAGATGCTAGACAAAGGGCCATGAGCTTTCGCACCGTGTTGCTCCAGCTGCTGACCACAACACTGGTGGCGCTGTCGTCGTCGTCCTGCGAGCTACCACCTCAGTCGTTGTCGACGGCAGAGCGCACGGCTGCAAGAACGTTGGAGCTGTCGCAGGTGCCCGAAGGCGAGCGCACCGCGGTCATCGAGGTCGTCGCCACGATCGACGCAGGCGGGCCGTTTGTGTACCGGCAAGATGGAACGATTTTTCAAAACCGCGAACGTCGTTTGCCGCTGCACCCCGTGGGGTTCTGGCACGAGTACACGGTGCCCACGCCGGGTTCGTCAGATCGCGGTGCCCGTCGTGTGATCGGCGGTGACGACGACAGCTTGTTCTACACGCGCAACCACTACCGCTCGTTTGTGCAAATCCGCGCCGCCAACGACGACGTGGAAGGCACCGATGCTGGCGTGGCGGTCGCACCATGAGCCTCGCGTTTGTGGATGACCGCGGCGCTTTGGTACCTGCGGCCATCGTCGTCGACGCGGGCGACCCTGTTGGAGGCAAAGAGCGCCTGCTCACGGCCCTGGCGCAGGCCCTCGCGCTTCCAGCCACGGTCATCGACAACCTCGACGCCTTCTACGACGCCCTGACCGACAACACGGGGGCCGTGGCGGTGCTCGACGCGGCGGCGTGGTGGCAGGCGCAGCCGCTGTTGCTGTCGCGGGTGAGCCAATGCTTTGTCGACGTGGGTGACCGCGTTTCGCTCACCTGGGTCATGGCTGAGACGACGACAGACGAGGCAAGTGCGAGGCGGTTGGAGACACGCGCGCAAATCAATGGCAGAACCGGCCCGTGACCGACGCTGACATTGCCTCCGCTGCCTCTTCCCCCGTCGACACGCGCCCCATGCGCGATCCGATGACGCTGCGCATGCCGCCGCGCACGCTGCAGGAACCGCTGCCGCCGTTGGTGCGCATGCGGGGCCTGCCACGAGGTGAACTGCTCCCCGCCAACGAGGAAGACGCCGGCCTGGCCCTCGCGTTGGGCGACGGTGCTGTCGGCGAAATCGAGCAGCTGCTCGGCGAGGCGCAGCCTCATGTGGCGCTCGAGCGTCTCGCCAACGCTGGCCTGTCCGAGGCCACCACCCGCGTCATGCGCGCCCGCGCGTTGCTCATGGATGGCCGCGTCGACGAAGCCCGCACCGTCCTTGGCAACCGCGACGACGACGACGTTGCTTTGGGCGACGCCGCGTTGGCGCTGGCCGAAGCCGACCTCGAGCGCGCCGAACGTCGTGTGCAGCAGGCCCACGCGCAGCAGCCCCGTCACGTCGGTCCCACGTACCTGCAGGCGCTGGTGCGCGTGTCGCGCGGCGACATGCAGCAGGGTGCCGAGCTGCTCACCGCGGTGTCGCGTGCGGTGCCCACCCACGCCGTCGCGCGCTTTCAGCTCGGCCAGATTTTGTACGCCCAGGGCGACCCGGCCCGCGCTGGTACCTTGTACGAGATGGCCTGGGAGCTTCAGCCGTCGTTTGTGAGCCCGCCGCTCGCGTTGTGCGAAATGCTCGTCGAGAGCCGCCAGTACGGCGAGGCCCTCAACATCCTCGAGCGCGTCTCGCAGGTCGCCCCCGCGTCGTTGCCGCCACGGCAGATGCAGCTGCGCATTCTCGTCGAGCTCGGCGAGCGCGAAGCAGCCCTCGACCTCGGGCAGCGCTTGCACGAGCAGGTGCCCAACGACCACGACACCACCCTGCTGTACGTCGACGCCCTGATCGACGGCGACCGCGCGGGCGAGGCCGAAGCGGTGTTGGCCACGTTGCTCGAGTCGGCCGGTGTCGATGCCACGCAGGCATTGCGCGCGCGTCGTCTGCAAGCACGGATCGCGCTGATGCAGCGTCGTGTCGACGAGGCGTTGGAAATGCTGCGTGCGGCGGCGAAGTCAGCAGGCCCGGCGGCGTGCGGCGAAGTCTGCCTCGAGCTCGTGCACGTGGGCGTCGCGCAGCACCGTCGCGAAGACGTCGACCTTGGGCTGGCGTTGCTCACGCGCGCGTCCGACGTGTCGTCGTTGGTGTCGGGCGCGTTGTTGGCCCGTCAGCACCAGTTGCCGTCGCGCGCGCGCGCGTTGGCCGAGCGGGCCCGCGACCTCGTGCCTGGCACGCCGGCCGCTGCCCAACTCGAAGGCTTCATCGCCGCCCTCTGAGGCTGTTGGCCTGCGTCGTCATCGCCGCCCCCGTCGTGGGGCGGCTTTTTTTCGTGACGCGCCTGACGCGCCCATCGTGAGGACGCCGTAGGCTGTTGGCCATGCGCAGCAGCACCATCGACGTCGTCACCCAGCCCGTGCTCACCGCCGCTCAGGCGCGTGCGCGGGATCGCTTCACCATCGACGTTGTGGGCGTGCCTGGGCTTGTGCTCATGGAGCACGCAGGCCGCGCGGTGGCCGACCTCATCGAGCAACGGTTTCCCACGGGCCGTGTCGTCGTCGTGTGCGGTGGCGGCAACAACGGCGGCGATGGCTTTGTGTGTGCGCGGCATCTGCTGTCGCGTGGACGCGATGTCGTGGTCGTGACGACGGCACCGTCGTCGTCGTTGCGCGGTGATGCGGCCACGTCGTCGTTGTTGTTCGACGCTGCAGCGTTGGCACTTGGTCGTAGCGCTCTGGTCTGCACGGCGCGCGACGCATCCACCCTCAGCGAGGTCGCCGTCGTGGTGGATGCGCTGTTTGGCATCGGCTTGTCGCGGCCGTTGACGGGCGAGGTGGTCGACGTCGTCACGCAGATCGCGACCTGGCGCGCGCGCGGTGCCGCGGTCGTCGCCGTCGATGTGCCGTCGGGTTTGCCCACCGACGGACAACGCCCCGGCGAGGTGTGCGTCGTGGCCGATGTCACCGTCACGTTTGGTGGTCGCAAGATCGCCCACGTCGCCGAGGCCGGCGTGCCGGTGTGCGGCGAGGTCGTCGACGTCGATATCGGCTTTGTCCGCCCGCCGAACGAAGCGATCGACGTGCACGTGCTGCACGCGGTGCAGTGGCCAGCGGCCGATGCGGCGGGGCACAAGAACCGCTTCGGGCATGTCGGTGTCGTCGTGGGTGACCACGCCACGCGCGGGGCGGCGCTGTTGTCGGCGCGAGCAGCGCTGCGCAGTGGTGCCGGGCTCGTCACGCTGTTGGGCACGGCCGACCTGCTGCGCCCCGACGAACTGATGGCCAAAGACCTCGTCGACGAAGGTGCTTTCGTTGGTCTCACGTCGGTGGTGGTGGGCCCGGGCATGTCGCGCGCGCGCGTGTCGCAGGTGCGGCCGTGGCTGCAGGCGGCGAAGGCTGTTGCGCCAGGGTTGCTCGTCGTCGGCGACGCGGGCGTGTTCGGTGTGCTTCAGCGCGGCGACGCTGATGTGTGGACCCCTCATCCCGGTGAAGCAGCAACAGCGCTCGGCACGACGACAGCGCAGGTGCAGGCGGATCGCGTGGCCGCGGCGCGCGCGTTGGTGGCGCTGCTGGGTGGTGTGGTGGTGTTGAAGGGAGCCGCACCAGTGGTGGCATCGTCGTCGTCGTTGATCGTGGTGCCAGGTGGTTCACCAGCGTTGGCGGTGGCGGGCTCGGGCGATGTGTTGGCGGGGACCATCGCTGCGGTGATTGCCGGTGCTCGCGGTGCAGCATCGGTGTCGACGCACGTGGTGGCGGCGGTGGCGGCGCATCAAGCGGCAGGGGCAGGGCAGGGACGCGGGCTGTTCGCGTCGGAGCTTGCCGACCGCTTGTTTCGCGACGGGTGACACGTCGTTTCGCGGGTGGCACACGTCGCCGCGAGGGGAACGACCATGATCGCCAAAGTCGCCAGCACCGTCATCGGCAGTGTTTTGATCTTCAGCGCGTGCGCCACGTCGCCGTCGCCGTCGCCGTCGTTGTCGTCGCCGTCATCGTCGTTGGCGGCGCGCGCGCGGGCTGCACAGCCCGTTGCTTTGACCTGGGCATGGCCTGCGGGCAGTGAAGCCATCGTTGAAGAGACCGTGCTGAAGAAGGGCCATACCGTCGTCGAGCGCTATCGCGTGCGCCTGCTGCCCGTCGATGGCAACCCGGCCCTCAGCGAGGTGGTGATCGACGACCTGCACATCCTCGTGGTCAACGGCAAGCCCGTCGACCCAACGACAGACGCCCGGGCCATCGCCGATGCGGAGCGCATGGGATCGCTGCTGCCGCGGATGCGCATCGACGCCGAGGGAAACCTCGTCGACGTGGTGGGCATCGATGAACTGATCGATGTCGTCGCGGCCTCCATGCCCGAAGCCGATCGCGCGGACTTCGTCTCGTACATGAAGTCGCCGGCTGCACAGCCGCTGATGCGGGCGGTGGCCGAGAAGATCTGGAACACGTGGGTGGGCGGTCTGGTGGGCTTGCAGGCAAAGCCAGACGAAGACCTCGTCGCTGTCACGAACATCGCTGGCCCCGACGGGCCCCTCGAGCAGGAAACGCACTACATCCTGCGCCAGGCCGGCGACCACGTTGTCGTCGACACGCGCACCGACACGCCTTCGCCGGTGGCGCGCGCACACGACGCGACAATGCGAGCGAGCCGATGGTGGGCGCACTCGTGTCGATCGAGAAGCCCGTGCCAGCGACAGTGGCGCTGTTGCCCGCCAGGTCGGTCATCTGCACCAGCACGGTGCGAGCACCAGAGCTCGTGGCGCCGCCCACCGTTGTGGTGAACACGAAGCGGGTGTTCGGCTGCGCGGTCAGTGCCACGGCGCCATTGCCGATCGTCAGTGCTGGTGGGCCGACCAGCGCTTCGTCAGCGGTGACGGTGTAGCTCAGCAGGTCGCCCGCTTTGGCCGCGCTCGGGCTGGCGCTCGTCGTCACCAACGCGGGGGGCGTGAAGTCGAACTCGATGGTGGCGCCGCCAACGCTCACGTTGCCCGCGAGATCGGCAACGCTGACCGTGATGCCTTCAAGCCCTTCGTCTTCGTCGCCGCGCGCTGTGTATCGGAAGCGAAACGCGGTGTTGGCGGTGTTCGTCACCAACGTCATCGGTGTTGTGCCCGCGACCACACGCGGTGTTGCGACAGGCTCGCTGGTGGTGAACGTGACATCGACCGTGCTGCCCGCACGCACCACCGACGCAGACGGCACCACAGCAGAAAGCGTGGCCGGCCGCGAATCGACAACGAAGGTGCGTTGCGCGTTGGCAGCAATCACACCGCTGTTGCCTGCTTCGTCGACGAGCGAGAAGGCATCGAATGTCCAGCTGCCCTGGGCTGTGGCCCCATCGATGGGCATGGTGAACACGTACGACAGCGCGCCTGACGCCGCCGACGTCGGCGACAACGTGAAGTTCGCCGCCCCATTGCGCGCCACAATGGTGGGTGGGGCCGACAGGGTTTCGTTGGCTGTGACGACGACACGAACCGTGTCGCCAGCCCGCGCCGCCGCCGGAGCGATGTCGAAGCCGGCGAGCGATGGTGCCGCATTGTCGACGACCACCACGGCCGGCGAGTCAGCACCGGGGTTGCCGGCCACGTCGGCCATGAGGACAGTGATGGTGTAAAACTGGTTCTGCCCCGACGCGGGTCCAGTACCGCTGAAGACGTAGTCGTTTTGTGCGGACGGGCCGCTCAACAGCGTCATCGTGCTCACCACCGGCACGCCATTGACGAGGTCGCCGTTGGCAAACGTCACCGTCGGCGGTGCGGGCAAGGCTTCGCTGGTCTGCAGTGTCACCGTGAACGCTTCGTTGGGGGCCACACGCGGCTTCGACAACGCAAACGACGTCAACGTGGGCGACACGCCGTCGATGCGCACGTCTTGCAACACCGGTGCTGCGACGACGTTGCCGCCGAGGTCTGCTGCTGCAAACGACACCGCGAAGTCGCCTTGCAGGCCCGCGGGGACTGAGAAGCTGGTGGTGCTCGCGCGGCCCGACGTCACGGGGGCGGAGAACGCGAGACCGCCGTTGTCGAACACCACGCTGGCGGGATCGAGCACCTCGTCGGCGACGGCAGAGACCGAGATGACCTCGCCACCGCGTGCCTGGCGATCCGGAACAAGTCCAATCACCATCGACGGTGGCGTGAAGTCAAGCGTGACGGCCGCAGCGCTCGCGAAGGCGGTGTTGCCAGCGCCATCGACGGCGGTGACCGATACGCCAAACGTGCCATCGACGTCGTCGGCGCCAATGCCGCGCTCACAGGTGAACGCGATCGACGGTGGGGCACCCACGCTCGTGCACGGAGCGTCGAGGTCGCCGATCTGCACGGTCACGTCGGCTTCTTCGTCGAGCACAAACACCACGCTCACCAGATCGTGGCCAGGTTGGCGCGAGGCCACCGCGGGCGACGACGTGGGCGTTTCGACAAAGCTCGGCGCGCGCGCGTCGATCGACACCGAGGCCACGCCCACGCCGAGATCGCCGGGCAGGTCGATGGCGTCAGACACGTTGCCCGCGACGTCGACGAGCCGCACCAGGTGCACGGTGTACAGGCCGTCGGCATCGTCGCTCGAGACCTCGCGGCGAAACGACAGATCGCGGCCGCTGTTGCCATCCAGGGTCATGGGCAACGACGCGCCACCCGACGCAGGCACGAGCTCGACCACGGCGTCGCTCACCGCTTCGCTGGCCCGAAACGATACCAACGCGACCTGGCCATCGGTGACCACGGGATGCGCGACCACCGCACCGCCGTCGACGGTGGGGGCGGTGAAGTCGATGCGCACCACCGAGTCGAGCACGCGGCGCGCGGGGTTGCCGGCGAGGTCACTCACGTCGACGACGATCGAGGTATCGCCTTCGGCCTCAACACCCACAGCGGGATTGAGGCGGAACGTGGCGACGAGGGGGTCGGCTCCCCGGGCGTCGGCGATGAAGGCAGTGCCGTCGACGATCGCCGCGGTGGACGCGCTGCTCAGTGCTTCGCTCGAGCGCACCGTGAGCACCACTTCGGTGCCCGCTTTCGCGACGGTGGGCGCGACGGTGACGTCGTTGAGCGCAGGGGGCGTGAAGTCAAACGTGATGCGCCCGATCGACACATCAGCCGCCGCGTTGCCGGCGGTGTCGATGAGCAGCGCGCGCAGTTCGTGGTCGCCTTCGCCCTCGTCACCGATCGCGACGTAGCTCGCGGCAAACCGCGTGGCCGGCGCCCCATCGAGCACCACCGGCGTGAGCGTGCGGCGGCCGCTCTCAACCACGAGTTCAATCGTTGGCGCAACGAGCAATTCCTCGTCGACGTTGAACGTGACCGTGGTGTGCGTGGTGGCCCGCGCCAGCGGTGGGTCGATGGTCACGTCGACGATCGTGGGCGCGACGTTGTCGTTGGCACTGGTTTGCACACACAAGCCAAGCTCGGGACGACACTGAAAGTCTTCCGGGCACTCGGCGTTGGTCGTGCACACGATCTGCGCACCCGTCGGGATGTCGACGTTGTAGCAGCCAGCCAGCGCCAACAGCAGCAGCGTTGTCGAAAGCGAAGCCAGGCGGATGTTCACAGGGACTCCTGCACGAGCACGAACCAGAAACCGACGAGATGCGAGCGACAGCGACGAACGACCAGCGGTCACTCGCCTTCGTCCCAGTTGACGAACGCCGCCGACACGCCCGCACCCACCCCAAGGGCTGCTGCGGTGCCAAACGACGACGCCAGACCCACAAAGCTCAAGCGCACATTCGCGAGGTCGGCGTTCAGCGCACTGCCAGCAACGGCGGGGCCGGTCACGCTGCCGGCGGCCTTCTCCGTTGCTGCGCTGTAGGCAGTGGCGTTCCACACCGTGAACAACAGCCCCGACGCTGCGGCCACGCCCGACGCGCCGGTGAGCGTCCAAAACACCCACGGCGACAACGGCGGCGGGTGAATGCGCAAAGCGACCTCAGGCGGCACACCACGCACCGCACCAGGCTTGAGCGCCACGTCGGGAAACAGCTCCTGCACCACTGGACCAACGGCGGCGAGCACGTCGGCGGGGTCGCTGCTGTCGATGCGCCGCGTGGCCTGCACCAGCGTGGCGGCGCTGCGTTGGTCGATGTTCTTCAAGCCAAATGTGAGTCCGTCGCCGACGGTGGCCACCGTGCCGATGATCACCGTATCGACGCCGAGCGACTCCGCGATCTCCGACAAACACGACGCATCGGTGCAGCCCACCAACTGCTTTTGCGCCTCGACGTCGAGCATCGCGCGGATTTCGTCCATGCCAACCACGGTGGTCTTTTCGAGCTTGCGCACCTCGGCGAGCACGGCGTCGGTGAGCACGCGAGCGATGCGCGGGTCCATGCCGCCGGCATCAAGCTCGTACACCGCCACACGGCGCGTCTTCGCCTTCACCTCGACGGGCGGCGGAGGCGGCGGCGGCGGAGGAGGAGGCTCGGGTGTCGGCGCAGCCGCAGGGGCCGCAGGGGCCGCAGGCGTTGGCGTCTTTGGCCGAGCACGACCAGCGGCCTTCGGCGCGCCGAGGGTGACCAACGACGCAATCAGGAGCGGTACAAGCATTGCCGCGCAGCATGCACGCCACGTGTGCGAGCGAAACCGCATCTGTGTGCAGAAGTGCTCGCGCGCACGGCCACAGCAACGGTCCAGATGTGCGTGCATGTGTGCGGGCGATCCACATGTGCGACCTCCGTCGACGCGGCGTGCGTGCTATCCGGGCGGCCCCTCGTCGCTGGAGCTGCCCATGACCGCCTCGTTGTCGTCCGTCGACCTGCAGAAAAAGCGCGCCGCCGAACACGCCGTCTCGCTCATCACCTCGGGCATGAAGGTGGGCCTTGGCACCGGCAGCACCGCGCGCTTTGCCGTCGCGGCCCTGGGGCACCGCGTGCGCACCGAGGGGCTCAAGCTCAAGGCTGTGCCCACGTCGGAGGCCACGCGCCAGCAGGCGATCGAAGAAGGCATCGACGTCGTCTCGTTCGACCACATCGACGTGCTCGACCTCTGCTTCGACGGTGCCGACGAAGTCGACCCGCACATGAACCTCACCAAGGGTGGTGGCGGTGCGTTGTTGCGCGAGAAGGTGGTGGCGTTTTCGTCGGCCCGCTTCGTCTGCGTCATCGACGAAGCCAAGTGCGTCCAAGCGCTGCACGCGTTTCCGTTGCCGCTGGAAGTGGTGCCGTTTGCGGTGAAGGTGGTGGAGCGCGAGGTGCGCGCGTTGGGTGGTGAGCCCACGTTGCGGCAGAAAAACGGGGCCACGTTTGTCACCGACAACGGCCTGTGGATTCTCGATTGTCGCTTTCCGCCGATCACCGATCCGCCGTCGCTGGCGAAGGCGTTTTCGGTCATCCCAGGCATTGCCGAGCACGGGCTGTTTTGCGGCATGGTGCACGACCTGATCGTGGGCACGAACGACGGCGTGCGCGTCACCACCCGCAAGAGCTGAACCGCATGTCCACGTTTTCCATCCGCACCGCCACCATCGCCGACCTCGACAGCCTCGTCGTCAACAACGTCACGATGGCCAAAGAGAGCGAAGACCTCGGGCTTGATGCCGCCGTCGTTCGTCGTGGCATCGAGCGCCTGCTGCTCGATCCACAGCGCGGCCGCTACCTCGTGGCCGTCGACCACAAAGACGCCGTGATTGGTCAGCTCATGCTCACGCTGGAGTGGTCCGACTGGCGCGATGGTTGGTGGTGGTGGGTGCAGAGTGTGTACGTGGCATCGGCGTGGCGTCGTCGGGGCGTGTACCGCGCGCTGCACGACCATGTTGTTGCCGAGGCCGCAACACACCCTGATGTGTGCGGTCTGCGGTTGTACGTCGAGCCCGACAACGTCGTCGCGCGCACCACCTACGAGCGCCTGGGCATGCACGAGAGCTACCGCGTGATGGAGCTGGCGCGACAACGGCGCTGACGCAGGCGCCAGGCGACGATCACGGCGATCGCCACCGCGGCCACGGCGAGCTGCAACCCGATCGGCGGGAAGTTTCCCCGCCCACCCCGCAACACAGACGCGACATCGAGCGGTGCAGCACCGGCGCCCCGCTGAGGCGTGCCTGCACGACGTGCACACCGCCGCCGCGAGGCCTTCGTGCCCGCGTGAGGCCGCGTGACAGCCCACGCTGCAGGCCTTCTCTCGTCGTCATCACGAGGTTCGGCAGAGGTGTCGCGCCACTGCTCCGCGACGGCGGCACGACAGCTGCACAAGGCGATGCGTGCCGCTTCCCTGGAGACCCCATGAGATTTGCCATGTTCCCTGTCGCCTGTGTTGTCCTCACCGGGTGCGCCACGGCCACCCTGCCGGCCGATCGACTCACGTCGCTGGAAGCATCGATTCGCTCCGCGGACGAAGTCGGTGGCGGTCAACAGCCGCAGGCCTCGCTGCACGTGCGCCTTGCCGAAGAGGAGCTCGCGCAGGCCAAGCAACTTGCGAAAAACGGTGATGCAGAGCGTGCCGAGCTCTTCCTGCAGATGGCCGATGCCGATGCGTCGTTGGCCCTCGCGCTCACCCGCGCTGCCAATGCACAAAACGACGCCAACAAAGCCGAGGCCGCCGTGGTCGCGCTCTCAGAAGGAAAGACCCGATGAAGACCCGGATGATGCTCCCCTTGGCCTGCTCTGCCTTCTTCGTGGCGTCGTGCGCGACGACCGCACCGCCCACGGCCCTCGTGAACGCTCGACAGGCCTACGACGTCGCCGAGAAGAACGCGACGCGCGCCGCACCAACAGAACTCCACGCCGCACGCCTGGCCCTCAACGCGGCAGAGGCGCGCTTCGTCAACACCCCGACGGACATCGAGGTCAAAGACCTCTCGTACATTGCCCAGCGGCGTTCGGAGTTGGCGGGGGCCCGTGCGGCGGTCTTCATCGCCAACGAGGCGCGCGACGCCTCGAACATCCGTCTGCAGAGCCTGGGCACCGCTGCGGCGAGCGAGCTGCGCACCACCCGCGACGACCTCAGCGCCGCCGAGCAGCAGGCGCGTGCGGCCGACAAGAATGCCCTTGGCTTACAGAGCGATCTGCACGCCTCGCAGACGAGAGCCACTGGCCTGCAAGGCGACCTCGCGGCCTCTCAGTCAAAGACCAGCGGCTTGCAGGGCGACCTGAAGAACTCGGAGTCCAAGGCGACGGACCTGCAGGCCCAGCTCGTGAAAGAAAAGCTCGGCCGCCGCGAAGCCGAAGTGAAACTCACGTCGACACTGCAGGCCATGCGTGACCTGCAGAGCGTCAAAGAAGAGGCGCGAGGCCTGGTGATCACACTCTCGGGTGCGGTCGTCTTCGCCTCGGTACAATCGACGCTGTTGCCTGCCGCGCGCTCGGCCCTCGACAACGTTGCCGAAGCCCTGAAGGCCAACCCAGACCGCGCCATCACCGTCGAGGGGCACACCGATTCACAAGGCTCGATGCAGTCGAACCAGCAGCTCTCGCAAAGCCGCAGCGAAGCGGTGCGCGTCTATCTCGTGTCTCGTGGCATCGCTGCCGCGGGCATCACGGCCGCTGGCTACGGACAAGACCGCCCCGTCGCCAACAACAAGACCGCCGAGGGCCGGGCCAACAACCGCCGCGTGGAAATCGTGCTCGCGCCAGCACCAGAAAACCGCTGACCGCTCGGCGACACCACGCCTCACGTCGATCGCTGTCCACCACCGAAACACCAGGAGCATCCGATGAACCAGGATCAAATCAAGGGCCAGTGGGAACAACTCAAAGGCAAAGCCAAGCTGGCCTGGGGCGAGCTCACCGACGACGACATCCTCAAGGCCGAAGGGTCTGCCGACAAGCTCTACGGCGTCATCCAGTCACGCTTTGGCGATTCCAAGGAAGTCATCGCCGACAAGCTCGCCAAGGTGAAAATGCCCTGAGCCCGCACAAGGCTCGCTGACCAGACACGCCGCGCTGAGAGGTTGCTCTCGGCGCGGCGTGTCTTCGTCTGCGAGCCGCGGCAGGTTTAGGAACGGCGTTTCTCGACGAGAAACGCTCTGGCGCTCACAAACGCCCATTGATCCAAGGAACAACCACCGCTTCTGGGCTCGGCATGTTCCGCGTGCTCAACCTCTGGTGTGATCCACGGTCTCCGCCGCTGAAAACCACGAGACGGCCGGTTGTGCGTCATTCGAGCGCATACTAGCAGGTTGCTGAAAAATGGCGCTTTGGGCGCGACGATGACGTCGTCAAACTTGTGTTCGACGACGTCATTGCCGTTTCGGCGCTCGATTTCGTGCCTCTCGGCTCGTTCGCTGTTGTCTATG
>JBIKRQ010000188.1:0-12328 GCA_044349155.1 Myxococcota bacterium
CGTGAGCTCGACTTCGACTTTGTCGGGGTCGGTGTGCTTCGTCAGGCCCAGGCGACGCGTGACGCGGCCGACGTGGGTGTCGACGGCAATCGCGGGCACGCCGAAGCAGTTGGCGATGATCACGGCCGCGGATTTCTTGCCCACGCCTGGGAGTGCTTCGAGGTCTTCGCGCGCCGACGGCACGACACCGCCGTGCAGCTGCACCACCTGCTGGGCGGCCGACACGACGTTCTTGGCCTTGTTGCGGTACAGGCCGATGGTCTTGATGAGCTGCTCGACGTCGGCAACGTGCGCGTCGGCCATCGCAAACACCGTCGGGTATGCCGCGAACAGCGCGGGCGTCACCTTGTTTACGCTCACGTCGGTGGCCTGCGCCGACAACGCCACCGCCACGAGCAACTCCCACGCGTCTTTGTGGTCGAGCTCGCAGTGGGCGTCGGGGAAACGGGCGACCAGGGCGTCGAGGATGCGCAGCGCGCGCTGCTTCTGCTTGGCGGTGGGCATGGGCGCTTCTAGCAAGTCTGTGGCGACTTGCAGCGACGACGGCTGCACTGCCAACGTCGGCGCATGTCGAACTCCTCACGCCTTGCCGTTGGCCAGATGACCAGCACCGACGACGTCGAAAAGAACCTCGCGGCCTGCGATCGGCTGTGCGCACAAGCAGCGGCCGCTGGTGCTGCCCTGCTCGTGGTGCCCGAGTGCTTTGCCTTCATCGGCCGCGGTGACGCCGACGTCGCGAAGTGGATGGCGCCACTGGACAGCCCGCTGTTTCGCCGCTTCGCCGACCTCGCTGCGACGCACAAACTGTGGGTGTGCTTCGGCGGCTTTCCCGAACAGCACACCGAGACGCACGCGTACAACGCCCACGTCGTCGTCGACGATCAGGGCGCTGTGCGCGACACGTACCGCAAGATTCACCTGTTCGATGTGGTGCTGCCGTCGCTCACGCTCAAAGAGAGTGCGGCAACGTCGCCCGGCGACAGCGTTGTCGTGGCCGAGAGTCCGGTCGGCAAGCTCGGCCTCACCGTCTGCTACGACCTGCGTTTTGGCGAGCTGTACCGGGCTCTGGCGGGCCGTGGTGCTGAGGTCCTGCTCGTACCCGCGGCCTTCACGCTCACGACGGGCAAGGAGCACTGGGAAGTGCTGCTGCGCGCCCGTGCGATCGAGAACCAGTGCTACGTCGCCGCTGCCGCTCAGACCGGCCGCCACAACGACAAACGCGAGAGCTACGGCCACGCCATGATCATCGACCCCTGGGGCACGGTGATCGCCCAGTGCCGCGATGGTGAGGGGATTGCCGTTGCCGACGTCGACACTGCGTGGCTGCAGGCCGTGCGCGCGCGCATCCCCGTGTGGCAACACCGTCGCCCCGACGTCATTGGCTGACGCGCATGAAAAGCCCCGCAGAGCGGGGCTTCTTCTTTGTCTGCTGCTGACGACGTCAGTGGCCTTCGCCGAGACCGATCCAGTCGGCGAGCTTCTTGAGCGGTGCGGGCGCCCACCAATTCCAGTGGCCCATGAGCTTCATCGCTGCCGGCACGAGCAAGGCGCGAATGATGGTGGCGTCGAGCAACACAGCGAGCGCCATGCCGAGACCCAGCGACTTCATGAAGATGATGTGGCTCGTGCCAAACGCGCCGATGACCACGACCAACAACAACGCTGCCGAGGTGATCAAGCGGCCCGTTCGCGCCAGCCCGCGAGCCACGGCGAGGTCGTTGTCGCCGGTCTTTTTGTACTCCTCCTGGATGCGGGCCAGGATGAGCACTTCGTAGTCCATGGACAGACCAAAAACGATGCTGAACATGAGCAGCGGCGCTGTACTGTCGGATATGCCCAGCGGCGTATATCTGAGGATATCGCTAAACCGGCCATCCTGAAACACCCACACGATGGCGCCGAAGCTGGCCGAGATGCTGATGGCGTTCATGAGCATGGCCTTCAACGGCAGCGTGACCGAGCCAAATACCAGAAACAGCACGATAAACATGACCAGGCAGACCGTGCCGACCATCCATGGCGTGCGCTCAACCAGGTTCTCTTTCAGGTCGATCAGGAAGCCGCCCGGGCCGCCTGCCAGAATTTCCAGGCCGTCAACTTGCAGGTCACGAATCGCCTGAATGACACCCAAAGCCTCAGGCTTGTTGTACTGAAAATCCAACAGGATCGCGAAGCGCATGTAGGAGCCGCGGGCGAAGGCGTCCATGCCCAGCAGCACGGTTTTGTCTTCCTTCTCGAGCACCTCGCGCGGCGTGGTGAGCTTCGCGAACAGCGTTTCTTTGTCGATGCCTGGCACCAACGTGAACAGGCCCGACACGACCTTGGGCTTCGTGAGCTCGGGCCGGTTGTCGGCAATGTGCTCGAGGGTGTGTGACAGCTGGTAGAGCTTCTCGAGGTTCTCGCGCGAGTAGACGTTGCCTTCGACCTTCACGAGCACGTCGATCGGCGTGAGTTGGTCGCCGTCGAATTCGCGATCGAGGATTTCGTTGGCGACGAAGGCAGCCTCTTCGCGCGGCAAGATCCGGTAGTCGGGGAAGGCAGGGTCGAAGCGCAGAAACGGAATGCCGACAATGATCATCGGGATGAGCACACCGAGTGCTGTGAGCACTGGTCGCTTCATCACCAACGACGCCACGCGGTACCAAAAGCCGTCTTCGCCGTCGGAGTAGCGCGGCGCAAACGGCACGCGGAGCGCGTCGATGCGCGTGCCGATGACCCCGATCAGTGCTGGCAACAGCGTGAGCGCCAACACCACCGTGCCGAGGACGACGAAGATGCCGCCCTTGGCCATCGACTGCAGAAACATCTGCGGGAAGAAGAACAAGCCGAGCAAGCTCGCAGCGACGGTGACGCCCGAAAACGCGACCGCGCGGCCCGTGGTGACCATGGTGCGCACGAGGGCGTTCTCGACGTCGTTGTCCTTCTGGAGCTCTTCGCGATAGCGCGTGACGATGAACAGCGAGTAGTCGATCGCGAGGCCAAGCCCGAGGAGACTTGCGAGGTTCACGGCGAAGATGCTGACGGGGCCAACCTCACAGAGCAGCCGCAAACCCGTGAGGCTCATGAGCAGCGCCATCACGCCCAGCACCAACGGCAACGACGCCGACGCGAGGCTGCCAAAGATGATCACGAGCAGCAGTGCCGTGATGGGAATGGCGACGGATTCGGCACGCACAAGGTCGGCAGCGATGACGCGCTGGACGCTGTAGGCGACGGGGACGATGCCGCCGATCTGCGTCGTCATCGGCGCTGCTTGCAACAGCGGGGTGATGCGCTCGAGGGTCTTGTAGCGGTCGTTGTCGTTGCCCTTGAGCGTGATGAGCAAAAACGTGCGGTTCTTCTCTTTGGTGATGAGCTGCGGCGCGCCGGTTTCGTACCAACTCACGTGGCTCAACACGCCCGGGTCTTTCTCGACGCGGGCGATGGCCTCAAACGCGGCGGAGTAGGCCTCGATGTCGTCGACGGTGCCCACTTCGGCGGTCCACAACGCGAGCACGTCAGCGCTGCCGACGTGGATCTCCTGCTCCATGAGCTTGAAGGTGCGTTCGGCTTCGCTGCCGGGGACGTTGAGCCCGCCGCCCTCGAGTTTCGGAATCACCGTCGCTGCGCCCCACACAAGGACCGGCAGCAAGAGCGCATACACGACGAGGATCGCGATGCGGTGGCGGAACGAGAAGTGGCCGATTTTTTGAAACACGGGTTCTTGTAGCCGACAGCGACGTCAACGACGACTGCTTTTGCGCCAGCTGCGCCCTTGCCTTTGCAGCACGAGCGCGGGCACTGTGGCGACGTGCCGCCGTCTGCGGCCGGTTGGAGCACACCCGCATGTTTGCTGTCCTTGCTGCTGCCTTGCTGGCGTCGACCTCGACGCTGAGCCCGTGTGTGTTGGCCCACAACAGTGGCGCACGCGTCGCGGCCGAATGTGGCTCGGTGACGACGTCGGCGACGACGAAAGCGGGCGCCCCAATCACCGTTGGTTTCGCCGTGTTGCGGGCGACAGGGAGTTCGCCTTCGACCACGCCGTTGGTGCTGCTTGCCGGTGGCCCAGGCCAGGCAGCCACGTCGGACTTTTTGCCATTGTTGCCGGTTCTCGAACAATTGCGCGCCGACCGCGACCTCATCCTCGTCGACGTGCGCGGCACCGGTCGCTCCACGCCGGTCAACTGTGTCGACTCGCGTACCGTCAATGAACGCCTCGCGAGCGACAGCGCGACCGACGAAGCACGCATCGCGGTCTGCATGCGCGAGCTGCCCATCGCACCTGCCCTGCTCACCACCGCGGACAACGTCGACGACCTCGAACGCGTGCGCGCGTCGCTTGGTGTGGAGCGATGGCACATCCTCGGCGTGTCGTACGGAACGCGGCTTGCGTTCGCCTACGACGCGGCCCACCACGATCGCACGGCCTCGCTCATTCTCGACGGGGTGGTGGCACCCGACCTGCCGCTGGGCCCTGCGATCGCCGCGGACATGGAGACCTCGCTGCGCGCGCTGGGTTCGAACGTGGTCGACGACTACACAGCGCTGCGCGCCACACTGCAGGCCGCCCCCGCCCCGGTGCGCGTGCGGCACCCGCGAACGGCGGCGTTTGTCGACGTCGTTGTCACGAGTGACATGGCCACCAACGCGGTGCGCATGCTGCTGTACGCCGACGAAACGCGCGCCGTGTTGGGGCACCTGCTGCACCAGGCGAGAAACGGCGACCTGCAACCCCTGGCGGCCATCACGGTGATGACGGCCGCCAGCGTCGACGGCGCCATCCACGTGCCCGTGAACCTCGCCACGTTGTGTGCCGAAGACGTGCCCTTCATCGTCGACGCACCAGCCCCCGCCGATGCGCTGTTTCCGTCGTCGGTCACCGACATGCGCCACAGCTGCGCCACATTCATTGTGGCCAGACGGGCAGCACCGAAAGCAGCACCAACGGCGACGCCGACATTGTTGCTGTCAGGCGAACGAGACCCGATCACGCCGCCGCGCCACGTCGAGCGGGTGCTGCCGCTGTTTTCGCAGGGCCGCCACATCGTGGTGCCGGGCATGGCGCACAACGTGTTGCCACGCGGCTGCATCCCCACCGTCGTCGCCGATGCGCTCACCGCTGTCGACGAGCACGCACCGCTCAGCAGCGTCGATGTCGCCTGCGTGGCGCGCATCGCGGCCTTTCCGGCCTTCATCGATTTTCAGGGGCCCACGCCATGATTCGCGTCGACCACATCCACAAGCGCTTCGACACGTTTGTCGCCGTCGACGACGTCGCTTTCAGTGCCAACGATGGGCAGATCACTGCAGTCCTTGGGCCCAATGGCGCGGGAAAAACCACCACGCTGCGCATGATCACCGCCCTGTTGCCGCCCGATCGCGGCCACGTGTTTGTCGACGACATCGACGTCGCCATCGATCCGCAGGCCGCGCGCCGACGGTTGGGCGCCCTGCCCCATGCGCACGGCGTGTACCCGCGGCTCACGTCGCGCGAGCACGTGCGCTACTTCGCGCGCCTGCACGGGCTCGACGACGCCACGACGACGGCGCGCACCAACGCCTTGTTCGACGTGCTCGACATGGCGGCGATTGCCGACCGCCGCACGGAGGGGTTCTCGCAAGGGCAGAAGCTCAAGGTCGCCCTCGCACGCGCGCTGGTGCATGAGCCGCAGAACCTCGTGCTCGACGAGCCAACCGCTGGCCTCGACGTCAAAGGCATCCGCGCCATGCGGGCGTTCCTGCTCGGGCAAAAAGCGGCGGGCCGCTGCATCGTGTTTTCCACCCACGTGATGCAGGAAGTGGCCGCCCTCGCCGACCACGTCGTGATCGTCGCTGCAGGCACCGTAAAGGCCCAGGGCAGCCCCAACGAGCTGCGCGCACTCGCAGGCAAAGACGACCTCGAAGACGCGTTCACGACCATCCTGGGCGACGACGAGGGCCTCGGCTGACGCGGTACCCACGAAAAAGCCGCCCGACGTGGGCGGCTCGTTCGCTGTGACGCAGGTGCGGCTCAGGTCTTTGGCAGCGGCTTGTACTTGATGCGGGTGGGGCCCACGTCGCCAAGGCGCTTTTTCTTGTCGGCTTCGTATTCGCTGTAGCCACCCTCGAACCAGGTGACCTTCGAGTCACCTTCGAACGCGAGGATGTGCGTGGCGATGCGGTCGAGGAACCAGCGATCGTGGCTGATCACGACGACGCAGCCGGCGAAGTTCTCGATCGCTTCTTCGAGCGCGCGCAGCGTGTCGACGTCGAGATCGTTGCTGGGTTCGTCGAGCAGCAGCACGTTGCCGCCGCTCTTGAGCAGCTTGGCCATGTGCACGCGGTTGCGTTCGCCGCCCGAGAGCGTGCCGACGAGCTTGTTCTGATCGCCACCCTTGAAGTTGAACACCGTGCAGTACGCGCGCGAGTTCATCTTCTTCGGCCCGAGCTCGAGGACCTCGGCACCGCCGGTGATTTCCTCCCACACGGTGTTGTCGCCAGCGAGAGCATCGCGGCTCTGGTCGACGTGCATCAGCTTCACCGTCGAGCCCACCTTGAAGTCGCCTTCGAGGGGCTTGAGGTTGCCGGTCATCAGGTTGAACAGCGTGGTCTTACCCGCACCGTTGGGGCCGATGATGCCGACGATGCCCGCGGGCGGCAGGCGGAAGCTGAGGTTTTCGTAGAGCAGCTTGTCGCCAAAGGCCATCTTGATGCCGTTGGCCTCGATGACGACGTCACCAAGACGCGGCCCAGGCGGAATGTAGATGTCGGCCTGCGTGACCTTCTCGGCACTCGCACCCGCAAGCAGCTCTTCGTAGCGCTGCAAACGCGCCTTGCTCTTGGCCTGACGCGCCTTGGGCGACGCCTTGGCCCACTCGCTCTCGTGCTTGAGTTCGCGCTGGCGGGCCGACTCGGACTTCTCCTCGGACGCGAGGCGCTTGGCCTTCTGCTCGAGCCACGACGAGTAGTTGCCCTGCCACGGAATACCCGCGCCGCGATCGAGCTCGAGGATCCAGCCCGCGACGTTGTCGAGGAAGTAGCGGTCGTGGGTGATGCACACGACGGTGCCGGTGAAGTCGTGCAAGAAGCGCTCGAGCCACGCAACGCTCTCGGTGTCGAGGTGGTTCGTCGGCTCGTCGAGCAGCAACATGTCGGGCTTCTCGAGCAGCAGGCGGCACAGCGCCACGCGACGACGTTCGCCACCCGACAGGGTGTCGACGATCTGGTCGGGCGGTGGGCAGCGCAACGCGTCCATCGCCTGCTCGAGGATACGGTTGATCTCCCAACCGTTCACCGCATCAATCGAATCCTGAAGGCGCGACTGCTCGGCGAGCAATTTATCCATGTCGGCGTCGGGATCGGCGAACGCATTGTTGACTTCGTCAAAACGGTTCAGCAGGTCGCGGATCTTCTTGACGCCGCCTTCGATGTTCTCGAGCACGGTCTTGCCGGCCTCGAGCTGGGGCTCCTGCGCGAGGTAGCCGATGGTTTTGCCATCTTGCAGCTTCGCTTCGCCCATGAAGTCTTTGTCGACGCCGGCCATGATACGCAACAGCGTCGACTTACCGGAGCCATTATTACCAAGAATACCAATCTTGGCACCATGGTAAAATGACAAGTAAATCCCCTTGAGGACTTCCTTGCCACCGGGATGAACCTTGCGCAGGTCGCGCATCTGGAAAATGAAGGGCTGAGACACGGGTACCTCGGTCGACGGTTGCGTGGACGACGTCGTCTCTCCGATCGCACAGCGCTCGGCAAGACAGGTGAAGCAGCGAGACACCAGCCGTCAGCGCTGATGCTCCTCGAGCACGACGTCGTTGAACACGATCTGGATGCTCGCTGGCGACACGGCCGCCGCCAGCGCCCCAACGGGATCGCCGTTGCGAACGACCTCGCCACTCGTCTGCTGCCAGAAGTCGGGCTCGACGGCGGCACCATCGCGGAAGGTGCGGCGCACCAGGCCATCGCGCAGGTTCCACGGCGACGAAAACGCCAGGCCCGCGAACGTCAGGTCGGTGTTGACGTCTTCGACCGCCGCACTGCCCACCAGCAGGTGGTAGCTGTTCCCCGTCGACCAGCCGATGTCGATGTCGTCTGCGCGGATCGTGCCGCTGTCGACGTCGACGCGCTGCAACTCCGAGAAGTTGCCATCAACTTCCGACACCGACGTGAACTCGCCACTGAACGTGAAGTCCTCCCCGGTCGCAAGGGTACCCGCCGCCTCGCGCGTGCCGTCGCTGCCGCGCAGGTGGCTCTCGGCCGACATCGTGATGGGGCCCTGCGTGAATGAGGTGACGACGACGTCGTGGTCCTCGCCGTAAAACGCGCGCAACGATGGCTGGGCGAAGTCGCCATCCATGGTGGTGATCACAGCTCGGGTGGTGACGCCGTTGGCGATCATGACGAGTTCGTTGGCGGGCTGCGGGCTGTAGCTGTTGACGTCGTTGACGACGGTGACGGTGCCCGTGTGCGTGTTGGTATCGCCGGTCACCAGTGCGGCGCGCGACACCATCTCCAGCGCGACGTTGAGCATCTGCTCCGTCAAGGTCGACGGCGTTTGCACCAGCTGGATGAGTCTGATGGCCACCGTCGTGTCGTCGACGACTTCTCCTTCGCCTTCGCCCTCGCCTTCAGCGGGCTGTTCACCTTCCCCTTCGCCTTCCCCTTCCCCTTCGCCTGGCTCGCCTTCACCCTCACCCTCGCTTGATTCGCCTTCGCCTTCGCGGCCGTCGTCGTCGTCGTCGTCAGACGGCGGGGCACAGGCAAACGAGAGGAGCAACAGCGCTGTTGGGGCAGCACGCGAGGCACATGACTTCCACATGTTGCGGTTATGCCACGGGTTGGCTGCTTCAGCCGACGAGCATGGACCGGGCGAGACGTGCGGCCGTGTCTGCGTCGACCAGACGGCCCACCAGTGCGAGGGCAAACGCCAGGGCCGTGCCGACGCCGCGGCTGGTCAACACATCACCTGCATCGACCACCGGCTCGACAACGACGGTGGCGCCACCAGCCACGAGTGCCGCTTCGTGCCCGGGAAAGCACGTCGCACGACGCCCGCGCAGCAGCCCCCACGAGGCCAACGCAATGGGTGCAGCACAGATGGCAGCGATGAGCGCACCGCCCGCGTGCTGTGATTCAACAAACGCGCGCACGACGTCGCTGTCGCGCAATGTGGCCGCCCCGGGCATGCCACCAGGCAGAACGACGGCATGGACGTCGACAACGGTGTGCAGCAAGACATCGGCCCGAATCGCGATGCCGTGACTGCCAGTAACTTCGAGAGAGGCGACGCCGCACATGACGACGTCGACATTCGCGCGGCGCAGCACATCGATGACCGTGACGGCTTCGATCTCCTCAAAGCCGTCGACGAGGACGATGGCTGCGCGCGCCATGGTCAGCCCATCAACTTGCGGCCGACGATCCGCTTCAGGTCCTGGTGCTCCTGCGAGACGCGGTTCAGCTCTTTTTCGAGCTGGGCCACGCGCTCGGCGAGGCGGTGGTGGAGCACGGCGAGGTTCTGGAACTCCTGCATGCCGATTTCCTCTTTCGAGGGCATCGGTGCCGCGCCCTGCTGCGCGTTGGCGATGAGCGCGCCCATCGACTGCTGCAGCGCCTCGGGACTCACCGGCGCAGCAGGACGCGCCGTGGCAGCGACGGTAGACGGCGGACGCGGCAACGCGCTCGCTGTCGCGGTCGCCGGGGCCACGGGCGCTGGGGCCGGCGCACGCGTCGGCTGCGGCGTGGGCGCTGCCGGCGGCGGCGAGCGGCTCATGTTCTGCAGGCCGCCGTCGCGGACGTGCTTGAACACCGTCATCGTGATCGCCTTGAGGGTCTCGACGACGCCAATGCCCTTGAAGGCCGAAGCCTCGTGGTACGGCACGTGGCGATCGTTGAGCGCTTGCTCAAGGTCGGCGACGGACAAGCAGTCAGGCAGGTCGCGCTTGTTGTACTGCATGATCAGCGGCATGGTATTGTAATCAAGACCATTCGCTTTCATGTTCCGCTTCAGATCAAGGAGACTGTCCTTGTTCTGATCAAGCATATAACGCTGACTGTCGGCCACGAACACGAGGCCGTCAGCGCCCTGCAGCACCATCTTGCGCGTTTCGCCGTAGTACGGCTGACCTGGCACGGTGAACGAGCGGACGACAAAGTCGAAACCCGCGATCTTTCCGAGCTTTACCGGCAGGAAGTCGAAATAAATCGTGCGGTCGGTTTCTGTGGCGACGCTGACCAGTTCGCTCTTCATCTGCGGGCGCATGAGTTCATGCACCTTCTGCAGATTCGTGGTCTTTCCGCACATACCAGGACCGTAATAGACGATCTTGGCCGTTATCTCTTTGGTCGCCGGGCTGAAGTAGACCACCGCGCGCTCCGCTCTAGACGCCTGCTGCCGGCGTCGTCGTCACACCTCGTCCGCCTGCCGGACGTTATGCGGGCGACCCTAGCGGCACAGCGTCGTTCACCACAACCGCCGACACACCTTGGGCCCGTGCCCTCGGTCATGCGCCCGACCCGTGTCCTGGCAGGGGCTTGCGAGGCCGCGTCGACATCAGCAGCATGCCTCGACGACGACCTGCTGGTCGCCTTGCCCACTCCACCCCGGTCTTGAAGCGCCCGTCATGAAGTTGGCCTCGCCCCTGCTCTTGTTGTTGTTGCTGGCTCTGCCGCTGCTGCTGGCGCTCATGGTGCGCGACACGCGTCGCCGACGGGTGCGCCTGTCGAAGCTGGCCGACCTTGGGCTGCTACCCGTGCTCGTCACTGGGGCTTCCGACGGTCGTCGACGACAGCGCAACGTGCTCGCCCTTTTGGCGGTGTTCGCGCTGGTGGTCGCTGTTGCAGGTCCGATGAAGACCGCGGCACCGCGCTTGTTGCCGCGACAGGGTCTCGATGTGTTGTTCGTCGTCGACGTGTCGCGCTCGATGCGGGCGCGCGACGTGCTGCCCGATCGCCTCGAGCGCACCAAGGCCGAGATCGCCGCAGCGCTCCCACAGCTTGCTGAGCACCGCGTCGGCGTCGTCGCCTTTGCGGGAACGGCATTCCTGCAGGTGCCACTGACGACGGACGCCGAGGCCGCGCGGCTGTTCTTGTCAGACCTCGCACCCGAGACGGTGCCCCAGGGCGGCAGCGCGCTGCAGGCCGGTCTCGAGGTCGCGGCCAACGCGTTTGCCGCCGAAGACGAGGCCAAAGGTTCCGACACCACCGATCGCGTCGGCAAAGCGGGCCGTGTCGTCGTCGTGTTGTCCGACGGCGAAGACCACGATCTGCTTGGCAACAGTGGCAACGGGTTGGATGCGATCGGCAAGCGCCTGCAGGGCCAGGGGGCCAGCGTCGTCGTCATCGGCGTGGGCAGCACGTTGGGCGAGCCGATCCCGCTGCTCAACGATCGCGGCGAAGTCAGTGGCTATGTGAAAGACCGCAAAGGCGCCACCGTCGTCACGCGCATGAGTCCCGAGGTGTTGGGCAAGGCGGCTACAGCACTCGGCGGCGTGTTTGTCGACGGGACCGCCACGCCCGATCTCGGCATGACCGAGGTGTTCGCGCGCATCGCCACCCTCGAGAAGCGCGAGCTCGAAGCACGCACCATCGTCGACCTCGAAGACTTCTCAGCACCCGCCGTTGCCTTCGCCCTGTTGTGCCTGCTCGGTTGGTTGCTGCGCGCTGAGCGCGTTGGGAGTGCGCCATGATCACCGCGATGTTGGTTGGCCTGCTGCAGCTGGCAGCACCGTCGTCGGCACCGGCGCCCGTCAACGAGGTGGGCAGTGGCGATGTCGTGTTCACGCGTGTTGAACCGCATCTTGCCGCTGGCGCGCGTGCCCTCGCGGCGAACGATCCGGACCTGGCCCTTGAGCGCTACCGCCGCGCTGAGGCCACCACCGACGAGCAACGCGCCGTCGTCGAGTACAACGCCGGGCAAGCCCTGCTGATGCAGGCGATGCAGACCGCAGCAGCGCAACAGCCGGCGCCGGCAGCAGCGCCTGCAGCAGGCGCAGAACCCGCGGCACCTCCGCCGCCGCCCGACGTGGGCGATGCCTTGTCGTCGTTTGAGCGCGCGGCCTCGCTCGGCAAAGCCCCCGCGTTCATCTCGGAGGCGCGCCTGGCCGCCGGCAACGCCGCACTGGTGGGCAACAAGCTCGACGACGCCATCGCCCAGCTGCGCAAGGCACTGGTCGCCGACCCGCGCAACGAACGCGCGCGTCACAACCTGCAGCGCGCTCTCGAACTGAAGAAGCAACAGCCGCCCCAACAAAACGACGGCGACGGCGAAAAGAACGACGACAAGAAGGACAAGGGCGACGAGAAAAAGGACGACGAGCAGAAAAGCGACAAGGGCGAACAGAAGAGCGACGAGCAGAAAAGCGAC
>JBIKRQ010000189.1:0-12326 GCA_044349155.1 Myxococcota bacterium
TACGTCTTTCTGCTGGGATGTACTTGCGAAAGTGAACGAATGTTTTGATGCTGGGCCATGCCACACCTTCAGCTTCCCGGCGTAGCACTCCACGTTGAAGTCACCGGGAACGGGCCGCCGCTGCTGTTTCTGCATGGCCTTGGCAGCAGTGGCCTCGACTGGCGCGCCATCACGCCGGCGTTTTCCGATCGGCAGGTGATGGTGCCCGACGTGCGCGGTCACGGCCGCAGCGAGAAACCTGCAGGCGCCTATGGGGTTCCGTTGTTTGCTCGCGACATCGCTGCCCTGCTCGATCACCTTGGGCTGCGCGATGTCGACGTGGTGGGGCTGTCGATGGGCGGGATGATTGGCCTGCAGCTGAGCCTCGACCGCCCCGACCTCGTGAAGCGGCTGGTGGTGCTCAACAGTGGCCCCGAAGTGGTGCCGCGTGGCGTGACGCAGTGGCTGCAGATGGCGGTGCGCTTCGTTGTGACGCTGCTGTTTGGCCCACGTCGGTTGGCACCGCTGGTGGCGAAGAAGCTGTTTCCGTTTCCGCACCAGCAGGCCCTGCGTGACGAGGTGCAAACACGCATCGCGGCCAACGATCCGTGGGCCTACCTGCGTGCATCGTGGGGCTTGCTTGGATGGTCGGTGGTGCAGCGATTGTCGTCGTTGCGCCTGCCGGTGCTCGTGATCAGCGGTGATCGCGACTACACGCCCATCGAGCAAAAGCGCGCGTGGATGGCCCACATCAGCGGTGCCCGCCTCGAGGTGGTGGCCGATTCCGGACACGCCACACCCGGCGACCAACCCGAAGCACTCACGGCGTTGCTGGTGCCGTTTCTGCGTCCGTAGCTGCATCGGTCGCTGCGGGTTCTGCCGCTGGAACGATCGTTTCCTCGACGACGTTGCTGGCGGCGGCCGGCTCGGGCGGTGGTGCTTTTGGCAACTGCACGCTCATGAACGCGCGGCCCACCGGGGTCGCTTTCACCTGCTGGCACACCTCGAGGAACATCTTCGTATCGGCCTGATACGCGCGCTCCATGCGCTCGGCCTGCGCCCACACCGCCTGCGCCTTCTGCGTTTCGCCGATGGGCCAGAACAACAGCATGACGAGGTCGATGGGCCAGGCGAGCGGGCAGCCCCACACCATGCCCACGGTGAAGCTGGCATCGCGGCTGGCGGTGACCAACTGGTGGCGCAACATCTCGCAGCGCTCGAGCTGCTTCGCTTCGCGGGCGCCAAACAGCGCGGCACGCTCGGCCGCGGTGTCAGCGTAGCGTTGCTCGGCATCGGCTCTGGTCTCGACACCGGCGAGGGAACGATCGTTCTCGCCCCAGGCGCGGCCGTAGCTCTCAAACGTTTGGCAGCCCGACACGGCCGCGAGAATGGCCAGCACCACCAGATGTTTCATGGCTGCTCCGCTGCGGGCACTGCTTCGGGTTGAACGACGGGCTCGCTGGCAGGCACGGCCACGGTGGGCACCAACAACTCGATGCGTTCTGGGAGCGCGTGGACGAAGCGGGGATCGGCCTCGGCGTTGACGACGGAGCCCGCCAACCAGGCCAAACCGCCGATGCCTGCCACGACGGCGCCGACCGTGATGGTGGCCATGGCGACGCCGACGCAGGCCTCGTCGCCACTGCCCTGCGAGGCTTGTTGCTTCGCCTTGCCCTTCGGCCGCGACGACGAAGATGACGACGACGACGACGCGCTGCGACCGCCGCACGACCCCAACATGGTGAAGCCGGTCTCGAGCAGGCCACGCGCCGACCACGTCGCGAGGGTCGACACGACAGCGCTGCTCGCCTTGAACATCGCTCGCCCCTGCAAGATCGCATCGAAGCGACGGCCCACCACCGTGGTGGCCTGCACCGAGCTTGACCAGACTTCGAGGGCCGCGACCGAGGCATTCGACGACGACAACGCTGCTGGCGCGCGGCTGCCATCTTTGCCGCACAACGTGGCGACGAAACCAGCACCATCGCGCTCGCCGCGAATGCCACAGGTGGCAGCACCGGCGTCGACCGCGCTCATGCGCAAGGCCGTGGTGCTTTGCGCTCCGTCGCGCGGCACCACGCGCGCCACTTCGAGGTAGTCGCCCTCGCGCACCACCATGGGACCAAGGCCCGAGAAGCGCAGCTGCACACGCGCCGTGCGCAACTGCCGCAGACTTTCGTCGGTGAGGGCTGTCGACGTTGTCAGCGCTTCGGTGAACGATCGTTTCGCTGCCACGGTGTCGGGCAGATGCGCCAGGATGCCCGCGAGTTCCTTCACGGCCTCAGCGATGTGCGCGCGCACAAACTGCCTGGCGGTGGACGTGTCGGCAAACCTGCCGCCGGCGGCCTCGGTCGCCACGCGCAAGGCATCGGCGAACTCGGGCAGCGCCATGATTTCGTCGGCGCGACGCATCACCACGGCGACGGCGTCGGCCCCGCCCGCGAGCACTTCGTCAACGCTCGTGGCGCGCGGATTGTTGGCGAGCGTGGTGAGCAGCCCCAACTTGAACAGCTCAGCACCCACCAACGTGGCCACCGCTTCGCGACGTGGCGCATGCAGCGTGGCTTCGTCGACGAGGGCGCGTGCGGCGGCTTCGGCAGCAGCGTAGCGGTAGGTGAGGCGGAGACCTTCTTCGGCGCGGCGCACGTCTTCGGGGCGGCCGTTGGTTTCGGCGAGGCAGTAGACACTCAACGCGTACACGGCGGCAGCGTCGGTCCCAAACGCCAAACGCTGCCAGCGCACGTCGAGAAACTCGGCCGCCTTCAACGTGGGCAGGGCCAGATCGCAGCGGCCGTTAACCGCATCGGTGAGCGCCAACGTGGTGGCCGCCAACACACGCTCGTGAGGTCGACCGCGGTAGGCGGTGTTGCGATCGGGCGTGAACGCGACGCTCATGTTTTCGGGATCGCGCAGGTCTTCGAAGCTGGTGAACGCTTGTTCCAGCACGGCACGCGCGCGAGCAACGTCGTCGTCGGACTTCGCGCGGCGCAGCAGCGAAAACGCCTGCTCCAACTCAACCAGCGTGGCGTCGCGGGGCTCGGCTGCCACGGCACGACGCACGACATCGTCGCTGACCGGGCGAAGCTGAACGAGCGGGTCGAGTTCGCTCGGCGAGAACGACACGCCGCCCGGTGTGGCACACGCACCAGCGAGCGTGAGCAGTGCAAGCACAGCCAGCACCAGCTGTGCCCCAGGGCGTCGTCGACGAGGTGCCTGGCCGTGCATGAGGTGCGTTGTCCGTTTCTTCAGCGCAGGGGGTGGTTGGCAGCGGCGAGCAAGCCATCAGCGATTGCCCGGCCCAGCAACGGTCGCAGGGCGATGGCACCACCCTGCCCCGGCCCGGTGCGCAACGCCAACAACGCGCCGTCGGCCATGCGCACCACACGCACGATGAAGATGGGACCGCCCAGCGCTTGCGACGGCTGGTACGACACGAGGATGTCGCTGCCCGCGCGCGTCATCTCGTTGAACTGCACATGCCCGTTGGCGTCGGCCGCCTTCTTCTCGGCATCGACGATGCGGTTGGCATCGGCCATGCTGACCTCGACGAAGCGCACGCCGGCGGTCGCCAGGTCCTGCTGCAGCAACGCGAGCTGTTGCACCGCGAAGCCGTTGTCCATCGGCAGAATCGCAAACGGGCGGTACGTCGACGGCACAGTGAGCGACTGCTGGTACGGCATGCCGAACGCGTTGCCCTCGATGATGCGCGCTGCACCCAGAGGGTTGGCCACGGGCAGCTGATAGCTGTCGCGGATGAAACCGATCGTGGGGCTGCCCGCGGCGACGTAGGCGGCCTGCAGTTCGGCCGTGCTCACCATGGGCGTGCTGACCGCTGCGTGCTGCTCGATCACTTCGGCTTTGGGCACCTGCTGGGCCGGCAACCGACCACCACCAGGGGTACTGGCACAGCCGACCAACACACTCGACGCAAGCACAACGGCAGACGAGGCAACAACAAGACGACGCATAAGACGCACTCCGCGGGCCGGAAACAACGACGGGGAACGATCGATCACCTCACTCAGGATGCGCGCTGACGCAGCACCACACGCAGCTGATGGCCCGTGCGGTTGATGCCCTTCATCGTGAAGCTGCGCTCCTGGCGGGCCTCGAGAGCCACGTCTTCGAAGTTGGTGGCGTCGACCTTCACGCCCTTGCTGTCGATGACCTCCAGGCTGACCTGGATGGCGCGCGCCTCGCCGGTGCGGTTGTGCAGGATGACATCGACGGTGCCGCCATCGCGGTTCTCGGCGTTGACGCTGACCACTTCAACTTCGGCGCAGACCACGCCACGGCCGCAGTAGACCTCGCCCCACGACGCGGGCACGGTGACCGGGTTGTCGATGGCCCCGCCCACCGCGGTTTCCGCGTAGCGAACCTGGGCGCAGCCACTGAAAAACACGACCGCACAAGCGGCAGACAACAGGCCGAACACGAGCTTTTGCATGAAAGACTCCGAGCGCTCACGAGGCGCGCGCGATAGTAGTGAACGATTGTTCTGACGTCGACAGCGGGGCGAGACCTACTGGTAGACCACGCCGGTCTCGGCGGCCTTCTTCGTCTCGTAGTCGTCCATCCACAAGATGGCGCCGGTCTCGGCGTTCACGAGCTTGAACGAGTAGACGATGTAGTCGGAGGTGACATCACCGGCGGACTTGGTGAGCGAGCGCATTTCACCGCGCAGCAGGTAGTCGGCACCGGCCATGGCTTCGGTGGTGTTGCCCGCGTCGTACAAGCCGCCACGCTTTTTGGCGCGCTCCTCGAGGACGGCGGCTTCACTGTCGCGTGCGAGGAACGACAAACGACCAGCGCTCTTGTTCACGAGTTCTTTGACGAGCTTGTTTTGGATGAGCACCGGGTCGATGCGAAAGCGGCTCTGGTTGTCGAGGGGGAGCACGGCAATCTGCGGGACCTCGCCAGCCTTCGGCCAGTTGATGCCGATGAGCGAGCGCGAGATGCGTTCGGCGATGGTGCGGACGTCGCCAGAGTCGGTGCCGGTACCACCGAGGTTGTCGTCGGCGTCGGGGTCGAGGATGCGCGTTTTCGTTTGCGCTGGCGTGCCGCACGCGGTGGCTCCGGCAACCGAGGCAACAACAGCAGCAGTGAGCGCCACAGACAGCAGCGACACGAACGAACGACGACGACGCATGAGACGGCTCCACAGGTTCCGGGCGGAACAACAAGGTACGCGGCAGACGGTGGGGTCGGCGGCGCTATTCACGCGTCGCTCGAACCATCGGCCGAGGATCTCACTGGTGGTACCGCGATACGTCGCCGACGACGAGCGAGCCGCTCTCTACAGCGGAATCGTGAAGCGGTGCTGGATCAGCAGGAACGGGCCGCCGAGGTGCCACAGGCTGTTGTCGGGCCCCACTTCGAAGATCGAGCGCCCCAACGCCTGCGGCACAAACAGATCGGACGACCACCCCGCTGACAACCGCAACTCGTTTGTGACGAGCAGCTCGCCCGATAGCGCCAGGTGCACGCCGGGACGCAGCACAAACGTCGACGACGGAGCAGCCACCGAACCACCGCCGAGGGTGCTGGAGTGCATGTAGAGCGCAACGAAGTCGACGTCGGCCTCGACGTGCACGTCGAAGCGCTCGGTGTCGACGAGGTTGAGGCCGAGGCCGAACGGGCGCCAGATGCCGCCGTACAGCCCGGTGTTCCAGATCGCGGGTGACACGACGAGCACCTCGGGCACGAGCGCCAACCACCATGGGCGCACGCGAATCTCGTTCATCCTCGACGCGGTGCCTCGGGCCCACGCCGGAATCTGCGAGCGATGACGACGGATGAGGGCCTGATCGACGACGGCGGCCATCTGCAGTTGCAGGCCCGCGTAGGCGACCTGGTCGAACGTGGCGGGCGGGTTCGGGATGAGCGCGATGGGCCCCCAGCCGACCTCGACGGGGATCTCTGCGGGTGGTGCTTCGACCCGTGCGGCAGGCGGGTGACGACGTGCAGAACGACGCCGTGACGGGCGCGCCTCGGCGGTGGTGGCGAGCAAAGACAACACAAGCAGCACGATCAACGGCACGATCGCCTCCGACGCTGTATGGTCCCGCGTATCGTGCTTGAGCGCTACGTCATCATTGAGCGCATGGCCGTGGGCGGCATGGGCGAGGTGTTTCTCGCTCGTCAGGAAGGCGTGGGCGGCTTCCGACGTACCGTCGTGCTCAAAAAGCTGTTGCCCGACGTCGAGGGCAGCGACGACGCCGCCAGTCGCCTGCTCGACGAAGCGCGCATCGCCGGTTCGTTGGGTCACGAAAACGTCGTTGCGGTCATCGAAGTCGGTACCGACCAGGGCCTGCCCGTGATGGCCCTCGAGTATGTGCACGGCGAAAACGCAGGCACGCTGCGCAACCGAGCCGGCAAGCGCGAGCAGCAGATTCCCGTCGAGGTGGTGGCGCGCATTGTCGCCGATGCTGCCCGCGGCTTGCACCACGCTCATGTCGCGGTCGACGACCACGGCCGCCCACTCAAGATTGTGCACCGCGATGTGGCGCCGAAGAACATCTTCGTGCGCGTCGATGGCTTGTCGAAGATCGGCGACTTCGGCATCGCCTCGGCAGAGCAGCGGTTGGCGAAGACAGCGACGGGGGCGGTGACCGGCACGCTGTCGTACATGTCGCCCGAGCAGTTGCTCAACAAGCCACTCACGTCGGCGAGCGATCAGTGGTCTCTCGGCGTGGTGCTGTGGGAAATGCTCACGGGCTATCGCCTGTTCAAGGCCGATGGGCCTGCCGAAGTGATCGACGGTGTTTTGAACGCGAAGCTGCGTTCTCCTCGTCGCTTGCGTGAAGGCCTGCCGCGCGAATTGTCCGACGTGTGCAAGGCGATGCTCGATCGCGATCCCGCACGACGCGTGCCGTCACTCGAAGACGTCGCGTTGGCGATCGAAGCCGCGGTGCCCGCCTGTCGAGGTCCGCAGGGGCGCGCGGCCGTTGCCGCCTTCGTCGAGCAGTACGCCGGCGACGAGCTGCGTGAACGCCAACGCCGCATCGAAGAGGGCGCTGAAGCAACAGCACGCGTGCTGCGCCCCGGTGAAACGGGCCGCGGCTTGTACGGTTCACCATCGGGCTCACAGCGCGTCAGCGAATCGTTGCCACGCGCGCCGATGACCACGACGGGCTCGGGGCTCACCGGCACCATCCCCGAGGGCATGCGTGCTGCACACACGGGCTCGGGCATGGCCGCCCCCGCCGACGCGAGTCGTAGTCGCGCAACCGTGCTCGCCGCCATTGTGACCGTTGTGCTCGCCATCGGTGGCGCCGTCGCCTTCTTCCTGCTCACCGCACCGCCCTCGCCTGCAGCGCTCACGATGGCAGCACTCAAGAAGGCGCAGCCCGGCCGGGCATTGGTGCTGCGCGAAGAGTTCATCGAAGAGGGCAGCGAGCAGGACCAGGCCCGCGTCGAGGCCGCTGCCGAGGTCCTGATGCGGCTTTGCAATGAGCGCATCGACCTGAACATGAAGCACTGGGCGAAGTCCGAGAACGATCGTTCTCGCGCCGCCTCGGAGCTGGCCACCCGTGAGTATTCCCTCGAGAGCGAGGCGAAGAAGGCGTTGTCGGTGTTCCCCGCCGAGTTCGCGACGGAGAACCTCGACCTGTGGGCCGAGGAGTGCTGGGCACCGATTCGTTGGCTCGAGCCCGCCAGCACCAACGAGATCCAACACAACGTGCGCACGCGCGTGGTGCCGCAGATCGAAGACACCACCGAGTGGCGACAAGGCGTGGTGCGCCGGCTGCTGAAACGTGCCGGTACCGACGTCGACGGTGTGATGGCGCAGCTGTGGCCCATCGTGACCGAGCGCCAGGCGTTGATCGCCCGCTACGCCGCGGTCCCCGAGGGTGAGCTGGCCGCCGTGAAGGAGAAGATCGACGAGCGCGAGCGCATCGGTCACGAGTTGCTGCGCACGAAGGTGTCGCCAGCGTTCGACAATGCCATCGGCCAGATTGCCTTCATCGACTTTGATGCCGTGGGCGCGTGGGTGCCGCTGTACAGCTACCTGCCGTCGGTGAAGGCGAAAGAGCCCGGCGCGCGCTGACGACGACGTTTGGCGATTGAAAACGTTCGTTCACCGCGATCGTTGACGTTCGCTTCGTGCGTGGTGGGCGGGGGTTGCCGTCGTCGATGGTGCTCGCTACCGCGGCGCATGCCTACTGCTGCCGACCTCGTGCTTGTCTCGACGAAGAACCGCGTCACCACGCTGACGATGAACGATCCGCGTCGCCTCAACGGCTGGACCAACGAGATGATGGCCGCGTTGAAGGCCGCGTTCGCGAAGGCCGCCAGCGACGCCGACACCGCCGTCGTCGTGCTCACGGGCACCGGCCGCTTCTACAGCGCAGGCGTGAACCTGGGTGGCACGCTGCAGCTCGCGCACCCCGAAACGCTGCGCCAGGAAATCGTGCGCCACAACCAGGCGCTGTTCGACCTGTTCCTCGACTTCAGCAAGCCCATCCTCGTCGCCGCCAACGGCCCGGCCATCGGCGCCACCGTCACGTCGGCCACCCTGTGCGATGGCATCGTCGCGGCCACCGCGGCCACGTTCTCGACGCCATTTCATCGCCTGGGCATTCCGCCCGAAGGCTGCTCGAGCATTCACTTCGCACGCTTGATGGGCGAGCCCACCGCGCAACGCTTCCTCGGCAAGGAAGGCTTTTCGCCCTCCGCCGCCGAAGCGCTCACTGCTGGGCTCATCACTCACGTCGCCAGCGACGACCAGCTGATGGCCGAGGCCCAGCGCATTGCCGAAGGGTGGGTGGCCGAGGGCAAGCAACGCACGTTCCGCGGTGGCAGCACGAAGGACGAGCTGAAGGCCGCGAATGCGCGCGAATCCATCGCGCTCGCCAACGCGTTTTTGAGCCCGCGCTTCCTCGAAGGCCAGTTCAAGTTCCTGGCGAAGAAGAAGAAGGTCGCACCTGCGCTGCTGTTCTTGTCGCTGCGCGTGAGCCGCCCGCTGTGGTCGCGCCTGCTCAAGGGCTGAAGCAAACGACGTCGCCACGGGGGGCGGTGAACGATCGTTTCTCCCGGTTTGCTGCGGTCAGACGCGGCGCGACAGCACCTCGAGCAGCGCGCGCGACGTGGTCACCGGCAACTGACACGCACCGCCTTCGCAGACGTAGATGGTGACCTTGCCGTCGACGGCACCGCGGCCGTGCTGCAGCGGCAGGCCCGCTGTGGTGCCTGCGCGCGACCACACCAGCACCCTCGACGGGATGTAGCGCTGCCGCAGCACCTGCAGGAGTTGGCGGCCTTCGTCGTCGATCGTGTCGGGCACCACCACCACGATTTCGCGGCCCGCCTCGTCGAGTTCGAGGGCGGCGGTCATCTCGGCGAGCGCCCAGGGCGCTTTCGCGAGCAATGCCCCAAAGGCCTTCATCGTGGCGTCGGCGCGCACGCGGTAGGCGTCATTGTCGGTGAGCAGCGCCAGCCGCACCAGGTTTTCGGCGTGGATGGAGTTGCCCGAGGGCTCGGCCCCATCGCGATCGGGCTTCTCACGCGCGAGCAACACTTCGCCATCGCTGGCCGACACGAAGAAGCCGCCGCGTTCGTCGGCGAAGTACTGCTGCAACACCGCGTCGATGGCGATGGCGTCGTCGAGGAACGATCGTTCACCTGTCGTTTCAAACAGCTCGACGGCTGCCCTGCACCACCACGCGTGATCGTCGAGCAGGCCCGCACTGCCTGCATCGCCGTCGCGTACGCGCCACAGACGACCGCGCTCATCGAGCAGACGTGCGCGCACAGCGGCGTACGCGCGGCGGGCGTGCTGTAGCAGCGTGTCGTCGTCGAACACGAAGGCGGCGCGCGCAAACGCAGCGATGGCCATGCCGTTGTGGGCGGCGATCACCTTGGTGTCGACGTGCGGTGCGGGTCGCTCACTGCGCGCGGTGAGCAACACGGCGCGCGCCCGCTCGAGCAGCGCTTCGACGTCGACGAGCTCACGCTTCAGACGCCGCGCGAGCGATGGCAGCGGCTCTTTGTGCCAGGGGATCGAGCGATGCAGCTCTTCGAAGTTGCCTGCCGCGGTGATGTCGAAAGCGGCGCAGACGAAGGTGATGTCATCGGCGGCGAAGCCTGCAGCACCAAGCTCGGTGCGGGCTTCGTCGGGTGTCCAGGTGAAGAAGAAGCCTTCTTCGCGTGTGCCACTCGGCGTTGTGCTGTCGGCATCGGTGGCGGCGAAGAAGGTGCCGTCGACGTTGCCCAGCACGTCGTGCATGAAGCCCAGCGTGCGGCGCGTGGCCTGCTCAAACGCCGCGTCGTGCGTGAGCTGCCATGCATCAAGCAACGCCGGCACCAACAGCGCGTTGTCGTAGAGCATCTTTTCGAAGTGCGGCACGAGCCAGCGCTCGTCGACACTGTAGCGGTGAAAGCCACCGCCGAGTTGGTCGAATACGCCGCCGGCGATCATCTTTTTCAACGTGTGCAGCGCCATCTCACGACCCGCCGCGTGCCCGGAGCGCGCGCTGTGCCGAAACAACGCTCGCAGTGGCGTTTGCGACGCGAACTTCGGCTCGCCCTGCTGCCCACCGTGCACCTTGTCGAAGCGCTCGGCGGTGCGGGCCACGATGGCGTCGACGACGGCAAGCCCGGGTGCTTCGCCCACCGAAGTGCTCTGCAGCTCGGCGGTGACGGCGGCTGTGAGTTCGGCTGCGCTCTCGAGGACCTGCTCGCGCCGCTGTTGCCATGTCTGTGACAAGTGGTTGATCACCGTAGCGAAGCCAAGGCGTGCGCCACGTTGCCCGTCGACGGGCGGAAAGTAGGTGCCGGCGTAAAACGGTTGCCGCGTGTCGGGCACCAACCACACGTTCATCGGCCAACCACCGCGCCCGCTGAGCGCTTGCAGGGCGGCCATGTACACGGCGTCGACGTCGGGGCGTTCTTCGCGATCGACCTTGATGCAGACGAAGTTGCTGTTGAGCAGGGCGGCCATGTCGACGTCGTCGAACGACTCTTCCTCCATCACGTGGCACCAGTGGCACGTGGCGTAGCCGACGCTCAGAAACACCGGCACATCGCGACGAACGGCTTCAGCGAACGCAGCATCGCCCCACGGCCACCAGTCGACGGGGTTGTGCAGGTGCTGCAGCAGGTACGGCGACGTCTGGCCGAGCAGATGGTTCGTGAAGCGGGGCGCACCACGCGCGTCGACGTGGAGCGTGCGGTGGCGATGACGAAGCGGTGCGGTCATCGCGACGGTGTGCAGACTTGCAGTGCTCAGGGCAACCCGCTGTCGTCGTCAGTTGCAGACGTTGGCGACGCACAGGTCGGCGCACACGGAGATTTCGGGCACGCCGACGAACTCGGGCGAGCCTTCGGTGCAGCGACACGCAGTGCAGCCGTTGCCGGCGGTCCACTCAACGTTGGCGACGTCGAGCTGACTCGAACGCTGGGTGAGTTCCACGGCGAGATCGACGTGGTTGCTGCTGAAACGGACGGGCGCGGATGGACCACCGAGGGTCAGGTCAACCTGGTTGTCGCTGTCGTTGACGCGAATGGCTGGCTGGGTTTCGGTGCACCCGCTGATGGTCGTGTCCTCGAGCAGCACGGCGCCCGCCGTGATGTCGATGCCCGCTGCGCAGGTGATCGCTGGCTGGACCTCGAGGCCTCTGGTGGTGACGATGCCGCCGCTCCGCAGGGCGATGCAGGTATCGGCGATGACGGTGTCAAACAGCGACACGTTCGAGCCCTGCTGCACAGCAACGTTGCTCGCGCCGTCGATGAGCGAGTCGGTGAAGATCACGTCGCCACTGCCGCCGTCAACGGAAACAGACGCCGCTGAGAAGTGAACGCGGGTGATCTCACCATCAACACGCTGGATGCTGACCAGATCGAATTGACCCTGCTCGACGAGGCTGTCGGAGAGACGCAGCAGCACATCCTGGTCGACGACGGTGCTGCCGATCAGGGTGCCGTTTCCCGCGATGCTGAGCCCGCTGATGCGCGCTGTTGTCACGTTGAAGCCGCGCGTCTCCGGCGGGAAGGTGACGCGTTGTGCGACGCCGAAGTTGTCGGGGTTCTCGCCGACGAGCTCCGTGCCTGGCGCCAGCGTGATCGCCTGTTGTTCGCTGTAGGTCCCTGCGCGAACAAAGATGCACGGCCCGTCGACGCCCTGCTCTTCCATGCCGACAACGGCGGCCGCGATGGTGTTGTAGGGCAGCGGGCCAACCACGGCATCTGCAGTGGCCAGGCCGCATTCGGGCTCGCCCTCACCTTCCCCTTCGCCTTCCCCTTCTCCTTCGCCCTCTCCTTCTCCTTCTACTCCTTCTCCCTCTCCTTCTCCTTCGCCCTCTCCTTCTCCTTCGCCCTCTCCTTCTCCTTCGCCCTCTCCTTCTCCT
>JBIKRQ010000585.1:0-3282 GCA_044349155.1 Myxococcota bacterium
GGATCGTGGTCGATGAAAACATCGACATCGTGGTGAGCGATCAGTCGATGCCGAACATGACCGGCACTGAATTCCTGAGCATTTTGTCGCGCTTACACGAGTCGGTACTGCGCGTGATGCTCACGGGGCAGGCCGATCGCGAAACCGCACTCGCCGCTGTGAACGAAGGCCACATCCACCGCTTTTTGGAGAAGCCGTGGGACAACGACAAGCTGCGCGTGGTGTTGAAAGAGCTCGCCACCGAGGTGCGGATCGCGAAAAACCGCGCGCGCGCCGATACCGCGTTCGCGAAGCCAGGACCCGCCACGATCGAGCGTGACGCGACGGGTGCGGTCATCCTGCCCGACGACTGAGGTCGTGCCTCTCAGCCCGCCAGGTGGCTCCACAACGGCAAGGTGAACAGCGCCAGCACCGTGGTGGTCACCGCTGTTGCCGTGGCCAGGGCGCGGTCGCAGCCGGCGCTGATCGCGACAATCGAGCCCACCATCGCCGTCGACATGCCCGACTGCAGCACCGCCACCGTGTCGAGTGGGGAAGGCACCGACAGCGCCACACACGCCGCAGCGGCGATCGCGGGCGAGACGAGCAGCTTCAACACCACCGTCCACAGCAACGGCGCGCCTGCGGTTCTGAGCGCGCTGAACTCGAGCGAGAAGCCCAACGACACAAACACGAGCGGAGCGGTGGCGCCGCCAACGAGGGCCGCGGTCGAGTTCAGCCACGTCGGCAGGGGCGTGTGCGTCGTCGACAACAGCACGGCGATCGCCAACGCCCACGTCGTTGGCTGCAGCAGCAGTTGGCGCAGCGAGTCGCCGACCTGCAGGCGCGCCGCGCCGCCAAAGCGCTGGGCGACGACGACGCCGAAGGTCCACATCAACACGCCCGTGGTGCCGGCATCGATGATCACCGCGGTGGCCGAAGCCGCTGGCTCGTCGGGAAACGCCGCGCGAATCACGGGCACGCCGAGAAACGCGGTGTTGCAGAAGCACGAGACCATGACCGCACTCCCGACGACAGGACGCGGCCACCGACGCCATACGCCCACGCGCCACGCCACAAACGCCGTGCCGAACAACGCCGTCGCCGACGCCAGCAGGGCCCGCAGCGCGCCACCGTCGAGCTCCGCCTTCGACAGCACCGACAGGATCAACGAGGGCAGTGTGACCTGCAGGATGATCGCGTTGAGCGCGGTCGACGTGTGCTCGGGCGCGCGGCCACTGCGACGCAGCAGCACCCCAACGAGGAGCACCAGAAACAAGCCCAACAGCAGCGACACAATCGGCGACACACATCGTCGGTTTCATCTCGCGCGACACGCGGCAAGACGTGCGTCGACGTCGTCGCATCGTCGCCACATCACATGTGTCCGGCGCGGCGCTCGCTACTCGAGGCTGCGGCGCACATCGTCGTAGAGCACATCGACGGTGACGGCACTGCTGCGCTGCAGGGCTTCGTCGAAACTGCGGCCCAGCTTCATCTCGGCGAGCAGCTGCGTCAGCCCCCACACCCCGCGACGCTGCACCAGCCGCTCGACGAGGGCGTGGGCCGTGGCGTAGGCAGCGGGCACCACCTCTTTCGGCAAGCCGATGAAGCCACCGTCGAGCACGGCGCGGGGCGCGATGCCGGTGTGCGGCAAAACCACCGACGGGGCAGGGCGTTGCTGCTCGAAGTGCTGAGCAAGGCCCTCGTGAAACCACACCGGCACCGACGACGGCAACGTGTGCAGCACCGCGTGGACGTACTCGTGCACGAGGGTGTCGTTCAACGAGCCGCGATCGGCGGCGAGCTGGCCTTCGCGAATGCGGATCTTGCCGTCGAACAAGCCCGTCGACCAATCAGGGCCCGCCGTCGCCTGCTGGTACTGCGCGCCGGTGTAGATGACGACGGTGATGGGCTGTGCTGGATACACGTCGAGGGCTTTGCCCACGGTGAAGTACGCCTGCTCCAACGTGTCGAGCGCGCCCCATGCGAGGCGCTCTTCGCCGTAGCCCTCGAAGCGCGCGACGAAGTGGCTGTGCTTGGCGCTGCGGAAGTCTCCCTCGACGACGTTGTGCGTCTCGAGCCGTGCCTTCAACGCCACGAGCCGCGGGTCGGGCGTTTGTTGCTCCTTCGTTTGTAGCGCGATGGCTTCGGTGACGGCGTCGATCGCACCAGCGAGGTCGTCGTCGTGCTCGAGCAACAGTGCGAGGTCGATGAGGGCGGCGACGGTGGGCACGAGCTTCACGCTGTCGCGCAGCAGCGATCGGCGCAGCGAGGTGGTGTCGTCGTCGGTGCCGAGGTCGCGGGCGCGACGCAGCAGCGTGTCGGCGAGGCCGCGCACCAATGACGGCTCGGTGCTGCAATCGGCGATCGCGGCCCGCAACTCGCGCTCCCGCACCTTGAGGTCGGTGGCCGCTGCCGCTCGACGCGACAACACCGCCGCGCGGTCGCAACGCACGAGGGCCGTCGTGTCGACGTCGAGGCCCGAGGCCACCAACCGGTCCAACCGCAGCAACGCCGCATCGAGGTTGTCCGCTTGCACCAGCGCGTGGATGGCGCGGCGTTCGTCGTCGACCGGATCCGTGGGCGTCGCTGGTGGTGCTTCGACCTGCACCGCTGGCGCCGGTGGGCGTGGCGCACGCGCGTCGCAGGCGACGACGACGGCACCAACAAACAAGACGACCACAGCGCGTAAGGCGACCATGACCCCACGCTAACAGTGGCTCGACACGCGTGCGAAAACGGGCACAGCATCGCGGCATGTTGCGTGCTGTTCTCGTCGTGCTTGCTGTGTTGGCGTCGTCGGTGGCAGCTGCTGCACCCGACCTCTCGGGCTTTGCGGTCATCCCGCGCGACCCGCCGCCGGTGGAAACCACCCGTGGGCAGCACTATTGGGTTGGCAACGAAGACCGGCTCGACTTGTTTTACACCGAAGTCAAGGGAAAGTCGGGCATCCACATGGGTGTAGGAGCCGAGCAGAACTGGTTGCTGTGCGGCTGGTCGCGTTGCGACGTGCTGGTGTTGATGGACTTCGACCAGGCGATTGTCGACCTGCACCGCGTCTACATCGCCGCCTTCGCCACCGCCGCCACGCGGGCCGAGTTCATGGACCTCTGGCTCGACAAGAAACGCACTGGTCTGCGTGCGGCGGTGGTTGCTCGCTACAGCGGTGCCGACCGTGCTGGTGCCCTGCACGCGCTCGACGTGGCGCGCTGGTCGGTGGAGCGTCGGTTCGCGAAGCTCGACAAGCAGATGCAGGCCCACACGCTGTCGACATTTTTCACCAACGACGACGACTACCGC
>JBIKRQ010000291.1:0-8155 GCA_044349155.1 Myxococcota bacterium
ACGACGTTGCGATTGGCGCCGACGGCGTCAGCGCGTTGAGGCTCGCGCAAGACCTCCCCGACGTCATTGTGCTCGACATGAACCTGCCCGACGTGTCGGGTGTCGCCGTGTGCCGGGCGATCCGCGGCAACCCCACCACGCAAGACATCCCGATTGTTGTGCTCACGGGTGCCGAAGATGCGCGCACCAGCATCGCGTCCTTTCAGGCTGGGGCCGACGACTTCGTGCGCAAGCCGTTCGTCGACGAGGTGCTTGTTCTGCGCGTGAATCGCATTGTCAGCGCGCAGCTGGCCGAGCGCAGTTCGGAGCAGCGGGTCGAGGAGCTCAGCACCGCCTATCGCGCCCTTGGTGCTGCGCGCGCCGACATGAGCCTGAAGCACCGACTCAGCGGGCTCGGCATTCTCACAGCGGGCCTCGCCCACGAGATGAACAGCCCTCTGGGCGCGCTGATCGCCTCGTTGCAGTTTGTGCTCGAGGACAAAAGCGCGACGCCCGACGACGTCAAAAGCGCCCTGAGCGACGCGATGACGGCCTCGCAGCGCATCTCTGACCTCGTGCGTCGCATGCGCTCGATCGCTGGCGCCGAAGACCGCACGCGCAGCGACGTCAACCTCCGCCGCCGCTGCGAACTCATCGCCGATGCGTGGCCCCAGGCGGCGAACATTCAGATCGCGGGCCCCGAGGTCCTCGTCGAAGCCGTCGACAACGAAATCCGCGAAGCGCTGCTGGCGATCATCGACAACGCTGTGCGCGCCTCGACGGCGACGGGCCATCCTGAAGTGCGCATCACCCTCGAGATTGATGACGAAGGCGGCACCGCCATCGTCTACGTCGACGACAACGGCGCTGGTATCGACGAAGCCGACCTTCCCTTCATCTTCGATCCCTTCTTCACGCGCCATCGCGCGGTGCGTGGCAAGGGTCTCGGGCTGTCGCTGGCGCTGGCGGCCGTACGTCGTCACGGCGGCTCATTGAACGTCGAGCCACACGGGCCCCTGGGCGGCTGCCGTGTTCGCTTGTCGTTGCCGCTGTTCGGCGGTCGGCCCGAGGAAACCATCACCGGGATGGTGCTGCTCAAGGAGTTCGTCGCGGCTTCGGCCAAGAAGCGCTGACCCGACAACCCTCTGATTTTCCAGAACAAAGAAGGTGGGTCTTTTCAGACCCACCTTCTTTTTCGCAGCGGGGCGCAGCACCTGCCCGATCATCCCGAAACGCCATTGAGCACGGACCTCCCTGTCATTCGGGATGCTCCGTGCTCAATGAGAGGCGTCAGCTTGAGATGGCGGGATCAGCCGACAGGTGGTTCGAAGCGCGGGACGACGAACCCCTGGCTCGGACGCGCATACAGGTAACCCTGCAGCAGGTCGCCGCCGAAGCCAGCAATCACGTCGCGTTCGCCGGCGGTTTCGATGCCTTCGGTCACCACGGTCATCTCGAGTTCACGGCAGAGGCGCAGCAGCGACGAGAGCACGCGTTGGCGACGGTGGTCGGTATCGCACCCTCGCACGAGGCTCATGTCGAGCTTGACCACGTCGGGTTCGAGACTCGTCAACGACGACAAGCCGGCGTAGCCCGCGCCGAGATCGTCGACGGCGATCCGAAACCCCAGCGCGCGCAAGGCCGCGACGCGGTTGGCGACTTCGGGCACCTCGTCGAGAGAAGCGCGTTCGGTCAGCTCGAGCACGATGCGCGGAGCAAGTGCAGACAACGGCGCTGCTGGCTCGATCAGCTGAGGATCGAGCAGATCGAGCGGGTGGAGATTCACAAACAGGTCGACGTCGACGGGCGCTTTGTCTGCCGCCATGACGACGCTGCGGCGGATCTTGCGACCAAGCGCGTGCACGGCCCCCAAACGCTCGGCAGCCGACAAGAACGCCATGGGGTTGGCGAGGGTGGGTTCACGCGTGCGCAGCAACGCTTCGTAGGCGACAGCGCGTTGCTCGCCGAGCGAGACAATGGGCTGAAACGCAATCCACAGCTGCTCGATGGCGTGCTCGAAGCGGTACTCGAGCGAAGCCCGATCGCCCAGCAACCGATCGTCGGCGCCAATGAGGGCGAGGGCCTCGCGCTTGGCGGTCGCCACACGACCAAGAGCAATCGCGCGCTCCACAGTCGCCACAAAGATCGACGCATCCACGGGCTTCGTCAGGTACGAAAATGCGCCGAGCTCGACGGCGGAGACCGCCGTGCTCAAGTCGGGCGCGCCTGTCATCAGGATGACGGGGAGGTCAAGGTTGTGGCGACGCACCTCGCGCAGCAGATCAATGCCCGACCAGCCGGGCATCATGATGTCGCTGACGACGACGTCGATGCCGCCTGCGCCCACCAGCGCGAGTGCGGAGGTGGCATCGGTGCACGGCAACACTTCATGGCCGGGATGTGACAGCAGCCGTGTCAGCGCCCGCAGCAGCAATTCGTCGTCGTCGACAACGACCACGCGCGCCACCTGGTGGGGTTGCTCCTGCGCCATCGCATTTTTCATTGCTGCACCATCCGTTCGCGCACCATGCGCACAACCATTCTTCGGTCGATCGGCTTCGTGATGTAGCCGTCAAAGCCTGCAATTCGCGCGCGCTGCTCATCGCCCGCCATGGCAAGCGCTGTGACCGCCACCATCGGCACACCGGCATGCCGAGGAGAGCTGCGGATCCGCTTCAACAGCGCGAAACCGTCCATGCCCGCCATGGTCAGATCAACGAGCATCAGCGATGGCACCACCGTCGCGCAGGCATCGAGGGCCGAGGGCGCGTCGGCAAACGACAACAGCGTGCCGCCCACCGCTTCAACGTCGTGGCGCAGCATGGCGGCGAGCAGCGCACGGTTCTGCTCGTTGTCGTCAACAATCATCACGGTGGCGATGCTGCGGCTCTGCACGATCGGTGTGGGCTCAAAACGCTCTACGACGGCCGATGGTGCGCTCCCCGGCTCGGCGGCGGGCATCGTGAAGGCGAACCGTGCTCCGCCACCAGGGGCCCGCTCAACACCGATGGTGCCGCCGTGCAGCTCGACGAGGCCGCGACTGATCGCCAGCCCAAGGCCGGTGCCCGCTGCATGCCGCTTCTCGCCCTGCACAAACGCGGTGAACAGCCGTGGGGCCAGCTCGGCAGATACACCCGGGCCCTGGTCGTCGATCGCAAAGCGAACGAAGCCATCAGCGTCGTCGACGCGGACCGTTACTGTGGCCCCCGGTGGGTTCATCTCGATCGCGTTGCTCAACAGGTTCAACAGAATCTGACGCAAGCGGCCGGGGTCGGCGTGCACGCTCCGTTCCGTCGTGACCACCACCTCGACGCGTTGCTGGCGCTGCTGTGTTTGCGCCGCGACCAGTTCAACCGCCTCGGCAACCACGTCGTCACAGCGCAGCACCTGTCGCTCGAGACGCGCACGACCGGCCTCGATCTTCGAGACATCAAGGATGTCGTTGATGAGCTGCAGCAGGTGGCGGCCACTGAGCATCACCTCGCCGAGCCAGAGGCGATGCCGCGCATCCACGGGGGTCTGGTCGTCGTTGAGCACGAGGTCGGTGAAGCCAAGAACGCTGTTCAGCGGCGTGCGCAGCTCGTGCGACATGGTGGCGAGAAACGAACTCTTCATGCGGTCGGCGTTGGCAATCTCGTCGTTCTTCTTCGCCAACTCATCCTGTTGCCCCTGCAGTTCACGCGCCTGCTGCACAAGTGCTGCTCGCTGTTCAGCGAGCGCCGTATTCGCCGCCTGGAGTTCGGCGGTGCGCCGCAGCACGGTCGCCTCGAGATCGGACTTCGACGTCGACACCGCCTCAACGAGCGCGTTCAAACCACGCATCAGCGTGCCGACTTCGGTTGAGTCGGCGTCGCTGCGTGCCACGCGTCGGCTTGTATCGCCGCCGATCACCGCCTCGACGACCTGGGCCATGTCGAGGAGCCGGTCGGTTGTTGCGCGCGTCAGAAACCAGGCAACCGTTGCCCCCAGCAACACGACGAGCGCGCCAAAGCCGATCGCGCGTTTCCAGAGGGCGTCGATGCTGCCGAACACCGCCTGCTCGGGCAGCTGCACGAACGCCGTCCACGTCGTCGTTCGCAAGCGGCGCGCCACCGACAGGTTCCAGGCATCGTTCGCACGCGAGCGAGAGCGATAGACGCTGGTGCCGGGCAGCGTCGCGGTGGCACGCGTCCACGCCTCGGGCTCGTCGACAACCTCGTCGAGGTAGGCTGCCGTCCGTGACCCAAACCACCGTTCGCGAATGGCCCGCTCGCGCGTTTCCTCGGCCACTGGTCCCGTCGGCCGAAAGATGTGGTCGTCGCGCGAGCTGTGGGCGATGCGAATGCCCGCAGCGTCGGTGATCACCACGAACGCACCGTCATCAGCAGGCTGCGTGGCGTGCACGTGATGCCACAACGCTTCGATCTGAACAGCGAGCAGCGCCGCACCGATGACGTCGTCACCGTCGCGAACCGCGGCCACGTACACGACCACCATCGGCTCGCCCGGCAACAAGATCGCTGCGCGCACCTGCGGCAAGGCCGCATTGCCGGCGAAGACGCGATCAAGCCGTTGGCCAAGATTGCGGCCGACGAGTTCGCCCGACGTCGCGGCGACGATCGTGGCGCGGGCGTCCAGCACAGCAAGCGATGCAACGTTGCCGGCGGTGCCTTGAAACGCCTGCAGGTGACGCGTGATGCTGAGCGCGTCTTGAGAACGCAGTCCGTCGACGACAGCGGGCGAACCGGCAACGACGCTGGCGAGCTTCAACATCTCTTCGTTGTGGTTGTCGATGGTGTCGACGAGCGTGGCCGCCTGCACCAACAGCATTCGCTCCGCGTCAGCCGACAGCACGTCGCGCGATGCATGGTGCAGCGACGTCAACACCAGGGCTGCGGGCAGCAGGGTCACGCCGACGAGCAACAGCAACATGCGCGGACGAATCCCGAAGCGCGGACTGCGAGTCGCGGTCATCGTCAAACCTGTCGCAGGCTGGGAATGCTGAGTTCGAAACTCGCACCGCCACCATCGCGGTCGAACACGCGCGCGGTGCCGCGGTGGGCGCGGGCGACGAGGTCGACGAGGTACAAGCCAAAGCCGTAGCTGCGACGTGCGGTGGCATCAACGCCAGCCGCGACACCGCCAAACTTCGTAAACAGCTCGCGCTTTCGCTCTTCGGGCACACCAGGCCCACGGTCGTTCACGGCAATCACGACGCGGTTTTCGCGCGCGGCAATGTTGACGTCGATGCACGAGTGACGAGGTGCGTAGCGAACGGCGTTGGCCAACAGGTTCTCGATCGCGCGCCGGAGCAAGGCGCGATCGCCCTCGACGACGCCCTCGCCCATCACGTTCATCTCCACGTCGCTCTCGCGGGCCGCACCGCGCAAAGAGGAGGCAGCATCGCTGGCCACGCGCGAGAGGTTGCACTCAGACCACAACATCTGGATGTGGCCGGCCTCGAGGGCGATGAGCTGGAGGATGTCGTCGATCACCCCGCCGACACGCTGTGCAGCCACCAGGCCCGCTGTGGCGTCGTCAATGGCCTGTGATGTGGACGCGTCGTCTTTGAGCATCTGCAGCATCGCGATCACCGACGTGAGCGGATTGCGCAGGTCGTGAACCAGCAGGCCAAACAGGTCGTCTTTGAGGTCCATCACCTTTTGGATTTCGTCGCGCTGTCGACGAATGGTTGCCTCTTGCGCTCGCACGCGCAGCAACGCCTGTACGCGAAGGACGAGTTCGCGTTGATCGACGGGCTTGCTCAAGAAGTCGTCCGCGCCAGCGGCGAGCGCTGCGTTGCGGTCGTCCTGATCGGACAGCGCCGTCAGCATGATGATGGGCAGGAAGCCACGGTTGGCTGTGGCGCGCTTGATTTGGCTCGCCGCAGCCACGCCGCTCTCGCCTGGCATGAGCACGTCGAGCAAGACGATGTCGACATCGTGGCGATCGAGTTGTTCGTAGGCTTCAACCGCGCTGGCGGCTTCTACGACATGGTAGATGCGCCCAAGGATGGCGCGAACGAGCGCGCGGTTTCGGACTTCGTCGTCGACAACGAGAACTGTCTCCATCCATCCCTCGGTCGACGTTGCAACTCAGACTTCGCTCTCAGAAATCACCACTGCACCGCTCGCGTCGCGCACCACGGTTCGAAGTGAACGCCGTGGCTCAGGTGGTGCCGCCGCACGACGTTCAGACTGCCGACGCAAACGAACCTCAAGGACCAACTCTTGTAGCACGGACCGGAGCTTGTCGTTGTCCCATGGCTTATCGAGGAAGCGATGCACGTGGCCATCATTGATCGCATTGATGGTCGTCTCGCGGTCGGACTGACCGGTGAGCATGACCCGAATCACGCGGTCGTGCAGGCGACGCAAGATGGCGAGGAATTCGGTGCCCGACATGTTTGGCATCGACTGGTCGCTCACGACGATGTCGATGTTTTCTTCTTTCACGAGCCGAAACGCTGTCTCGGGTTCGGTCGTGAAGAACGTCGTGAACGTCTCGTTGCGCAGGGCGCGCCGCAGTGAGTTCAGCACGAGTTCTTCGTCGTCGATGAACAAGATGCGGACGGTGTCGGTGCTCATGTGTATCCCCGTACTGGCCGTTGCCGTGCCGACTTCTTCGACATGAACAACAGCGACTATGCCCGTGCCCCGCGGATGCGTTCCGACGGTTGGCTGAGGTCCTGCGCGTCCTAAACGACGCCTCGCTTCATTGCTCTCGGCACTGCGTTGGCGACCTTGAGCACGATCCCCGAATGGCCACTTCTCGACGACGAATGCGTCAATAGTCCGATGCTGCGTCGGCGCCTTGACGCTCGACGGCTTTGACGTGACCCTTCCCCCGTCGACGGGGAAACAGTGCCGCAATCAAGCATGAGTCATTGGCAGGCCGATGTCGTCGTCGCAGTCGCGGTGGCGCCGGTGGCGTTGCTGCCGCTCGCCGTGGGCGGCGTGCACCCCGAGGTGCAGGTGGGCTTCGCCGTCGTCGAGCTGCTGTGTGCGCTCGCCTGGATCGCGCTTGGTGCCGCACAGCGTCGTCCGTTGTACCTACCGTGGACCGCGCTGCCGCTCGCTCTTGGTGTCGTCGTTACCGCGCTCGAAGTCTTGCCGCTGCCGTCGTCGCTGCTCACGCTCCTGGCCCCGCACACCGTCGACACCCGCACCTTCGTCGTGTCGGCGTTGCCAGCTCCGCTGCAGGCGCAGGTGCTGTCGGTGGTCTCGATGGATCCTCCCGAGACCAAAGCCGCCCTGATCCGCCTGGTGGGGGCGCTGGCGCTCGCGTTTGTCGTCGCCAACGGTGCTCGTCGCCGTGAACGCGCACGGCTGATCTGGCGCATGCTGCTCGCAGGCGCTGCGCTGATGTTGGTGGTGGCGATTGGGCACGCTGTCGTCGGCGTCGGGGCGTGGGGCCTGTTCTCGAGGCACCGCGGGGTGCTGTTTGCGCCGATGGTCAACGGCAACCACATGTCGAAGGTGTTTGGTGCGTGGTCGTTGCTGTGCCTGGGGCGCGCGCTGAACTGTCGCGATCGCCGAGAGGCCATCGCCTGTGTCGTCGTCGGCGTGGGCTGCGGCATCGCGGTAGCGCTCACGCTTTCACGCGGAGGTGTCGTCGCCTGGATTGCCGCGGTGGTCGTGGGCATCGTACTGCTGGTGCGCGCACGCATGCTCGACGTCGACGACCGGCGTCCGTGGCACCACCTCGCGCTGCCTGCGGTGGTCACTGTTGCGGCTGTGTGTGTTGGTGCCATCGCTGCAAGTGACAACAGCGTCGTCGACGAGGTCGCGGGCATCTCCTCAGAAGTGCAACACCGCGAGCATTCCAAGCTCTCGCTGTGGGCCCCAGCGCTGCGCCTGCTCGACGAGCAGCCCCTCGCCGGCACTGGCAACAACGCGTTTGGTGCCGCGTTCACAGCACAGTCGCAGCCCGGCACGATGTACGACGCCGAAGTCACGTTTACGCACGTCGAAAACATTGTGGTGGGCACCGTCGTCGAGCACGGCGTCGTCGCTGGTGGCGCACTCGTGGTGCTCGCGATCCTCGTTGGGGTTCGTCTGCTGCAGCTGTTGCGCACGAGGGCCGAAGCCGCCGCGTTGCCAGCACTCGTGCTGCTCGTCGTGGGCGACCTTGTCGACTTCAGCCTCGAGAGCGGTGCGGGCATCGCGTTGTTGGCGACCACGCTCGGGTTGTGTGC
>JBIKRQ010000515.1:0-4129 GCA_044349155.1 Myxococcota bacterium
GTCGTCGTCGCTGCGCAGGCTCCGATGGCCATCACGGCCTGGCGCTACCGCAACGATGCCGTCGTCGCCGCCGCGCCGCGCAGCGGTCTGCGCTCGACGTTGCAGCAGGCCCTGGTCGCCCACCCGTTCGACGCGGTCCGTGCAGCACAACTCGCCACCGAGGCGCGGTTCCGTCGACAGCCGCGCGAGGCGCTGCAGTGGGCCAACCGCGCGATCAACGTGTGGCCAACGTTGCCAGCGGGTCACCTCGAAGCGGCGCGCGCCCTCGTCGTCACGGGCCATCTCGAGCAAGCGATGCTCGAGTACCGCGAAGCCGCCGTTGGCACCGACGCAGCAGCCATGCCCGTGCTCGCTGAGGCGTTTTCTCGGACTCCTGACCCACTCATGCGACGGCGCGCCATGCCAGACACTGCCTGGGCGCAGTCGTTGCTGTGTCGTTCATTTGTCAAGGAAAAACGGCACCCCGAGGCGCGGGCCTGTACGGCCGAGTTGGCGCGGCGGCCGGATGCAACGGCGGCCCAGCGCCTTGCCCCGCTCCAGCTGGCGCTCGCCGATGGTGACGTTGAGGCCACGCGACGCGCGATGGCTGAGGTTGAAGGCCAGGCGCTCGACGAGGCCGAGCTCCGCGACAAGATCCGCGCGGCGGTCCTCGGCGACGGCCTCGACGCAGCGCTGCCTGCGATTCGTGGCTGGCTGCGCGCAGCAACCCGTCCCGGCCCCGCACTCACCTGGCTCCTGGGGGAACAGCTGCGCCGTGGGCAGCCAGCAGCAGCTCGCGAGACCGCCGAGGCCCTTCGACCGCTCCTGCGCACCGTCGACGAGCTCGATGCGTTTGAGCGGGCAGAGTGCGCACTGCTGGAGCAGACGGGTGCACACACCGAACGCCTGGCAGTCCTGCGACGCCTCGTCGCCCGTCACCCGTCGGATGTGGAACTTCTCGCGGCCCTTGGCCTGTGCGAGCTGAAGGCGGGCGAAGGCGCTGCCGCTCGCCGCACGTGGAGTCGAATTCGCGCGCTTGGTGGCCAGGGTCCCGCCGTCAGTGCCTTCACTGCCGCACTCGCCGCGCCGCCGTGATCACGCCGCTGCAGGCGAGACCCCTCACCGAGACCCTGCGCCAACGCGGCCTCGACAACGTGCGCAGCCTGTAGGCCATCGGATGAGCGACACGGCTTTGGAACCGCCCCGGCGTTGACGCTACGTCAAGCCCTGCCTATCTTGATGTCAGATCAAGGACCGCCACGTGCCCTTTGACCCGGATCAGCCTCTTCGCGAGGTGGCAGCTCGAAAGCTGCTGTCGAGGATTCTCGTCGATGGAACCGTCGTTTTCTCAGCGCACGCGCTCGAGGAGTTGGAGAACGACGACATGTCCGAGCAGGACGCATTCAACGTGCTCCGTGCTGGGCAACTCGACCCGGCCGAGTTTGAGAAGGGCAGCTGGCGCTATCGGGTGCACACGCAGCGGTTCTGTGTGGTGACGTGCTTTGACTCGGAAACGCTCGTCGTGGTGATCACGGCGTGGAGGAAGCGATGAAGAAGTGTGTGGAATGTGGAAGCACCGACCTCGCGCATTCCGTTGAGCAGATTCCGTTCAATGATGTGGCGTTGGTGGAAGGTTCTGTTCACCGCTGTAACGCGTGCGGTCGTCGATACTTTGGTTTTTCCAGGGTCGAGGAACTCAGCCGAGAAGTAGCGCGAAACATCGCCAGACAAGAGGAACGGCTGCAGCCTGAACAGGTGCGCTTTCTTCGCAAATATCTCGGCTACTCGGGCAAGGATTTCGCGGATTTTCTGGCCGTGGCCCCCGAAACAGTGTCCCGCTGGGAGAGCAAAACCCAGCCGATGCAGATGCAACTGTCGACGGAGAAGCTCATTCGCCTGATGGCCCTCAGCGAGCAGCCGATTGCGGACTACGGGCTCGACCGTGCCGGCACGCAACAGCGCGAGGCCGCGAAGCCGTCGTTCCGTGACGATGCAGGCCATTGGACGCTCACAACGGCATAACGGCGTCGCGACCAACGCAATACAATTGAATCGCCATCCTTGTACCTTTCACGAACCAACCGGAAATTCCGGATGGTTGAGCCTGCGGACGCATCCGAATGCGACGAGGCGATCGGCGTCCCGATGAAGCTGCACTTCGAACCAAACCTCGACTTCCAACAGCAGGCCATCAAGGCCGTCGTCGACCTCTTTGCCGGTCAGGAGATCTGCCGCTCGGAGTTCACGGTCGAGAAGCCGCGCGCCTCGGCGGGTCAGGCCATGCTCGGCGGCATCGTCGACAGCGGCATCGGCGTGGGCAACCTGTCGAGCACGCTGTTGCCCGAGCAGATTCTGTCGAACCTGCAACGCATCCAGCTCCGCCATGGCTTGAAGCCTGCGGCCGACATCGCGCTGGATGATGTGAACATCACCGTCGAGATGGAGACCGGCACCGGCAAGACCTACGTGTACCTGCGCACGATCTTCGAGCTGAACCGCCAGTACGGCTTCACGAAGTTCATCATCGTGGTGCCGTCGGTGGCGATCCGCGAAGGCGTGCACAAAACACTCGAGATGACGCAGGAGCACTTCCGCGGCCTGTACGCCGGCGTGCCCATCAAGTCGTTCGTCTACGACTCCAGCAAGCTGGGCCAGGTGCGCGACTTCGCCACGAGTGCCGACATCCGCGTCATGGTCATCACGGCTGGTGCCATCCGCAGCGAGACGTTCGCGCTGATGTACAAGCGACCGAAAAGCTCAACGACGACAAGCCCATCGACCTGATCGCTGCCACGCGCCCGATCGTGATCGTCGACGAGCCGCAGTCGGTCGACGGTGGCGACAACGGCAAAGGGCGCGCAGCACTCCAGAAGATGAAGCCGCTGTGCACGCTGCGCTACTCGGCCACGCACATCAACGCGCACGAGATGGTCTACCGCCTCGACGCCGTCGACGCCTACGAGCGCAAGCTCGTCAAACAGATCGAGATCGCCGGCCTCACCGTCGAAGACGCGAACAACAAGCCCTACGTGAAGTTCGTCGCGTCGAAGCAGACAAAGACCACGGTGACGGCAACGGTCGAACTCGATGTGCTCGTGCGCGGCAAGCTCCGTCGACAAGAGATGCAAGTCAAAGACGGCGACGACCTGCAGCAGACGACAAACCGCGAGCTGTATGCGGAGCACCGCATCGGCGAGATCCGCGGCGGCAGGGGCAATCAACTGCTCGAAGTGAAGCTGCCGAACAACGAGCCCGTGTTCTTGAAGCCCGGCGAAGCCATCAACGGCATCGACCGCGCTCAACTGCAACGGCAGATGATTCGCCGCACCATCCTTGAGCACCTCCAGAAAGAGAAGGTGCTGAACAAGCGCGGCATCAAGGTGCTGAGCCTGTTCTTCATCGACGAAGTGGCCGACTACCGCCGCTACGACGACGCCGGCAACGCCGTGCGCGGACCGGTCGCTGCAATGTTCGAGGAAGAGTTCAAGCGGTGGGCGAAGCACCCCGACTTCGCCGCAGCGTTTTCAGGCAAAGACCTCGATGCCGAAGCAGTGGCCGCACACGACGGCTACTTCTCGGTCGACAAGAAGAACAACCGCTGGGCCGACACCGACGAAGGCAATCAGGGCGGCCGCGATGCCGCCGAGCGCGCCTACGACCTGATCATGAAAGACAAGGAGAAGCTGCTCGATCTGAAAACACCGCTGCGCTTCATCTTTTCCCACTCGGCGCTGCGCGAAGGCTGGGACAACCCGAACGTCTTTCAGATTTGCGTGCTGCGCGACATCTCGACGCTGCGCGAACGTCGACAAACCATCGGCCGCGGCCTGCGGTTGTGCGTGAACCAGAAGGGCGAGCGCGTGCGCGATGACGGCGTCAACCTGCTCACCGTTGTGGCCAATGAGAGCTACGAAGAGTTCGCCGAGAAGCTGCAGGAAGAAATCGAAGCCGACACCAGCATCCGCTTCGGCGTGGTGGAAGAGCACCAGTTCGCCGGCATCCCGATCGAAGACGCCAGCGGTACAGCGACGTCGTTGGGCTTGCCGAAGTCGAAGGAGCTCTACGACTTCTTGAAGAGCGAACAGCTCATCGACAAGCAGGGCAAGATCGTCGACGAGTTGCGCTTTCAACTGCGCGCCGATGCCCTGGT
>JBIKRQ010000586.1:0-3280 GCA_044349155.1 Myxococcota bacterium
CAGTTCAAGGGGAGATGTAGTTGTCGTTGGCGGGAGCTTGTAGTTGACGTCGCCCACCGGCGCCGTGCTCGACCGGCTGGCCGAGAACGCGGCCGTCATCGTCACGAAGGGGACGAGCTACCGGGCGCGGCGGCGCAAGGCGAACGAGCCGGACTGAAGCAGGCCAGAGGCAGGCTCAAGCTGCTATTCGACACAAAACCGGGTGGCCTACTTTCAGACCGGCGACCTGGCTCAGTTTCAGACCGGCGCCTGCAACGTCGACATGGGCGATGTCGCGGGCGTGCCGTTTTTCATGGGTGGCGCGCAGTACGAGTACTGGGCGCACACGTTTTTGACCGTCGATGTGGTGAAGGGCCGGGGTAGCGGCTTCTCGGTCGAGGCCCCGCACGGTGTGCGCTTCTTGATACGGTCGCGGCTCTTCACCGACGACGAAGCCGCCGCGATCGATGCTGAGGGGCCCCTGCCGCGCGGCCCGCGCGCGTAGCCTCAGCGACGGTACGGCACGATGGTGGGCACCTTGCCCGACGGTGCCACCTGCAACTCATCCACTTCGCGCACGCGCACGTCGGCGAGCCCGAGGGCGTGGGCGGCGTCGAGCAGCATCGACGTCGACAACGCGGTGGCGTCGTCGGGAATCACATCGATGTGCACGCTGCTGTCGGGCCCTTCGTGCAGTTGAAAAAACGCGATGCCCGGGACTGCGACAAACGCGTCGTCGACGGTGCGCGGACTGAGGCGCTGACGACCACGCACCAACGTCTCGCTGCGTCGACCCTCGAGGTGCAAGGTGGGGTGTGCGGCCAACACGCAGTCGCAGGCTTCGTGCACCACAGCCCCCACGTCGCCGACGCGGTAGCGCACCAACGGTGTCACCTTTGAGCGGTGCGGCGTGACGAGCAGTTGCCCCACCACACCCGCAGGCACGGGCTGGTCGTTGTCGTCGACGACCTCGACGTAGCAGTGGTCTTGCCACACGTGCAGGCGGCCGCGTTTGCACTCAAGCCCTGCCACCGCGCGACCAAATTCGCTCGCGCCGTAGGTGCTGTAGACCTTCGCCTGCAGTGTTGACGAGATGAACGCCCAATCGCGGTGGCTCGTGCGCTGAAAGCTGGTGCACACGAGCGCTGCTGCTGGCACGTCGATGTTGAAAGCTCGTGCTGTGCGCAACAGCGCGTGCAGCCACGTTGGGTTTGCAAACCACATCGCGGCATCGTGCTCGACGACCTCGTCGATGATGCGGGCGACGTCGTCGCGCTCGAGGTTGAACGGGTCTTCGTGGGCGCGCAGCACCAGCTGTTGGCCATCGAAACGCAAACGCCCGGCCTTGTCGCTCACCTCGCACACGCGGCCCGCGCACGCCGGACTGGTGTAGACGAGCACCCGCTGCAGACGCGGGTCGGGCTCAAGGTCCCACAACGCCAGATCGTCGTCGGGCGCGCCACGGATGCTGGTGTCGGCGACGACGGTGACGCGCTCAGCACCCGAGCCGGTTGAACCACTCGACTGCAGCAGCTCGAGGCTGCCGTTGCTCAAGCCACCGTGCAGGTCGATGCCATCGCGCACGAGCTGCAGCGGGTACGCCGCGCGCACGTCGTCGCGCTCCATGATCGGCAAAGACGAAAACGCCCGCCACGTGCGCACACGGGACGGGTCGTAGTGGTCGTCGCGGTCGCGAAAGTACGGGACCGAAACAACGAGGTCAGCGAGGTGATCGCGCAGCACGCCGAGCAGAACATCACGGCGTGCCACAGCGTGCCTCAACGACGGCCGGGCACAGCACCAGTCGACGGCGTGATGAAGGGCGCAGCGGCCACGTTGAGAGGACCCGCGTAGCTGGTTTCTGTCCCCGCAGGGCCGCCGGTGCGCTTGACGAAGATCGAGGTGGCCTCGTTCGGGTCCTTCGCCGGAGCACCAGGACGCATGGCGCCGGTCTGGATGACGGCGGTGTAGGTGAAGCCGTCGCGGTGCTTCTCGGCGAACATGCGCGCCTCGGTGGTGCGCGCGCCAACCGGCAGGCTGGTGAGGCTGAAGTCGAGCTTGTTGAGCGCCTTCATCGTGGCGTCGCTGAAACGGCTGAGGGTGGCGTCGCTGATCTTCGAGGTGGTGGCACCACCGACGTCGCGCACCTGCGGGTTGACGCGGGCACTGTCGACAGCGTGCTCGAGGCGGTTGAGCGCACGCGTGAGCGCGCCCTTCTGGCCGCTGGTGCCGGGCTTGGCGTTTTGCAGCAGGGCAAGGGTGTTCTTGGCCGACTGGATGTCGATCTGCGACACGCCCGTGGACGTGGTCTGCTCAAGGCCCTTGGCCTGAGCGTTGGCGGCGCGGATGAGGGTGGTGGCCTTGTTGTTGATCGCGGTCGGCATGGGAAACTCCTGGGCGGGGTGCGGAGAATAGCGCCGCAGTCGGACGTTTGGCCGAGGCTGTGCGACGCATCACAACGCGATCTGCGGAGATCTGCAGCGCGGAGCCAGAGCCTGGCGGAAAGCGCTGCAAAAGCAGTTACTTCGCTTTCGGCGGCACCGGCTGAAAGCGCGCCATCGGTCCTGCCGGAATCGTGCCCGCAGGACGTGCAGCACCCACCAGCGGAGCGGTCAACGGTGCGGCCCCACTGAAGCGCGCAAACGGGTTCTTCGCGTCGGGGGCAGCGTCGGCGTTGACCTGCTTCCAGACGGTCTCAAACGCCGCGGCCAGCTCGGGCTGCGGTGGGTGCTCGACGTAGTAGGCGGCGAAGCAGGCGGTGATGGCGTCGACGTCCATGCCGTCTTTGACCCCGGCAGCACTGCAGGCTTCGGCGAACAACGTCACCATGCCGTCGTCGAGCGCGCCCAGGTCCACGTCGAGGTTCAGCAACACCCACGGCAGAAAGTGGCGCACGTCGTCGTCGGCGAACACGTACTCGCCGTTGTCGTTTTGGCGGCGGAACACATCCATCAAGCGTTCGTAGACGTCGTCTTCATTCATGGCCGCACCCTCACAGATGATGGTTCTCGAACGCAACGAGGCCGCGCTACGAGTGTGTCGTCGGTTGTTCAGGCCGACATTGCCTCGGTGCCGTCGTCCCCATACCCCCCAGAGGACGGCGCCGGGGCTCTTTTCTCAGTCATAGCCCCTGCCTTGCGCCTGCCTTGCGCCTGCCTTGCCACGGACTGCTGAGTTGAAGAACGTAACCGTTCAGCGGCTTGGCAGGAGTCGAGGAGCGGTTGAGTCCACCAGCTTCGCCTTCACGCTGTCGACGACAAACGCATAGAGGCCCGGTCCGTAGCGCCGGAGCGTCTGCTTC
>JBIKRQ010000190.1:0-12291 GCA_044349155.1 Myxococcota bacterium
AAAGACCTCACACCCGGCGAGGCCCGCCTGTCGGCGCTGACCACCGACAAGGGTCGCCTCGTCGACGTCGTTCACCACGTGGTGCTCGAAGAAGGTGTGCTGCTCGTGGGCACCGTGCTGGGCTCCGACGCGCTGTGCGCGTGGCTCGACCGCTACTTCTTCACCGAGAAGCTCGAGTTTGCCGCGGCGGGCACGGGGGCGGTCGTCGTCGATGCTGCCCAGGCCGCGGCGGTCGTCGCGGGGGCCGACACGTTGGCGCCGTGGGCGTCGGCGCGCAGCGGATCGGTGGTCGCCGTGCGCACCTTCGATCGCGTCGTCGACGGCGTGGCAGTCCCCGCGGTGCTGCTGCTCGCGTTGGAAAGTGCGGCCCTGCCAGCACCAAACACCGCGCCCGACGTCGACGCCGACCGCTTGCTGGCCGCCGGTGCGCCGGTTGCCGAAATTTCAGAGGCCCATACGCCCCTCGACCTCGAGCTGCACGACGCCATCCACTGGGCGAAGGGCTGCTACATCGGCCAGGAAGTGATCGCCCGCCTCGACACCTACGGCAAACAGCGCAAGCGCCTGATGGCCGTCGAGGCCAGCGGTGCTGTGCACGTCGGCGAGGCCGTGAGCCTGGAGGGCGCGACGGTCGGCGTGGTCACGTCGGTGGGCACCAACGGCGTGCGCGGGCTGGCGATGGTCAAGCTCGCCAGCGACGTCGACGACACCGCCGCCACGGTTGGCCCCACTGCGGTGTCGGCGCGACTGCGACGTCGTCACGCAGCGCAGCAGGCGCACGATTGATCGACGGGAGTCGGCGGGGAGTCTTCCCCGCCCGCCGACGCTTCAGCCGACGAGCGCTTTCACGAAGTTGGCCACCGCGGTCTTCGTGAGCGCCATGGATGCCGCGCGGTCACCCATCTGGGCGTTCCAGTTCAACGACAGACCGATGCCGGTGGCCCAGAAAACAACCAACTCGGGCTCGACGCTGGCCAGCACTTCGTTGGCCGCCTTGGCCTGGATCGTGGCCTGACGGAGTTCGTCGTTCCAGGTGTGCAGAAAGTCGGAGAGGCGATCGCGCACGGGGCCCGGGCGGCCGTCGAACTCGTGCACCGCGCCGGCGAAGAAACAGCCGCCCTGAAACAGGGTGCCGCCCATGTAGTCGACGTAGCGGTCGATGAGGCCGGTGAGGCGCTCAAGGCCCTGCTTGCCCTCCAACGGCGACAGCACCACCGCGCGGAACATGCGCTCGGCCTCGTTGATGATCGCGATCTGCAGCGCTTCCTTGCTGCGGAAGTGCGCGAACAAGCCGCTCTTCGACATGTGCGTGGCTTCGGCGAGCGTCGCCAGGCTCATGGCGTCGAGGCCTTCGACCGAGGCGATCTGCACAGCGCGCTCGAGGATGCGGGTTTGCGTTTCAGCGCCGCGAGACTTGCCGGGATGGGCCATCGGGTGACTCCTGTTCGAACGGTGGTTCTTGTTGCTTCTGTGATGACCTACGACCGTGCGGGTGGCGTCCGATCGAAAAATCGAACGGGCCGACACAGATCCGCTATCTCGCAGACACATGGATGCCATCGCCGAACTTCGTCATCTGCTGCGTCCGGCTGCGGGCGGGCTCTACCTCGTGTCGACCGGGCGCGCCGAACAGCTCGCGCTGCAGCGGCGCCTGTACGGCGTGGACACCGACGAAGCGGTCGACGCCGCCTTCGCGGCCACCCTCGAGCGGATCCGCGGCGCGCGTGTGGTTGTTTTGGGCATTCCATCCGACACGGGGGCCGGCTTTCGGCGCGGCGCCAACCTGGGCCCGCAGGCGCTGCGTGAGGCGTGGCTGGCGGCCGAGCCCGACCTGCCGACCCGCTGGGCCAACGACGGCGTGGTCGACATCGGCGACGTCTTCGTGGTGCCGCAGCTGCTCGACGATGCGTTGCTCAACGAGGAGCAGAAGGCCGCCACCCGTGCGGCGATCTACCCGCAGCTCGACGACGACACCCGGCGCACGCTGCCGGTGTCGGCGTTGTCGATCGCCGAGCGGGCGTGGGAGCTGGTGCTGCAGCTGAACCCGCAGGCGCGGCTGCTCACGCTGGGCGGCGACCACTCGACGGCGTGGCCCGCGGTGAAAGCGCTGCACGACGCTGGCCGACGCTTCTGCATCCTGCAGTTCGATGCCCACACCGACCTGCTGCCCCACCGCCTCGGCGTACGCATGTGCTTCGCGACGTGGTCGTTTCACGCCAACGACCTCGTGGGGCGGCAGCGTCGCCTTGTGCAGGTGGGTATTCGCGCGAGCCGCTTCGACAAAGCCCATTGGGAGAGCACCCTCGACGTCGCGCAGTTCTGGGCCGCCGACATCAACGCCGACGTGCACGCGGCCACCACCGCCATCCTCGACGCCGTGCGCGCCACGGGCCTGCCCGTGTTCATCTCCAACGACATCGACGGCACCGACGCCGCCTTCGCCTCGGCCGCGGGCACGCCCGAAGAGGGCGGCCTGCACCCCGACGTGGTCGACGACGTGATCGCGCGCGTGGCAGCGGTGTGCGACGTGGTGGGCGCCGACTTGATGGAAGTGGCCCCCGTGCTGGAAGCCGCAGCGCCGGGCACCACGCTGCACACCGCGGTTCGCTACCTGCAAACGACGCTGAAGACTTTGTTGGCGCGGCCGTAGTAGCGGGGGCGGTCGGTGGCTATGGTCGACGTGATGCTGTTTGCATGGAGGCCTGCATGAAGCCTGTTCGCCTGGGCGCGGTGCTGATCCCGCCGATGACCGCCCTGATCCTGGGCACGCTGCTGCTGTGCTTCATCGTCGAAGGCGTGCTCGTGAACTTCGTGCCGGGTGCGGCCGCCGTGGTGGACGCCCTGCCCGTGACGACGGACGCCGTGCTCTCCGGCCAGGTGTGGCGCCTGCTCACCTACGCGTTCGTGCACATGCTGAACGACCCGTTTCACGTCATTTTCAACGGCCTCATGATCTACTTCTTTGGCCGCGAGCTCGAAGACCGCTGGGGTGCCAGGCGCTACCTGCTGTTTGCGCTGCTGACGGTGCTGGCCGGTGGTGTGTTCGTCGTCGTCAACGGCATGCTGATGCCGGGGCGCGGCTTCGCGATGGGCGCGTCGGCGTTTGCTTTGGGCTTGATCGTCGCGTGGGGCCTGCTCTTTCGCGACCGCGACGTGCGCGTGTACTTCGCCATCCCGGTGCGCGGGATCCACATGGTGTGGTTTGCGGCGGGCATGTGGCTGCTGGAGGCCGTCAGCACGGCGGGCACGTCGGCGGCGGCCCACCTCGGCGGCATGCTGATGGCGGCGTTTTTGGTGCTCGGCGTGTGGCGCCCCAACGCCATGAAGCTGGCCTGGTCGCAGCTGCTTGAGCGGCTTGGCCTGAAAAAGAAGCAGAAGCTCTACGTGGTGCCGAAGCCGTCGGACCAGAAGTGGGTGAATTGACGTGATCGCCGATGTCATCGTCAGCATTTGCATGCTGGTGCTCGCGATTGGCGTGCACGAGTGGGCGCACGTCGCCACGGCCAACTGGTTCGGCGACCCGACGGGCGAACGCATGGGGCGGCTCACGCTCAATCCGTTGGTCCACGCCGACCCGATCTGGACCATCGCGCTGCCAGCGTTTTTGATGCTGTCGGGGTCGGGCGTGATGTTCGGTGCGGGCAAACCGGCGCCGTACAACCCGACGAAGTTCACCCGCGAGTTCGACGGCAAGCGGGTGATGATGGGCACCGCCGAGCTGTTTGTGGCGCTCGCCGGGCCGTTGTCGAACCTGGTGCTGGCGGTGCTCACGACGTTGATCGTGATTGTCGGCATCCGCGCGGGCGCTTCGGGCGCGTTCACCGAGACGCTGTTTCAGTTCATCACGCTGAATGTGGGGCTGCTGCTGTTCAACATGATCCCGGTGCCGCCCCTCGACGGCAGCAAGGTGCTGTTCAACCTGCTGCCGCGACCGCTGGCGCTCAAGTACGAGGCAGCTTGTCAGGCGTTGTCGTGGCTGCTGTTGGCGGCGCTGGTCATGGGCGGCGCGCGCGTCGTGCTGTCGCCTTTTCACCGGGTGATCACCTCGATGCTGGTGCGGCTGATTGAAGTGGCGACCTGACCCACTTGACGGCCGTTCAGGATCGTCGATTGGCCGCCCCCACTTGACAGGTGTTCAGGGAAACGGGCATCCAAAAGCCCACCCAAAAAGGGCGGGGGTGGGGGTGGCTCGAGATCCCTGGTCGCCAACCTTCCATTCGGTCGCATCCATGCTGGCTGTGTCGCTTTCTGTCGCTCCTGAGGCGCGGCTGTCGACGAAGATCGTCACTTGCTCGCTTGCGGTGCCACCTGTGAGCTGCTAGCTCGGTGGAGCTTTCAAGAGGGCCGAACGCGTCTGTCGACGTCAACCGGCCCCAACGCACACGCAGCGCCCGCCTTTCGCCATCTGGTGTTGGTCGGGGGAGTTCGCGGGGTGCCGAGCGACGGAAACGTCGACGTCGGTATCGCGAACACATCCGGGGATTTCTTCGGATCGGCAGCGTGGAGGAATCAACCCAGAAACCGACGTTCGCGTCGGCAGAAAGAAGATGAGTCATGGCCACGATTGCAATGCGCGACATGTTGGAATGCGGCGCCCACTTCGGTCACCAGACCCGCCGCTGGAACCCGAAGATGAAGCCCTACATCTTTGGCGCCCGTAACGGCATCTACATCATCGACCTGCAGCAGACCGTTGGTCTGTTCGACACCGCCTTCGAGCGCGTCGCCAACCTCGTCGCCCGCGGCGAGAAGATCCTCTTCATCGGCACCAAGAAGCAGGCCGCCGACATCGTCGCCGAAGAGGCCAAGCGCTCGGGCCAGTTCTACGTGAACAACCGCTGGCTCGGCGGCATGCTCACCAACTTCAAGACGATCAAGCAGGGCATCGATCGCATGCGCTCGATCGAGAAGATGCAGCAGGACGGCACCTTCGAGCGTTTGCCGAAGAAGGAAGTCATCCAGCTCACCCGCGAGTTCGAGAAGCTCGAAAAGAACCTCGCCGGTATCCGCGACATGAACAAGCTCCCGGGCGCCGTGTTCGTCGTCGACCCGAAGCGTGAGCACATCGCGATCGACGAGGCCAAGCGCCTCGGCATCCCGATCATCGCCCTCATCGACACCAACTGCGATCCGACCGGCATCGACCACGTCATCCCGGCCAACGACGACGCCATCCGCAGCATCAAGCTGTTCGTGGGTCGCATCGCCGACGCCTGCACCGAGGGCAACGGCCGTCACCAGGAGTACCTGCGCAGCAAGGGTCACTCCGACGAAGACAAGGGCGAGAAGCGCGAAGAGCGTGGCGATCGTGGCGGTCGCGACGACCGTCGTGGTCCTCGTCCGGGCGCCAAGAAGGGCGGCCCCAAGGTCGACATCGTTCGCTCGCGCCGTCCGGCGGGTCAGCTCGGCAACACCGAGGACACCGACGACGGTCTCGAAGAAGAGACGACGACGACCGCGACCCCCGCGACCTGAGCTGCTGTTCTCGTCGTGTGAAAAAGCCGCCCTCCCGGGCGGCTTTTCTTTTTGCGCGCACCGGCCAACACCGGCGGGATGAACAGCGCCATCACCACGCGAATCCTCGACGGACAGCACGCCTTCATCACGGGCGGCACCAGCGGCATCAACCTCGGCATCGCGCGTCGCCTTGTACAGGCGGGCAGCAAGGTCACCGTGCTCGGGCGCAAGCCGGAGAAGGCGCAGGCTGCGGCCGACGGCCTCAACGCCGAAGTCGCCGACAGCGCCCTCGCCGTCACCGCCGACGTGCGCGACCCGGCAGCGCTGCAGGCCGCGTTTCAAGCCGCGGTGGCGAAGTTCGGCCCCATCGACGTGCTGGTGTGTGGCGCGGCAGGCAACTTTCCAGCGCCTGCACTCGCGATGTCGCCCAACGCCTTCAAGTCTGTCGTCGACATCGACCTGCTCGGCACGTTCAACGCCGCCCGCGTTGGCTTCGACCACCTGCGCAATCCGGGGGCGCGCGTCGTCGTGATCTCGGCACCGCAGGCCGGTTTGCCCACGCTCATGCAGAGCCACGTGTGCGCCGCAAAAGCTGGCGTCGACATGCTGACGAAGACGCTGGCCCTCGAGTGGGGTCCGCTCGGCGTGCGCGTGAACGGTATCTGGCCCGGCCCCATCGCCGGCACTGAAGGCATGGAGCGCCTCACGCCCGACGACGCGGCCCGCGAACGCGTTCGCAAGTCGGTACCGCTGCAGCGCTTCGGCAGCGTGGAAGACGTGGCGGAGCTGGCGCTGTGGTTGTCGTCGTCGAGCGCCACGTACGTGTCGGGCGGGATCTTCTGCTGTGACGGCGGGCTGTCGCTCGTTGGCTTTCACAGCATGTTTCCATCGTGAGCGATCGGTAACCTGCGCCTGTGGATCGTCGTCGTCGTCGCCTGCTGGCTGTTGCCGCTGCGGTGCTTGTGCACGCGGCGGTGGTACTGGTTGTCGTCGACAGCGACGTGAAGCAGCGCCTCGTGGCCGCACCGGAGCAACGCGTCGAGGTGGCGTTGTTTGCTCCAGCCCCCGTCGAGCCCACGCCCGAACCCGAGCGCGTGGTTGAGCCCGAGCCGACGACGCCACAGCAACCGCCGCCGACCGAGCGCCAGCACGCTGCGCCGACGCCCGTGATCGAGGCGCCGACGAAGCCGCCCGAGGTCGTGGCCACTGCGGATGGGCCTGCGGTGTCGCCTGCCCCTGCCCCGCCAAACGAACCAGAAAGCCTGCTGCGCCGGCGCGGCAGCGCGACCAGCCTCGATGCGGTGTTGGGCACTGGCGGGCCTCTGGGACCGTCTCAGGCGGCCCTGGCGGGGGCGTTGGACCTGAAGGTGGATGCCCCGGTGCGCGACAGCATCGCCGCCGCGCGGACGGCCACGCGGCACCTGCAGGAAGACCTCGCCGACGACGCCGTCACCGCAGGCCTCGCCGACGACTACTTTCGCGAACTGCGCGTGCACATCACGTCGGCGTGGCAGCCGGCGGTCAAGGAACTCAACGACGGCGGGGCGAGCACCACCCAGATCGGCATGATGCGCGGGCTCGTCGAGGACAGCGCCGCCTGGGGCGAGGCGTGGCAGGCGTATCTCGACATGGCGAAGCAGTACGCCAACGGGATCCAGCCGACGTTGCCGCCGGCGCGAACCGAACGGCTTCGCGAGCTGTTTCGCAGCCGCAAGGGCGCGTTTCGCGTGCAGGCGATTGCTGAAATCAAGCTCACGCTCGACCCGACGGGAACTGTGCAACTGCTCGAATTTACGATGCCTTCTGGGCACACCGGCATCGATGCCGGCATCGGACAAGCCATCGAGCACGCGCTGGCAGCAATGCCAACGCCGCCCCCACCACGCCTGCACCACGGACGAAGCTTCACCTCGCAATGGCGCCTGCGGGCGACGTGGTCGATGGTGCCGCCGACGGGCTTTTTGACGGGGACGTCGTTCGACGTGACGCCCAAAGGCTTCACCGTCGACGTGCCGTTTCAAATCAAGCTCAACACCAACGTGATGTTGAACCGGACCGACGCACGGCCAGGCCCTTGACGCGTCAGGCCGGCGACGACGCACGCAAGCGACGCACCTCGACGGCGAGCAGGCCCACCGCGGCGGGCGTGATGCCGCTCATGCGACTGGCCTGCCCCAACGTGTGCGGACGCAGACGCAGCAGTTTTTCGCGCACCTCGTTGGAGATGCCCGCCAATCGTGTTTCCGGCGACGACAACCGCGAAAACAACGCCTCGGGAATGGGCTCGTCGTCGAGGGCGCGCTCGCGGGCGACGTCGTCTTTGGCGCGATCGAGGTAGCCGCCGTACTTGTGCTCGACCTCGATGCGCCAGGCCACGGCAGCGTCGACGACGTCGTCACGACCGGCCAACGCGCAGGCCATCGCCATTGTGACCTGTGGGCGACGCAGCAGGCGATCGGCGGTGGTGTTCTCGGTGATGGGGGCCGTCCCCGCGGCAACGAGCAGGGCGTTCGTCGTCGACGACACCTCGATGCGCGCGCTGCGGGCCCACGCGGATTCGGCGGCGACGGCGGCTTCAAACGCACGCGCACGCTCGCGACGCGACGCAGACGCAAGGCCGATCTCGTCGCTGACCTCGAGCAGGCGCGTGACGACGTTGTCTTCGCGCAGCACGAGGCGGTGTTCGGCGCGCGAGGTGAACATGCGGTAGGGCTCGTCGGTGCCCTTGGTGATCAGGTCGTCGACGAGCACGCCCAGGTAGGCCTGATCGCGGCGCAACACGATCGGCGCTTTGTCGTCGAGCAACCGCGCGGCGTTGATGCCCGCCAGCAGGCCCTGGATCGCGGCTTCTTCGTAGCCGGTGGTGCCGTTGAGCTGGCCCGCACAGAACAAGCCGGGGATCGCTTTGGTTTGCAGCGACGGCAGCAGCTGCGTGGGCTCGACGTAGTCGTATTCGACGGCGTAGCCCCAGCGGGTGACCTCGACGTGTTCGAGCCCCGGGATGGTGCGCAAAAACGCGAGCTGCACGTCGGTGGGCAGGCTGGTTGAGAGGCCGTTTGGGTAGACCTCGAAGGTGTCGAGGCCGTGGGGCTCGAGGAAGATGAGGTGGCTGTCTTTGTCGGGGAAGCGGATGACCTTGTCTTCGAGACTTGGGCAGTAACGCGGGCCCTTGCCCTCGATGCTGCCGTTGAACAGCGGCGAGCGCCCCGAGTTGACGGCGTCGTGGATCACATTGTGCGTGTGTGTGGTGGTGCGTGTGAGAAAGCACGACACCTGCGCCAATGGCGGCGTCCACGACGGGTCGCTGTGGTCGAGGCTGAAGCGCGGCGCGGGCGTGTCAGGCTTTTGCTCCTCGAGCACCGACAGGTCGATGGTGCGCACGTCGATGCGCGGGCACGTGCCGGTTTTCAGCCGCCCCAGCTGGAGGCCGTGGCCCGCGAGTGACGACGACAAACCGGCGGCGGGGGCCTCGCCCGCGCGACCGCCAGGCACCTTGTCGGAACCGCGGTGCAGCAGGCCACCGAGGAACGTTCCCGTCGTCAAAATCACGCTGCGCGCGCGCAACGTTTCGCCGTGGCGCGTGGTGACACCAGCGGCGCGACCATCGACGACGACGAGGCCGACGACGTCGTCCTGGCGCAGGCGCAGGTTCGGCGTGGTGGTGACGACGCGCTTCATGGTGGCGGCGTAGCGGTCCATGTCGGACTGGCAGCGCGTGGCGCGCACCGCCGGCCCGCGCGACTCGTTGAGGGTGCGGAAGTGGATACCCGTGAGGTCGGCGACGCGGCCCATCTCGCCACCGAGCACGTCGAGCTCTTTGACGAGGTGGCCCTTGCCCACGCCGCCGATGGCCGGATTGCAGCTCATGGCGCCCAGGCGATCGATGCTGCCCGTGACCAACAACGTGCTGTGCCCAAGGCGTGCCGCAGCAAGGGCAGCCTCACAGCCAGCGTGACCACCGCCCACCACGAGGACATCGACGACGTCGTTGTTGCGCATGCCTGAAGAAGAGCGACCGCAGCACCGCCGCGCAATGCCCGTTGAGCCTCGAAGAGAAAACCGGCTTTGCGGTTTTGTCGCCGAGGCGAATGGTTTTGAGGGGTGGGCGGGGAAACTTCCCCGCCAGTCATGGTCAGCCGTGCTGCTCAGCGCGCTGCGGACGTCTGCTCGGCCTCGACGACAGCGGCCACCGCCCGCAACACGATCGGGTCTTTGGGCGCGAGCTGCCGGGCGAGGTCGACGTACTCGCGCGCCGACGACAACGTGCCCGCCGCGAGGTGGCAGACGCCGACGTTGCACACGAGGCCCGCGTCGGTGGGGTCGAGCCGGTAGGCCTGCATCGACGCCCGCAGTGCCGCCTGCACGTCGCCCAGGCCCTGGCAGACGGTGGCGAGGTTGCGCAGCGCTTCGAGATCGCGCGGGTGCTCGACGAGCGAGGCCTCGAACAACGTACGCGCGCGTTCGAGGTCGGCGCTTCTGCGTGCAAGACCGCCGGCGACCACCAGGGTGTGGGCTGGCACAACGAGCCCGACGACGAGGGCGGCGTCGCGCGCGAGCAGCAACGCGTCGATAGCAGCACCCGCGGCATCAGCATCGACGTCGTCGGCGCCGAGCAAGGTGGTTGCTGTGTGCAACGTCGAGGCGAGTTCGGCCGCAGGCTTCAAGCGCTGGCGCTCGGTGCGGGCCAACGCGAGGGCGTCGCGGTCTTCGGGCGAGAGTTCACCGCCACCGGCAAGCAGGCAGCGCTCGACACGCCCCCACGAGGCTTCAGCGTTTTCGACCTGCCCCAGCCGCTCCTGCACCCGGGCCAGCGCGCGCCAGGATGGCGCGTGGGCGTCGTCGGTGGCCACGGCGCGCACCAGGAAGGTCAAGGCCTGATCGAGGCGCTGGCTGCGTTCTGCTTCGTTGAGCGCCGCACTGTCACGGTTGAAGCGCTCGAGGGCTGTTTGGCCGGCGTTGAACCAGGCGACGGCAAGGGTGTCGTCGGCGTCGGCGGCGTCGGCGTAGAGCTTTTGTGCGGCGTCGAGGCGGCCTTCGCGCGCGGCGATGTAGCCCTTCGTGCAGCGCTCTTCGGCGACCTTGCGCCCGGTTTGGCCCAGGGCCTTTTTCAGCCAACGCACGGCGGCTCCGTCAGCGCAGCGACGCGTGGATCAGGCGCACGCGACGGCCAAGGTTGTCGTCGGCGACGGGGTCGAGCAGCTCGCCGCACTGAAACAGCATGAAGAACGTGAGTTCGTTGAGCGCTTCGACGATCACCGTGGACGCGTCGTGCCCCTCGGCCGTGAGCGCGCCGAGGTTGCGGGCGAGCACGTCGACGGGGAGTGCACCGCTGGCATCGGGCAGCACGCCCGTGAAGAACGCGTGGGCCGCATGCGCGGGATCGGCGAGGTACTTGCGCACGCCGACGACGAAGCGATCGAGCTTGCCCGCACGCACGATCTCGTCGTGGATTTCGCGGAAGGCGACGTTGAACACATCGACCTTGAGTGCGTCTTCGCGGCTCAAGCGGTGTGCTGGTGCGTTCGCTGCGGCCTTCACGAGTTCGGCGACGCCAAACTTGAGCAGGTGGTAGCAGGCGCGCGTGGCGTCGAACTCGGCGACGTGCAGGGCGCGGGCGACGTCGGAGACCGACGCTTCCGGGTTCAACACGCCCATGGCGCGACGGGCGAGATCGTAGTCGCTGTCGTCGACGAGATCGCCGCTGGCTTCGCGATCGGTGCGGCGCAAACGGGCTGCCGTCGACGGAATGCGTTCGCGAAACACGCTCATCTCGTCAGCACGGCGCACGGCTTCGAGCAGCAGCCCCTGCATGGGCAGCGGTGGCGTCGACGGGAACTGAAAGTTCGGTGCGAGGCGGTAGAGGATGAAGCTGCCGTCTTCCCACTGCACGGCGTCGGCGAACAGCTCGGTGATCTGTTCCTGAATCGCGCGCCAGAGCTGGTGCGTGTCGATGAGCCCGCGGGCCAACAACGCCTGACCGATGCGCTTACCGGTGCGCGTGGCGTCGTCTTGTGCTTCTTCGAGGGCCTTCTCGCTGACCTTGCCCAGGCGCACGAGGAAGGTGCCAAGGCGGTCGGCGGCGAGGTTGCTGCCAATGCTGGCGACGTCGCCGTTGTGCAGCAGCACCACGCGTTCGATCGAGCCGCGCTTGAGCACGAGCCGGCCGGTCTCGCGGTTTTGGCCGAGCAGGTTCATGAGTGCCAGCATCGGCATCGCCGACACGTCGCCACACATGCACAGGGTTTCGCCGTCGCGAGCAACAGCGCCCGTGCCCTCGTCGAGGGTCATGACGAGCATCGTGCCGGCGCGGTGCACGCGGTACTTGCCCGCGTGTTCAGCCAACAACGGTCGCGTCGTCACATCACTGGCGACGACGGAACCAGCTCGATCGATGTTCACATGGCCAACTGTCACGCCTGCATCGTGGTCAATCGTGACGAAGCTCTCAACTTTTCAGGCCGATTGTTCACAACGCGTGAGACGACCGGAAAACATCCTGCAATTTCAAGATGTTGCAGTCGTCCCATTCTGGAACCGAGCGACCGCCGCTTGCAAACGCGCAGCACCGCCTGCGGTCGGCGAGAACGCCACACCCAACACGCGCTCGGTGAGGTCCCAGTAGTGGGCGGCGAGATCGATGCGGACCTCGTCGCTCAACACAGGCGGCGTGCCGTGGCCGCTGTAGCCCTGCGCGAGAAGCCATCGCCGGAGGTTCTCCTTGTCGAGCATTTCGGGGGGCTGGCCGGCCGCGAGGCGCTCGGCCCACGTCGAGGCCACCCAGAAGCGCGAGGAGTCGGCGGTGTGGACCTCGTCGATGATCGCCACTTCGCCGTC
>JBIKRQ010000587.1:0-3276 GCA_044349155.1 Myxococcota bacterium
GGTTTTGGGCGGGTTCAGCGGGCCGTGAGTCCGAACAAAAGAGCAAGTTGGGCGGGGGTGCTGCAAGGCCGCCCTTTGAAAAGGCGCCCTGTTCGTCCTATCCGCACCGCCGACGGTGTTGCCATCGTCGCACGCTTCGGGGCCTCCAAAGTTCCTGCCAACAAGGATGCCATCGCCGCACACCGGCGGGTCAAACGTGCAGTTGGTGCAGCCGTCGCCGTCGACCTCGTTGCCGTCGTCACACTGCTCAAACACGCTGCCGAGGTTGTCGCCTTCCTGAATGCCATCGCCGCACACAATCGGCCGGCACGGACCACCGTCGAACGGACAGACGAAGCCCGGCTCAAACTCCGAGCACGTCCCATTGCAGCCATCGCCATCGCTGGTGTTGCCGTCGTCGCACTGCTCGACGCGCTGCACGAGGATGCCGTCACCGCACTCGACCTCGAAGCAGCCGCGCTCGTCACACACGAAACCGTCTTCGGCCTCGCACTGCGAATTGCAGCCATCACCGTTGCGTCGGTTGCCGTCGTCGCAACCTTCACCGCGACCAATCAGATCGCGTTCGAGTCGACCGTTGCCGCACGTCATCTCGAAGCATTCGACGCGACACTCCTCGAAACACTGTTGGGTGCAGACGTAGCCCTCCTGCAACTGGCATTGGTCACAGCCATCGTTGGGATCGTCGTTGCCGTCGTCGCAGGCCTCACCCGTTCTGGTCTCGCCATCGAGCTCCCAGTTCCCGTCGCAGGTCGTTTGGAAACAACCTGAGAAGATGAAGCAGACGTAGCCTTCCTCCGCCACGCACGCGTTGCAGCCGTCGCCCGGCGTGTCGTTCGCGTCGTCGCATTGCTCGCCACGCCGCACGTCGACGAAGCCATCGCCGCAACCCGCCGCGCGGCAGCCTGCCCCCTGGCTCGAGCAGCGAAAGCCATCGGCGATGGTGCTGCAATCGCTGCCGCAGCCGTCGAACTCTGTGCCTTCGGCGCCGCCATCGTCGCAGGTCTCGCCTTCGCCGACGTAGCCGTCGTTGCAGGTGTTGGTCACGCAGCGTGTGGGATCGTTGACGTTGGGCACGGCACCGATGGGGCACGCGCTCTTCGAGCAGCTCGCGCGCTCGAAGGTCGCAGGGTCACCGCAGTCGGGATCGACGACGCCACAGCCGCAATCGCAGCCACCACCGTCGCCATACAAGAAAGCCGAGCACGTCCACTCCAGCGGAACGTTTTCAAACTGGGCAGGCGCAGCGAGCGCTCCCACCAAAGCGATGATCATCATGTTCAGCGATCCTCAAGACGGAAATTGGTGGGGTTGGCGGTGAAACCGTTGCAGTTGTTGGGCTCGGTGGCGGGCTGGCCCTGAGCAACACCTGCAGCACAGCGGATGAGCTGTGCACGGCGCTCCAACGAATCGACGACGTCGTTGGCGTTTTGGTTCAGGTCAGCCGTGGCAACGGTGAAGCCGTTGTTTGTAAACGGCTCCTCCCCCGGATGCGCGAACGGCTGCAGGCGATCGGCGATCGGAACGACGATGTCGCGCCAGCTCGTGCCGAACGACGGACGCAACACCTGCTGTGCGGCGCGATCCCGGTCACGCTCAAACCACGCACGGCACTGCGGGTCGGTGTCGCACAACGTCGACAACGTCGCGCACGACCTCAGCGGAGACTCGTCTTCGCCGTCAAACGGCGACAGCAGGCTCAAGTCGACCGACCACGGCAGCGCACTCCACTTGCCGGCGTTGTCGACGTGCAAGAAGAAGTTGTGGCAGGCGCCCTTGTGTCCGTCGATGTGGCCCACGAGGTCTTCGAGGGCAAACACACGGGCGATCTGCCGCCAATCCACCTCGGGTACGGCGGCAATCACGTTTGTTGAACCAGGCGGAATGCTGTCGAGCTTCGAGGCGAGCGCAATGAGGGGCGCGAAATCTTCTTCGCCTTCGTCGACGTCAAACCCGCCAAGCGAGCCCACGGGCGTCTGCCCGTCAGACTCGTACATCACCTGCGTGCCAGCGTAGTGGTCGGCGAGGAAGACGCGGTCGTAGGTTTCGATCGTGGTGTACAGGCCCTTGTCTTCGCCGTTCACAAACACGTTGATCCACGTGACGCGCGGCCCCGGGTGCCCCGCCTCGCGCATCACCGCGTACGACAGGTACTCGCGGATGAAGCTCGGGTCGTAGGTGAGGTTGTTCAGCGTCATCTTGCGCAAGCCGCGGAACTCGATGGGACCAGGGCCGTCGTGACGCGCGAAGTTGATCTTCAGCGACGGTTTGCCGTCCCACTCGCGCAGCGTGATGTTGCCCTTGATGCGCACGTCGGCCCGCTGCACCGCCGAGGTGCCAAGGCTGTCGGTGAACATGAAAAGTGCCGGCACATAGCCCGCACCCTTGCCCTGCTGGCGCAGCAGGTCTTCGTGATCGCCGTCGACGAAGATGTCGACCATCGCGACGTCTTCTTCGATGTCGAACACGGTGTCGCGCTCGTCGACAAAGGGCTTGTTCACCTTCTGTGGCGTGGGCTGTGCTGGCTGAAACGGCCCCGTCAGGTCGGGCACGCGCGACCATGTGGTGCGATCGGCATCGCCGCCGCGAATCGGCGCCTCGTCGACGACCACGCCGGAAAGCAGCAGGACCGCGCCTTCGGTCTTACACGACAAGCCAAGGTCGCCGCGCACGACCACGCGCTCACCACCGGCAAGCAGGCGTTCGGGAACGGCGAAGGTGTTGTCGTCGTCAAACGCGCCGGCAATCACGTGCCCAGCTGTGCTTATCGCCTGCTCGCCCGCATTTGCGATCTCGACGAACTCTTCGGGGTTCTTCGAGCAGTTCACCTCGTTGACGACGAGGCGACCGGGCAAGGGCTCGGGTTTGGGCTCAGGGACGGGTGGATCGACGGGCTCGCCAGCACAAGAAGCCAACGCCAGCCCAACACATAGAGACACAATTCGTCGCATGGTGCTTCTGTTCCAGACGCCCGGTCTGCCTGCAACCGCAGATCTGCACCTGGACGCCTGGACCCATCGTCGACAGACACGTGGTCGCCACCGAGGCGACACCGCGCTGCTACTGCACCACCACGGGCGCCAGCACGTTGCTGCCAAAGGCGCCTGTGACGTCGTCGACACTGCTGAGCCCGAGCATGCGCAACCCGCTCGGCGACACCCTCGCCGGCGCTGTTCCCCCGCACCGATCGGCGGGCGCCGTTGTCGGCGTTCATCGACGGCTTCTCACTGCACGCAGCGACCCGGGTGATGGCGAGCGACCGTCGAGGATTGTGGC
>JBIKRQ010000588.1:0-3269 GCA_044349155.1 Myxococcota bacterium
GCGACAACCTGTTCCTGCAGGTGACCCTCAACGACGACCGCCTGGCGCCGCGAACCGCTCTTCGTGCCGTGCCGTATGCTCTGCGCGCCGCCGAAGCGGGCACTGCTGACGAAGCGAGCCACGCGGCAGAAGCGAGCCACGCCGCTGATGCGACCACGCTTGCGGGTCTGGCTGCAGCTTCGTTCCGGTTCACCGCTGGCGCAGGCGGCGGCCTGAGACTGGCGGGCACGGTGTTTTCGATTGATGCCGCTGGCGTCGTCACGACGATGATCGCCGACGGCGCGGTGACGACAGCGAAACTCGCAACAAACGCCGTGACGGCAAACCAACTCGCCGGTGGTGCAGTCACCACCGCGAAGATTGCCGCGGGGGCGGTCACAACCAGCCAGCTGGCCACAAACGCTGTCACGACCGCGACGATCGCAGCGGGTGCTGTGAATGCTGACAGGCTTGCAGCTGGCTCGGTGACGACGGCAAAGCTCGCAGCAAACGCCGTGGGGACCGCACAGATCGCCGCTGGTGGTGTGACCGGTCCCGACATCGCCACCAGTGCGATCACTTCAGCGCACATCGACGGCGGAGCACGAAACATCTACCGGCAGCCTGCTGGATGTGGTGGTGACCTCCAGTTCAGTGCAAGCAACTGCAAGACCGACGCTTGCTCTGTCTTCCTCGGTGGCATTCGCTTCTACGACTGCGACGGCAGCTGCGGCGATGCAGCGGCTGCCGAGAGCTGCCGCGTGGTGGCCACCGGGAGCATCCTCGACGAAGACTTCTGAGCAGCAGACCATCCGAGCTCTTTGTCCGTTTGAAGCCCTCGACCCCCGGCGCCGCACCTGGCGTACCGTGGGGCCGAGGGCTTCTGCATGCGCTACCTGCTCGCTTTCCTCGTTGCTGTCGGCCTTGCGGCTCCTGCCTCGGCCATTGGTTTGCTCGTGCCCACGGATCCGGGGGTGGCGCCGCTTTCGCTGTTGAACCACCGCGTCGACGTGAAGGTGAAGGAGCGCGGCGCCACCACGCATGTCGACATGACGTTTCAAAACCCCACCAACCGGCAGCTCGAGGCGACGTTTTTGTTCCCGATGCCGAAGGGTGCTTCCGTCGACGAACTTGCGCTGTGGATGAACGGCAAGCGCGAAGTCGGCTCGGTGATGGAGCGGCAGAAGGCGCGGCAGATCTACGAGTCGATTGTGCGGCGCTCGCGCGACCCGGGGCTCATCGATTACGTCGACAGCGAGCTCGTCGAGATTCGGGTGTTTCCGATTCCCGCCAACGGCACGCAGCGGATTGAGCTGACCTACTCGCACCTCGTCGACTACGACGGCGGCCTGTTTCGCTACAGCTACCCGATGAAGACGGACCAGCAGGCGACGTCGACGCTGCAGGACTTCACCTTCAACCTGCACATCGATGGCCGCGCACCGCTGAAGAACCTGTACTCGCCGACGCACACCCTTGCTGCTCGTCGACGTGACAACAGCGGTGATGCCAGCCTCGAGAAGAACAACTTCTCGCTCGCCAACGACCTGCGCGTGTTCTGGTCGGTCGACGACAAAGACGTCGGCATCAGCGTGCTCACCTACAAAGAGGGCGACGAACCTGGCTACTACATGCTGCTGGCCTCGCCCCGTGACGACGTGCGCGACCGCGAGATTATCGGCAAGCGCGTGGCGTTTGTCGTCGACACCTCGGGCTCGATGGAGGGCAGCAAGATGACCGCCGTGCGCGAAGCCCTGGCGCAGGTGCTGGGCAAGCTCGGCGAAGACGACCTGTTCTCGATTGTGTCGTTCGGCGGCTATGCCGAGGCGTGGAAGCCGAAGATGGTGTCGGCATCGAAGGCCAACGTGGGCGAAGCACAACGCTTTGTGCGCGGTCTTGAGCCCCTGGGCGGCACGAACATCGGCGAGGCCCTCGAAGTCGCGTTCTCGACCGCTACAGGCAGCGACAAGGCACCGTTGATGGTGGTGTTTCTGACCGATGGCCGCCCCACCATCGGCGACACCGATACCGCGCAGTTGGTGCAGCTGGCCGAGAAGCAGCGCTCGGCAAAAGCGGGCCGGTTGTTTGTGCTCGGCGTGGGCGACGACTTGAACACGATCCTCCTCGACAAACTCGCGGGCAACAACGGTGGTTCGGCGCTGTACCTGAAGGATGGTGCTGGGCTGAAGGACGAGGTCGAGGCCTTCTACGAGCGCATCAGCCACCCCGTGCTCGCCGACCTGAACGTGAGCATCGACGGTGTGTCGACGTTTGGGGCGCTGCCGCGCGCGTTGGGCGACTTGTTTCGCGGGCAGCAGCTCGTCGTCGTGGGGCGCTACCGCAACGCGGGCAAGGCGAAGGTGACGTTGACGGGGCAGACGCCGAAGGGCGCCCGTAGCTTTACCGCCGACGTCGAGTTCGCCGATCGCAACACCGAGAATCCGTTTGTGGCGCGGCTGTGGGCGCAGCGCCAGGTGGGCATGTTGCTCGACGAGATTCGCCAAAAGGGCGAGCAGCGCGGGCTGGTCGACGAGGTCACGCAGTTGGCGACACGATTTGGCATCGTCACGCCGTACACGAGCTACCTCGTGCTCGAGCCCGGTGCTGTGGCGCGCCCCGACGACATGCCGCCGCCTCCGCCGCGCCCCATGCCGATGCCCATGCCGATGCCCATGCCGATGGCGAGCGAAGGCGACGGTTGGTTCGGTCCGCGTGACGACGCTGCGCCCGCTGCTGCGGCACCTGCCAAGCGCGCCGAGGAGATGGAGCGCAAGGCTGAGAAGGCAAAGGATTCGCTGCGCGTCGACGGCGGTGCCTCGGGCGTGGCTGCCGCGAAGGAGATCGCGAAGCTCAAGGGCGACACCGCCACACGACAGGCGACGACGACAACACAGCAGGCGTTGGGGCGCACCTTCACGTTCAAGGATGGCTTCTTCGTCGACGCCAGCAGCAAGGGCAGCGACAAGACCCTCGTGGTGCAGGCCTACTCCGAGGCGTGGTTCGCCGTGCTGCGTGCGCGACCCGAGCTGAAGGCAGCGCTCGCGCTCGGTGAGCAGGTGAAGGTGAGTGTGGGCAATGGCCGCACCCTCGTCGTCACGACGGCGAAGGCGACAGCGGACGAGGCCGCGGTGAAGGCGTTCCTCGCGCGCTGAGCGCCACGAACACGACGCAATCGGCATAGGGGAGACGGGCGGTGCCCGGTCTTCCCCTGCCACACCACCGGACAGGCGGGTCCGCATCCGGCGGTTCGGTCAGTTGAGGTCACCGGCAAGCCGGGGAAGCCCCAGCCT
>JBIKRQ010000191.1:0-12235 GCA_044349155.1 Myxococcota bacterium
CCCACGCTGCGTGGGGCGGGGGCTGCATCAGCCCCCGAAGAAGCACATCCCGACATCTCCATGATCGAAGATCATGGAGATGTCGGGATCAGCGGGGGCGCGACACGGCGACGGGCGAGCCCATCACGATCCGGCTGCCGTCGAGGAAGTCGGCGGCGGGGGCTGGGCGGGCGAAGAAGTAGCCCTGGCCGTAGTCGATGTTCAGCGAGCGCACGACCTCGAGCTCGTCGGCGGTTTCAACGCTCTCGAGAATCACCGGGATGCCGAGCTGGTGGCACATCTCGCCGGTGGCTTTGACGATCATCTGCTTGAACGGGTCTTTGTGGACGTCGCGGCAGAAGTAGCCCGAAAGCTTCAGGTATTCGGGCCGCAAATCCTGCACGAGCCGCAGGTTGGCAAAGCCGACGCCGTAGTCGTCGAGGGCGATTTGGAAGCCCTGGTCGCGCAGCTTGCCCAGGGTTTTGGCGAACGCCTGTGGGTTCACGATCGTTTGCTGCTCGGTGAGCTCGAAAACGATTTCGCTGTTGTGAAACCCTGCTTCCTTGACGAGGTCGATGACCACCGGGGCAAACGACGGGTTCGTCATCGAGCGCGGCTGCGTGTTGATGAACAGCCGTGAACGCCCCTGCAGCTTCAGCCTGGTGGCCTCGGCGAGGGCGGCCTTGATGCAGAGCAGGTCGGTTTCCCACAGGCGCTCTTTGCGGCTCGCGTAGGAAAACAAGATCTCGGGGTTGCGCAGCGGCGTGGTGGCCGGTGCCCGCGCCAACGATTCCCAGGCATGGGCCACAAACGGCGACGTGGGCGCACCCACGGCACCACCCGCGGCGACCTCGACGATCGGCTGCAGCACCGAGCGAATCGCCCCCGTGGCGAGGAAATCATCGAGCAGGTCGACCTCGGCGACCGTGCCCTCGGGCGCTTCGGCGGGCAGACCATTTTCGCCGTGCACGTAGCGGCGCAGACGACGCAGATCGATCGGCTTTTCGAGGATGGCCTGCGCACCCACCGCTCGACCCAGCGCGTGCACGTCGTCGTTCACGTAGCCCGACATCGCGAGCACGGTGGTTTCGGGAAAGTGCGTGGACACCCAGCGGATAAGGCGCATGCCTTCGAGGCCGCCAAGCTCGCTGACCCGCAGGTCGGTGACGACGACGTCGAAGCGGTGGTGCTCGAGGATGGCCTCGGCGGCTTCAATCTCGCGGCACGTGACAATTTCAAGCCCGGGTGCTTGCAGGTAGTCGGCGAGCACCGACAACACGGCGGGTTCGTCGTCGAGGAGCAACACTTTGCGCATCAGGCATTGCTCCGACGACGACGCAGCAGGCCAAGCACCAACAACGCGGCGATGGTGCCGACGGTGCCGGTGGGGCCGCTGTCGTGGCAGGTGCAACCGCCGGTGTTGAGGGCTGGGTCAGCTTCGCAGATGTCGACGAGGCACTTTTCGCCTTCGCCACACACGTACGACACAAGCGCCCCTGACGACGTGCACAGGCCTTCGGTGTTCTCGTCGATGCACCCCGGCTTGCACGCCACGGGTTCGCCTTCGCCTTCACCCTCACCCTCTCCTTCGCCCTCACCCTCACCCTCGCCTTCACCCTCACCTTCGCCTTCACCCTCACCTTCGCCTTCACCTTCTCCTTCGCCTTCGCCCTCGCCCTCACCTTCACCTTCGCCTTCACCCTCACCCTCTCCTTCGCCTTCACCCTCACCTTCGCCTTCACCCTCACCCTCTCCTTCGCCTTCACCCTCTCCTTCGCCTTCACCTTCGCCTTCGCCTTCACCTTCACCTTCACCTTCACCTTCACCTTCACCTTCGCCACCAGCAAGGGCAGGCGTCGAGACGCCGACGATCGAACCAACAGCAAGGCAGGCGAGCAGAAGACGCAACGACATGCCTGCACCCTACCGTGAGCATCAGCAGAGGTGAAACGCGGCGGGACCATTGAGTCGGCGACAGGTGGCACCGTCGTGCGGGGCAGCGGGACAGCGGCGTTGCGGTTCGTGGTCGTGACCAAACCTTGCTACTCAGGGCGGGTGATGTGGGTTGTCGTTGCACTGGGTGGAGTTGGCGTCGTCGCGGCGGTGCTCGCGCTGTTGGCCACACGCCTTGAGCACATGGCAGTGGCATTGTGCGTGGTGGGTGGCGCACTCGCGGCGGCCCTCGCTACCGCGGTGCCCGAAGACGGCGTTGCCGGTGCGCTGCTCCTGTTGCCCATCGCCGCAGCGATGACCCTCGTGATGTTGGGTGCGATGACCGTGCTCGAGGTCGACGCGCGTCCACGACGTCAGTTGCGCTGGTGGAAAACCCTGCTGCTCGTGCCGTTGCTCCTCGTGGCCGTCTCCCTGTGGCCCGACATTGCCGCAGGGGCTTCTGCTCCCAGCGCCGACAACACCGCTGTGCCCGAAGCGCTCACCCTGCTGAGCCTGGCGGGGGCGGCGGTGGTGGTGCCGCTGCTCGCGCGTCGACGGGAGGCCCGATGAGCCCAACGCTCAGCGTGATCGTGGTGTCGTGCGCGGTGGCGATTGTGGTGGTGTCTTTGGCCACCGCGGTGTTGCGGCGATCGTTGCTCGCAGCGGCAGCAGCCATTGGGCAGGCCAGCCTGGCCCTGGCCGCCATCGCCGTCGTTCAGGGGCAAAGCGGTGTGGCCGTGGTGCTGGCCGGCAGTGGTCTGGCGCTGGTCACCACCCTGTGTGCGGTGGCGGTTGCGGTGCACCGCCGCCGAGGAAGCGACCACGTGGACGAATTGCGGGAGCTGCAGGGATGAAACCCATCACATTCGACACCCTGTCGTTTTTGCTCACCATCCCGTGGGCCGCGGCGCTGCTGGTCTTTCTGCTGCCCGCGGGGCGTTTGGCGCAAGCCCTCACCGGTCTGGCGGGCGCTGCCACTGCTTGCTTCGCCGTGCACTGTGCGGTGTCCTGCACCAGCGCTGGCGGTTTTGGTGGTGATGAATCCGCCTACATCGGCGCCCGCCTGCTCGACCGCTGGGGTCTGGCTGGCGTGGCCGACCTGCGGCTTGGGCTAGAGCCGCTGACCGTACCCCTGCTGGTTGGCGTGGGGGTGGTGGGCGGCCTGGGCGTGCTGGGCACCGCGCTCGTTCCGGCGGGGCGCGCCACGCGGGCCGGCGGGTTGTTGATCTTCGGCCTGGTGTTGGCGCTGTTGCTCGTCGAAGACATCGGCGACCTCGCCGTCGTGTTCGGCCTGCTGGGGGTCGCTTGCACCGTCGTGCCCGTGGTGGCCATCGGCGCTCGACCCGCGGGCAACGCCGCCATCCGCGCGTTTGCCTTGCACCGCCTGGGTGACTTCGCCCTCGTCGTGGGTCTGTTTGCCCTGCACACCTCGCTGGGCGGCCTGAGCTTTGAGGCGTTGTTGGCCGGGCCACCAGCGCTCGAGCCGTGGACGCGTGTCGCCGACGTGGGCGTGTTTGGCGGCCTCGCCCATCGCACGTTGTGGTTCATCGCGGGCACGGGCGTCATCGTCGCGGCGGCGACGCGATCGGGGCTGTGGTGCTGGCCCCTGCTGCGCGACCTCACGGCGTCAAAGAATCTGCCGGCTCCCACCGCTGGCCTCGTGCACGCCGCCCAGCAGGCCGCGGCGGGCATTTTGCTGGTGCGGTTGCACGCGGTGTTGGCGCTGAGCCCCGAAGCCACCGACGGCCTCGTGTGGGTCGGCGTGACGACGACGATTGCCGCTGGTGCTCTGGCGTTGGCCGGGCGCGACCTGTTGCGCATCGACACCCACGTGTTGGCGGCGTTGGCGGGGCTCGTGGCGGTGTTGGCGGTGGTGCCGACGACGGTGTCGGCCCTCGTGCTTGGTGTGCTGCTGTGTCTGGTGGCAGGCATGGGGCTGCCGTGGGCGTTTCATGCGCTGGTCGTTGTCGTCGACGAACGCGACCCGGTGGCGTTGTCGGGCCTTGAATCGGTGGTGCCGCGCCTGCACACCACACGGCTGTTGCTCACTGCGGCTGTCGCCGTGCTGCCGCCGTTTTCGGGCTGGGTGCTGTGGGAACGCGTGCTTGAAACCACGCTCACCTCGCAGCGGATGCCGGCGGTGGTGTCGGTGCTCGTCGTCGTCGGTGGGTGGGTGATGGCGCTGGCAACGTGGCGCGTGGTGCACCTGGTGTTTTCCGGCGAGCGCTCGACGCGCGAGGTGGCGCCCACGTCGTTGTGGCCGGTGATGCCGGCGATGCTGCTCGCGTTTGTGGGCCCGGGCCTGGCCCTGCTGGAACTGCCAGCGCCGTTGCTCAACCTGCTGCCGCTGGCCATCGACTACGCCGGGCCCGCGCGCTCCCTGCTCGCGCCCAGCCTTGCTGAAAGCGCGCCGGTGCGTGGCTTGTTTGTTGGTGGGTTTGGCTCACCGCCGCTGTCGCCGACGACGTTCGCGACGCTGTTGCTCATCGCTGGGGTGCTGCCGTGGATCGTGTCGATGGTGCTGTGGCACCGCCGCAAAGACGGGCCACCGCCGGGGGCAGGGCTGCTGCGCCTCCCTGGTGTCGAGCGTGTTGCGGCCAGGCTCGCGATCCTCGCGGGACGCGACAGCATGGTGGCGCGCTCGGTGTCGGATGGCGTCGAGGTGTTGTCGCGCATTCTGGCCGCCAACCTCATCCCCGCGACGTTGTCGGTGCTGCTGCAGCGCGTGCCCGCGGCGGTGGCGTGGGTGGTGGCGTGGGTGATGCGCGGGACCCAGGCCGGCGGCGCGCAACGCACGCTGGTGTTGGGCTTTGCGGTCGTCGCGGCCCTCGTGTGGTTGCAGCACCCGTGGGGAGGCTGACGACGTGCAGATTTCGCTGGCCGGCTTGATCTGGGCGCTGCCCGTGCTCCCGCTGCTGGGGGCGGCGGTGGCCGTGGTGTTGCCGGCCGCCGACCGGCTCACGCTGCGGATGGTGGCGATGGTGACGTGCCTCGTCGTCGTCGCTGTCCTCGGGGTGTGCGTGCTGGTGGCCTGGCCTGGGCTTGTGGGCACCGGCGTCGACGCTGTGGCAGCCATGGCCGCGCTGCCGACGTTGCGGCTGTCGCCCACGGTGCTGCCAGCGGTGTTGGCGACGACGATCGTGGTGCCTGTTGCCCTGCGTGCCGGTGCGCCGCGCGTGCAGCACGAGACGATGGCCTACGTGGTGGCCCTGTTGGCGCTCGAAGCGAGCACCTTGTTGGCGCTGCTGCTCGACGACGTGCGCCTGGCCACGGCGGCGGCCTCGGTGGCCGCGGTGCCCGGCTTTGCGTTGGTGGCCCTGTTTGGTGGGCCCGAGCGCGGCACGGTGACGTGGCGGGCGTCGGCGTTGTGGCTGATCGTCGACGGAGCGGGGCTGTCGGCTCTGGCCATCTGCAGCAACGGGCACCATGGCTTTGGCGACAGCGTCGTCGTCGTGGCCGCCCTTGGGCCTGGGCTTGTGCGGCTGGCGGCGGGCGTGCACGGGTTGTGGGCGCTGCCGGTGCTCGAGATGGCCCCGGTGGCCGCCGCGGCCTGCACCGTCGGCGCCAGCGCGCCGTTGGGGGCGGTGCTGTTGTGGCGCGCCACGGTGCTGCTGGGCCCGTGGGCGCCCACCGCGTTGGCCGAGGTGCTGCCCGTCTTCGCCGTGGTGCTGTGCCTGGCGGCGGCGGTGGCGGCCGCGTTGCTGGTGGGCGAACGCGACCTGCGGCGCCTCGTGGCCCACTACAACGGCCTGCTGGGGGCGATTGTGGCGCTGGCGGTGTTGGCGGCCAGCGTTGATGGCACGTCGGTGGCGCTGGCCATGCTGCTGTCGGCGACGGCGGGGGTGGCCGGCTGCGGCTTGCTGGCGATGATCGAAGCCGTGGAACGTCGGATCGAAACGCGCAAAGTCCCCGAATTGGCTGGGCTTTCGAGCACCGCTCCCCTGTTGGCCGTGCTGCTGCCCGCCCTGCTGTTGCTGCTCGCTGGGCTGCCAGGACCCGGCACCGCTACCACCCTGTGGCCCCTGCTGGTGGGCCTGCTCAAGAGCCCCACCGCGGTGGTCGGCGTGGCTGGCCTGTGGTGCGTGGGGGCCGTGCTGCTGGGAGCTGTGGGCACCACCGCCGTCGCCGCCCGCGTGGCCCTGCCGTCGACCCGCAAATACACGCTAAACATCAGGGTGTCATTTTGGCAGGGTGTCAGATTGATGGCCCCTCTGGTGACGCTGGTGGCGATGGTGCTGGCGCAGCGGCCGCTGCAGGCGCTGTGTGATGCGGTGGCCCGATGATCCAACCCACCTTCTCCCCCGCCGCGTTGGTGCTGCTCGTGGCCGCCGTGCTGGCGGTGGTGTTCGAAGCCGTGGGCGCTGGCGTTGGCGAGCGCAAGCAGGTCTCGCGCGTGCACCAGCAGGTGCTGCTGGTGGTGGCGGGCGTGCTGGTGGTCGGGCTGTCGCTGCTCGCCCTTGGACCCACACCGATGGTGGCCGTGGCCGTGGCGGCCTGTTTGGCGGCGTTTGCCGTGGGTGAAGGCAGCGACGTGCTCGGCGAACGCAGTGCGTTGGCGCTGGGGCTGGCCGCCGCGACCGTCGTGGCCGTGCCCACGGCTGGTGCTGGCGGAGACCTGCCGCCGTTGACCGTGGTGGCGTGGGCCGCCTGCGCCACCGTGGTGTTCGCGGGGCTCAGCATGCGCGCGGGGGTTGATGCCGCTGTCGAGGCTGCGGCCCGGCAGGCGTTCATCGGCGGGGCGGCCGTGGTGATGCTGGGGCTGGCGCTGCTGGTGCCGGGCGCGACGTCGACGGCGCTGACCGCGGTGGCCCTGGCGATCGTGGTGGGCCTCGTGCCCATGCAGGGACCGCGCGTCGACCTGGCCCATGGTGCCGGAGCCGGCGTGGCGGCGTTGGCGGGCCTCACCCTGCTCACGCTGGGGCCCACATTGGCGCACGCGGTGGCGAAGCTGGGGCCGTTGCCGGCGCAGATCGTCGTCGTGGTGGGCCTGTGCGGCCTGCCGCTGGTGGCTCTGAACCAACGGGCTGTGGCGCGCGTGTTCGCGGTGCTCGCCGCCCTGCAAACGGTGTTGCCCGTGGCCGCCGTGGTGGTGGGCAAAGACCCGCGCGCGGCCGCCGCTGTGGGCGTGCTGGGTGTGGTGGCGTTGGCGTTGGCGCGGGCGGCGTTGCCCGGGTTGTCGACGGCGACGGCGAGCTGGGAAGACGTGTCGGGCACGGGTCGCCTTGCTCCGTGGCGCAGCGGGCTCGTGGTGTTTGCGGCGGCCCATGCCTGCGGCCTGTTTCCCACCGCGGGCTACACGCTGAGAAAGATCCTGGCGGCCGACGTCGACGTGCGCGTGCACTGGATGCCCGCCGTGCTGTTTGGTGGGGCAGCACTCGCCGCGTTGCCAATCGTGCGCCTGGCGCTGTTTCTGTTCGCCAAAACACCACGCCATCGCAGCGTGAGTGTGGCGCGCGTGAGCACCGTGATGGCGCTGTGTGTCGTCGTGGCGTTGGCGGTGTGGCCGTTGCTGTGGCCCGCGTTGCTCGCCCCCTGACTGCTCGCGCGAGCTTTGCGGTTTTCTCTTCGAGGTGAGTCCCTTGAAGGGCTTCTTCGCTGCTCGATCTTGCCGCAGCTGCACAGGCGTTGCTCTTTCCCGCGCGTGGCTCGTGCGTATGCGAGGGGTGTCAACGCTTGCCCATTGTCGACGTCACGGTCGACGGAGCGAGCCGCGCACCGGGAGGTTTTATGCAGATCGACAAGTTCACCGCCAAAGCCAAAGAAGCCCTCGAAACGGCCCGGCAGGACTGTCTGGGTGCATCGCATCAGCAGCTGTTGGGGCAGCACCTGCTGAAGGCCCTCGTGCTGCAGCAGGAGAGCGCTGTGCCGATGGTGCTCGGTCGCTTGGGCATCAAAACCGACCTGCTCCTCGACGTCATGCAGACCGACATCAACGCCGAGCCGAAGGTCGCTGGTGTTGACGATGTGTACTTCTCGCCCAACGCGAAGAAGGCCCTCGATCAAGCCGCGACGGAAGCAAAGACGCTCGGCGATACCTACGTGTCGACGGAAGCGCTGCTGCTCGCCCTGGCGAAAACCGGCCGCACCGAGAGCCTGCTGACGGCCCATGGTGCGCCGTACAAGAAGATCTTCGACGTCGTGCAAACGCTGCGCGCGGGCGAAACCGTGCAAGACGAAAACCCCGAGAGCAAGCTCGCCGCCGTCGAGAAGTACACGCGCGACCTCACCGCTGATGCACGCAAGGGCAAGCTCGATCCGGTGATTGGTCGCGACGAAGAAATTCGTCGGGCGATGCAGGTGCTGTCGCGCCGCACGAAGAACAACCCCGTGATCATTGGCGAGCCGGGCGTGGGCAAAACCGCGATCGTCGAGGGGATCGCCCAGCGCATCGCGATTGGTGATGTGCCCGACAGCTTGAAGAACAAGAAGCTGTTGTCGCTCGACCTCGGTGCACTGATCGCGGGCACGAAGTTCCGCGGCGAATTCGAAGACCGTTTGAAGGCGTTGCTGAAAGCACTGACGAAGGCGGAAGGCCAGGTCATCTTGTTCATCGACGAGCTGCACACCATCGTTGGTGCCGGTGGTGCTGAAGGTGCCATGGATGCGGGCAACCTGCTCAAGCCAGCCCTTGCTCGTGGCGAGCTGCGCTGCATCGGTGCCACCACCCTCGAGGAGTACCGCAAGCACATCGAGAAGGACGCAGCACTCGAACGCCGCTTCCAACCGATCTTTGTCGGCGAGCCCAGTGTCGACGACGCGGTGGCGATCTTGCGCGGCCTGAAGGAGCGCTACGAAGTGCACCACGGCATTCGCATTCGCGACGCGGCCATCGTCGCGGCGGTGACGCTGTCGCACCGCTACATCAGCGGCCGCAAAATGCCCGACAAGGCCATCGACCTCATCGACGAAGCGGCCAGCGCGCTCAAGATGCAGGCCGAGTCGATGCCGGTGGAGATCGACGAAATCGAACGCAAGCGCGCCAAGCTCGAGATCGCGCGCGAAGCCCTGCGCCGCGAGAAGGACGACGCGTCGGCGGTGCGCCTGCGCGACGTCGAGGAAGAACTCGGCGACGTGAAGGAGAAGGCCTCGTCACTGCGGGCCCACTGGCAGGCGCAGAAGGAAACCTTTGGTGCCATCAAGGTGGTGAAGGAGAAGATCGAACGCCTGCGCCACGACGTGGAAATGGCCCAACGAAAGGGCGAGTTCGAAACCGCGGCGCGCTTGCAGTTCGGCGACCTGCCCGGCTTGACCGACGAACTCAAGGCCAAGGAAGAGGAGCTCAAGGCCGCGCAAAAAGACGGTGCCTTCATCAAAGAAGAAGTCACCGAAGAAGACATCGCCGCCGTCGTCGCGCGCTGGACCGGTATTCCGGTGCAACGCATGCTCGAGGGTGAAGCAGAGCGTCTGCTGAAGATCGAAGAGCGCCTGCAGGGACGCGTGGTGGGCCAGGACAAAGCGCTCATCGCGATTGCCGATGCCATTCGTCGCTCGCGTGCGGGCTTGTCGGATGAGCGCCGGCCCATCGGCAGCTTCTTGTTCCTCGGCCCCACCGGTGTGGGCAAAACCGAAGTGGCCAAAGCGCTCGCCGAGTTCCTGTTTGACGACGACACGGCGATGGTGCGGCTCGACATGTCTGAGTACATGGAGAAGCACAGCGTGAGCCGGTTGGTGGGCGCTCCTCCGGGCTACATCGGCCACGACGAAGGCGGTCAGCTCACCGAGAAGGTGCGTCGTCGGCCCTACACCGTGGTGCTGCTCGACGAGGTGGAGAAGGCGCATCCCGACGTGTTCAACATCCTGCTGCAGGTGCTGGACGATGGTCGGCTCACCGACTCGCAGGGGCGCACGGTCGACTTCCGCAACACCGTGGTGCTCATGACGAGCAACATCGGCAGCCAGCACCTCGTGCAGGGCGCAACCCCAGCGGCGGAAGACCGCGTGATGCAGGAGTTGAAGCAGCACTTCCGGCCCGAGTTCTTGAACCGTCTCGACGACATCATTCTGTTTCATGCCCTGGGCAAGGACCAGATCGAGCGCATCGTTGAGCTGCAGCTGGTGCTGTTGGGCGAACGCCTCGAGAAGCGCGAGCTCGGGCTCGAGGTCACGAAGGCCGCACGGCAGAAGTTGGCCGACCTTGGCTACGACCCGATCTACGGCGCGCGACCGCTCAAGCGGGTCATCCAGCGCGAGGTGTCAGACCGCGTGGCGCGTGCGTTGCTCGAGGGCAAGTTCGGCAAGGGCGACATCGTGAAGGTCGACGTGAAGGGCGACGCGATAACGCTCGAGAGCGGTACCGTGTGGGGTGCGACGCAGGCCCGCGCCACCGCCTGAGGGCTTCGACGACGAAGCAGAACGAGAAGCAGCGATCGGCGACGGTCGCTGCTTCTTTCTTGCCACTGGTCAGATCGAAGCCGCGACGATCTGACCAGTGGTTGGATTGTCCGACGCATCGTCGTCGCGGTTGCTCCTGTGTCATCGCTGCCGCGCACAGCGTTCTCGCACTCGCTTCACGCTTCCAAAGCATTGCTATATCGGCGATCAGAGCATCCGAACTTTGCACTACGCCTTCGGCGCGAGTCAGGAACCTTCCAGGGCGAAGGTTCCCGACACCCTCCGCGCCCTTTTGCTTGATATCTCGGGTGGTTGCGCCGCGTTCTACGGAGCGACGCCCGCCCTTTTCATTGTCTTTTTATGAGCGTTTCCCATCGGGTCGCGCTCCTGCGAGGCGTCGGACCCGGCGCCCGCCAGTATCTGCGTGTACGTCCCCGCGCGGGTTTCACTGGTGTGCACCCTGTGCGTGCGCAGTCGTCAGTGGACGACCGCGGCTTCGACCTCGACGAAGACCTCGTTGCGGCGAAAGAACGGCAGGGTCCACGGCGGGTCGTAGCGGGCCAGCTCAGCGTCGCCGATGCCGCGCACGCCGAGGGACGCGAGCCCGTTCATGAGCGCCAGGCGTTCGCGCTCGAAGGCGGCCTCGCCAGCGAAGCCCGAGAACTGACGGACGGCCACCAGGCGCTCGGCCACGTCTTCGAGCACGACGGCGCTGTCGTTGGGCGTGGGGAGGGTTGCGAGGGTGAAGGTCGCCGGCATGGTGAACGTGACGCGCATGCCCGTCGACGCGGGTTGGGCGGTCACCGGGGCGGTCATCGCGATCTTCATCGATTCGGGCTGGGCCGTCACGGGCGACGTCATCGCGATCGACTGCTTTTTGGTGTTGCCACCAAAGATGTAGCCCGCGAGGCGACGGAAGCCTTCGCTCATCGCCTGGTCCCTGCTGGCGTTCTCGACGACGGTGACGGCCCTGACCGTGGGCGCGTAGCGGCGCAGCTCAACACCGTCGGCCTTGCGCACGAGGGTGTATGCGGGCTCTTCAACACGTTCCGCCATGGCTTCACTCCCAACGAACAAGCTTGAAAGCACCACGACGGCAAGCAGACCAAAGGCGCGCTTCATCAGCGTTGGATGCCGGCATCGCCGTTGGGGTACGCCATGATCGCAGGAAGGTTGCCCCGATGCCCCTCGACGACCACGACCCCCATCTGCTGGCGATCCGCCGTTTGTACGGCGACCGGCGGGCCCGTCGTTCTGGCGTGCTGCTGATGGCCCACGTCGTTGAAGGCCTGCTGATCCTCGACGAGCTCTCGGCCTCCACGGCGGCGCTGCAGGCCTTCTGCCTGCATCCCATTGTTCAAGCAGACGGTGAGCTGGCAGCGGCCTTCGTCGACGGCGGTGTGCTGGTTGACGCCGACGTATCGCCCTTCGCGGTCACCCTGGCTCTGGAATACCGACGCTGCGCCAACGCCCATCTCTCGATGCACGCGCCCGAGACGCTGGCAGCGGTGTCGCTGGCGCCGTTTGACGAGGTGCGGCTGATGCTGGTCGCCGACAAGGTGCAAAACCGCCGGGACTTTGAGCGGCATCATCTGGGCATGCATCCCCGCTCGGCGGAACTCGACGCCTACTTCCGCCGCTGGCTTGCGTTCCTCGACGTCGACGAGCCGCGCTATCGGTCACTGGTGGCCACGCTTGCGTCGTCGCCATAGTCGCACGCGCGCTCATCCTGCCATTGGCAAGATGGCGGCGCTCACGATCTTTCCAGTGGTCGTATCGTCAGCGCCGCAACGTCAGCACACACCGCCGAGACGCGCAGAGGCATACATGCGCACACGAGGCAGAGCACACACGCACCGCCGAGACAGACGTGATCCCAGATCGGGTTGATTTCGCCGCTCAGCCGGATCATCGGGACGTGATCGAGGTGCTGAATGCCTTTGGTCATGCTCACGCGACGGTTTGCTGATGGTCGAATGAGGAAGGAACTGCG
>JBIKRQ010000192.1:0-12203 GCA_044349155.1 Myxococcota bacterium
TACCCTGCGCGAGGGGCAGCAAGGCACCCTTCGCGTCGGTGATGTTGGAGGCGCGCAACGCCAACTCTGCCCGCACCAATTGGCCTTCGCGCTGCCAGCCGGGGCGTGCTTCGACGAGGGCAGCCGTTTCGCCAGCCGCTCCGTCATCGTCGTTGAGCAGGTGCGCTTCGGCCAACCAGTACAGGACCTCGGCGCGGCGCGACTCATCCACACCCGTCAACGCCGTCGACAGTTCCTGCAGCGTCGTGCGCGCCGTGGCGTCGCCCTTGAGGACCCGCGCGCGGGCAGCGGCGAGGCGCAACACCGGCACCGGGCGGTCGACGGTCACCGCAGCGAGCGCGTCGTCGGCGAACCCGAGATCGAGGAAGCGATCGGCCAGCGCCAAACGCAAGCGGTCGCTGTCGGGGCGTGCGGCAAGGCCGTCTTTCGCGGCGGCGAAGAACACGTCGCTGCGTTCGTTGACGGCGGCCCAGGCGAGCGCCAGCAACGGTCGCGCGCTGTCGGGCAGCTTCGGTGTCTTCTTGACGATGTCGATCTGCTCACGTGCCTGACGGTTTGCACCAGCAGCGGCAAGCACGATGGCGCGCAGGCTGTGTCCGTCGATATTGCCGCTGTCGATGGTGCCGGCGTAGAGGGCGAGGCCGTAGGCATCGGTGAGGCGCTCAGTGTAGCCGTCGACGAGGGGGTCGTAGACCATCGACGCTGCCACGATCGCCAACGCCAGGCCGCGCTGCTCGTCGGTGCTGCTCGACTTCCACGCCTGCAGTGCGAGATCGCGGGCGCGGGCTTCGCTGCCCACGTCGAGGGCGTACACCGCCGTGATGGCGTCTTTGAGCAGCGTGTCGACGGGGACCGTTACTGGCGCGACCTTGACGCCGAGCTCAAGAGCAACGTGCTCACCCCATGAGGCACTGGCCATCACGGGCTGCGGCGGACGCTTGGCCGCTTTGTCTTTCTGCGCAGGCTTCGTCGTCGTCGCGGAGGGCGGCGGCGTGCAGGCAGCAAGGAGACCGAAGGAGACGGCGAGCGGCAGCAAACGGCGCATGCAGCTGTCCATGTCACACCGTCGAGGGCCGTGGAAGTCGGCCAGATCGCTGCATCGTCGGCTGTTGTGCCGGCATCACAGCGCCATGACACGCGTACACCTCGTTCTTGGCGCGACCGGCAGCATTGGGGCCGCGGTAGCGCGTCGCTTGAAAACCGCTGGTGACGACGTGGTTCTTGCCGGTCGGCACCCCGAACGGTTGCAGCTGCTCGCCGAAGAACTCGGGGCCCGCGCGGTGGTGGTCGACGCCACCAACGCAGCCGACATCGACGCTGCGGTCGCCGCCACCGTCGAGCACCACGGCCGCATCGATGGTGCCTACAACGCCGTGGGGTCGTTGCTGCTGAAGGCTGCGCACCACACCCGCGACGAGGAATTCGCCGCTGTCATGGCCACGCACGTCAACAGCAGTTTCTTTCTGCTGCGGGCCTGCGTGCGCCAGATGGGGCAGGGCGGCAGCATCGTGTTGACGTCGTCGGCGGCCGCCAACATCGGGCTGGCGAACCACGAAGCGATCGCCGCGGCGAAGGGCGCTGTCGAGGGGCTCGCGCTGTCAGCCGCTGCCACCTACGCCGGCAAAGGCATCCGCATCAACGTCGTCGCGCCGGGGCTGGTGCGTGCAGGAATCACCGAACGCATCTTTGCCAGCGAAACAGCACTGAAGTCGTCGGTGGCGATGCATGCGTTGGGGCGCGCTGGCGAACCCGACGACGTGGCCCGCGCCGTCTGCTTCCTGCTCGATGGCGACAACAGCTGGGTCACGGGGCAGGTGTGGGGCATCGACGGCGGCCTCGCCACGCTCAAGACACGCTGACGCCAACGCCGGATTCCGCTGCATTTTCAATCGGATGGCGCAGGTGGACGGGTCGGCGCGCGAGTTGCCGCGTTTGCCGCGGTGGCTGCTACGGTGCGCGCCCATGAGCACCGCACCACTTCCTGCATCGCCCTCGGAGCGTTTGCGGCTGCGCCAGGGCAAGAAGGCCGGGCTTTCACCTGGCAGTCTGGTGCACATCGGCAAGCGCCGACTCGACGGGCCGCGCATCACGGTGTTCGAGTACGACGCCGATACGCTGCACGAGCGTGTGCTCCCCTCGTTGAAAGACGAAGCTTCGCACTGCCGCAAAGAAGCCAACAAGGACACCGTCATCTGGGTCGACGTCGACGGCATCAGCGAAGCCGACTGCATCAACGACCTCGGCCAACGCTTCGGGCTTCACCAGCTCGTGCTCGAAGACGTGATGAACGCCGGCCAGCGCGTGAAGATCGAGGACTACAACGACTGCTTGTTCGTTGTGCTCAAGATGCTCGACGTCGACGAGGAGAGGGAGATGCTCTTCGTCGAGCAGCTCAGCCTCGTGCTCGGCAAGAATTTCGTGATCACGTTTCAAGAGCAAACCGGCGACGTCTTCGATGGCGTGCGCGATCGCATCAAGAACAACAAGGGCCGCATTCGGCGGATGGGGGCTGACTACCTGCTCTATGCGCTGCTCGATGCTGTCGTCGACAAATACGCGGTGGTGCTCGACTCGATGAGCGAGATCGTCGAGACGCTCGAGGAGAAGCTGCAGGTGAAGCCGCAGTCGGTGTCGGTGAACGACATCTACGTGCTCAAGCGCGAGGTGCAGCTTCTGCGTCGGCAGATCGCACCCGCCCCCAACGTGTTCTCCGACCTGGTGCATCAAGAGCCGGGCCTGCTGTCGTCGTCGGTCGACGTGTATTTGCGCGATGTGTTCGACCACTCCACGCGTGCTGCGCAAAACGTGGAAGCGCTGCACGACATGACGCAGGCGATGGTCGAGATGTACCACTCGAACCAGTCAGCCCGGCTGAACGAAGTGATGCGCCTGCTCACCGTCATCTCGACGATCTTCATGCCGCTCACGTTCATCGTCGGTGTGTACGGCATGAACTTCGACAACATGCCCGAGCTGCGCATGCACAACGGCTACTACGTGTGCCTTGCCGTGATGGCGACGGTGGCAGTAGCGATGACCATCTACATGAAGCGGAACCGGTGGCTCTGATGACGACGACAAACGCACTGATCGATGGCTTGTGGTGTGTGGTGATGGCCGGTGGTGCCGGCACCCGCTTTTGGCCCGCGTCGACCGAAGACGTGCCCAAGCAATTGCTCACGCTTGTGGGCACGCGGTCGCTGCTGCAGTTGGCCATCGATCGCGCGCGCGCGGTGGTGCCTGCCGAGCGCGTCCTCGTGGTCACGAGCCAGCGCCTGCACGCCGCGGTGTTGGCACAACTGCCCGAGCTGCCCGTCGACAACATCGTCGCCGAGCCCGAGCGCAAAGACACCGCCGCCGCCGTGGCACTCGCCACGTTGATCGTGCAAGCCCGCGGGGGCGCGCGCGTGGCGATTCTCACGTCGGACCACCTCATCGGCCCCGTCGACACCTTCGCCAACGCCGTGCGCACCGCCACGGCCGCCGCACACGACGAAGCGGGCGCCATCGTCACCTTCGGTGTGGTGCCCACGTACCCCGCCACGGGCTACGGCTACCTCGAGGTCGACACCGTCGTTGGCGACGAGGCGCGTCCCGTTGTGCGCTTCGTCGAGAAGCCACCGTTGGCGATTGCCACCGACTACGTCGCCTCGGGCCGCTTCTTGTGGAACTCGGGCATGTTCGTCTTTGAGGTGTCCAGCATGCGTGCAGCGTTGCTCACACACCTGCCCGAGCATGTGCGCCTGCTCGAACCGGCGGCGCGTGGCGAGGTCCCGCTCGCGGTCGCCTTCGCGGGGCTGTCGCGCACATCGATCGACAAAGGCGTGATGGAGAAGCACCACACGGTGCGCTGCGTGCCCGCCCGCTTCGCCTGGTCCGACGTGGGCAGCTTTCCCGCCCTCGCCGAGCACCTGCCCAATGATGCAGCCGGCAACGCCTCACGCGGCGTTCTGCGCACGCTGGATGCCCACAACAACGTCGTGTGGTGCGAAGACGCCAGCGAGGAAGTCGCCGTCATCGGCCTTTCCGACGTCGTCGTCGTTCGCGCCGGCAAGCGCACGCTGGTGGTGCCCAAAGACCGCGCCGAAGACATCAAGAAGCTCGTCGAGCTCGCCGAGAAGGCCGGCACCGCCGTCTGAGCCGCAGCCGCCAACAGCACGAACGAAAACAGGCCCGCTTCCGCGGGCCTGTTTCGTTGTCGTACTCAAACGTACATACATGCCGGATTCCCGAAGAAATCCGGCATGTTGCGCGCGCTCACTCGGCTTCAGCGCCGCCTTCAGCTTCGGGCTCGTCCACCGGGGCAGCGATGGCGGCCACCTTCTTGGCGCGCGACGGCGCCTTCTTCGCGGGGCGCTTCTTCTTGGTCGGCTCGCTCTCGACGACGTCGGCCACCACGGCGGCGACATCTTCGTCTTCGACGGCGACCACGTCTTCAGCAGCGACCGCGACGGGCTCTTCAGCCTCGACGACGGCGGCGACCTCGACAGGTGCGCTCACCACCGCTGCCGGGGCGGGAGCCTCGACGGTGCCGGTGTTGTGGTAGGCGGCCCACGCGGCGTCTTCTTCGGCGCTGCGCACGGGGTCTGTGGCTTCGCCTTCGGCGCTGGCGGCCACGGGGATCACGCTGGCGTTTTCGTCGCCCTCGTCGTCACCGTCTTCGTCATCGCCACCTTCGGCGTTGTCGTTGCTCTCGGTGGCAACACCCTGGCCGTCCACGCCGCCCTTCTTCTTGCGACGACGACGACGGCGACGCTTCTTGCCGCTGGCCTCGCCATCGGTCGCGACCACCGCTGCAACTTCAGGCGCTTTGGCCTCGACGTCGGCGAGCGACAGGGCGGCGGGGGCTTTGCCGAACAACGCTTCGCTGAGCGCGTCGTCGTAGTGCTCGGGGTAGACCTCGGCCGCGACGGGGGCCGTGCGCTCGGGCCTGTCGCCGCGGTCGCCACGATCGCCGCGGTCGCGTTCGGGGCGTTCGCCGCGCTCGTGACGCTCATGGCGCGAGTGACGACCACCCGCCTCCTTCGGCTCGACCTCGACGACGTCGACTTCACCGTTGGCGATGCGTTCGGCGGCCAGGCGCTCGCGCTCTTCGATCTCGGCGGCATCACGCGCATCGGCTTCGATGATCGCTGCTTCGTCGTGCAGGAACGTGGGCACTGGACCAATCGACGGCGGCGGCAGCGTGGGCCCACCAAAGCCGGCGTGAGCACCTTCGTCGCGACGACCACGACGACCATTGCGGCCATTGCGGCTGCTGCGATCGTTGAGGCGCGGATCGCGGAAGCCTGAAGCGGCGTCGAGACCGGCCTTGCCGCGGCGCTCCTCGTCGTAGCGGATCTCGCTGCCTTCAAGGCGGGCGTCGGCGATGATGTCGATGAGCACCTGGTGTTCGTCGCCGAGCTCGAGCAGCTCGCGGCGCTTGGTGTTCGTGAGGATGTTGGCCACCTCGACGGGCAACCGCACCTGCAGGCGCGCCATGTTGGTGCTGCCCTTGGCCACCTTGTTCGACAGTTCGCGCAACGCACGCACTGCAAGACCGCGGGGATCGCGCACGATGCCGGTGCCGCTGCAGTGAGGGCAGGGCGTATGGCTGACGAGGCGGTGGGCCTGACGGAGACGCTGACGCGTGATCTCCATCGTGCCGTTCTCGCTGATGCGCGAGATCTTCACGCGCGCCTTGTCGTCCTTCATCGCCTCGCGGATCGCGCGTTCAACATCGCGATCGTGGCGACGGTTCACCATGTCGATGAAGTCGACGACGACGATGCCGCCCATGTCGCGCAAGCGCAGGTGCCGGCCAATCTCGCGCGCGGCCTCGAGGTTCGTCTTGTAGACGGTGGCTTCGTGGTCGCTCTCGCGGGTGCTTCGGCCCGAGTTCACGTCAATGGCGACGAGGGCTTCGGTCTGGTCGATGACGAGGTAGCCGCCCGACGGCAGCTTCACCTGCCGCTCGAACAACTCTTCGATCGCCGTTTCGATCCCGTACTTCTCGAACACGGGCTGCTTGCTGCTGTGCAACTCGAGCAGGCCCACGCTCTCGGGCGAGGTGGCTTCGAAGTAGCTCTTGAGCTCTTCGTACTCGTCTTCCGAGTCGATCACGACCTTGGTGACGTCGGGGGCGAGGTAGTCGCGGATGGTGCGAACGACCAGGTCAGGCTCGCGGTACAGCAACGTTGGCGCACGACCCATGGCGGCGCCACGGTCGATGCTCTCCCACGCGTGCGCAAGGTTCTTCAGGTCGCGGTAGAGGTCGAGGCGCGGACGCGACACACCCGCGGTGCGGATGATCACCGCCATGCCGTCGGGCACGTCGATGTGGTTGAGGATCTCTCGCGCGCGACGGCGGGCCTGCTCGTCGTCGACCTTGCGCGACACACCGCCGCCAGCCTCGTCGGAGTGCATGAGCACGACGTAGCGGCCGGGCAGCGACAGGTACGTGGTGACCGCAGCGCCCTTGTTGCCGATTTCGTCCTTGGTGACCTGGACGATGATCTCCTGACCGCGCTTGAGCACGTCGCTGATCTTCGGCCGGCGGTTACCGCGCAGCTCGGCGGGGTACAGCGCGGGGCGCACTTCCGACAAGGCGAGGAAGGCCTGCTTGTCGTCGCCAAACTCGATGAAGGCGGCTTCGAGGCTGTCTTCTACGTTGGCAACAATGCCCTTGTAGATGTTGCCTTTGTGCTTGCTGCGGGCCTGGTTTTCGATGTCGAGGTCGAGGAGGCGACGCTCACCCCGATCGTCAGCTTCGAGGATCGCGACGCGCATCTCTTCGGAGGCGCTCGCGTTGATGATCATTTGCTTCATGGCGGCATTCCCTGTCCACCGCCGACGACGTCCAGGACGTCACCGAGGCGTTGGCGTGTTCTGTCGAAAGGTGACGAGCGCGCACGAGCCGAAAGGCCCCCACGCAGTCCCTGTCTCCGCCGCCGCCGTCCCGTTCTTCGTGATGCCCCAACGACGTGGGCACCGCGTTTTCCGCCGGCAACCCACGCGATGACAGCCGATGACGGCGCGCAACATCTGGCGCTGTCTCCTCGGTACTCGTCATGGCGGTCTCCGCACGAAAAGAAGGTTCGGCGAAGGGCGGGCGACACCTGCGGCGCGAGAGCAAAACGCACACGGCCACGCCGGAGCACTTTGCATCGACCACACCCGCGGCGGACCCAGGGTCTCGCAAGACCAGGATCGGCCAACAGGCGTCGACCGGGACCTTCGTTGGTCGTGCCTGCCTGGCGTCGACGCCGGGCGGTTCACAACCGAAGTTCGTGCGGCAGGGGTACCAGAGGGCCGCCCGCGCAACAACAGCGAAGGTGACAGACGTCCACGGCCGCGTCGTACTGCGTTGGCGATGTGCGTGCGACGCCTACGTCTGCCTACCCCTCGTCGACACGCAGCCGGGTTTTGCCGAGGTGGACAACGTCGCCAGCACGCAGGTCGGTGTCGGTGATCCCCTGACCATTCACGCGCGTGCCGTTGGTCGACATCAGGTCGGCCACGCTGACGGCTTCTTTGTCGACAAACAGCAACGCGTGCGTGCGGCTGACCGAGCCATCCTTCAGCACGATGTCGGGCCCACGTTTGCGAAACGCGGTGCGCGACCGATCGCTGCTGCTGCGACGCGCGAACAACTGCTCCGCACGCGAGTTCGCCTGCGGGTCGAGCAGGCGGTCGCCGTCGGCGGTCATCTGCACCGTCGACGTGCTGTCGTCCTGGGCGCGGGCGAGCACGCGGTAGCTGCCCTCCTCGACGGTGAAGCGCATGCCCCGGTCGGGACCCTCAACAACAACGAAGTCGACAAAGCGCGGCATAGGCTGCTTGTACCCTGCTAGGATCGCGGCCGCATGGTGAAGACAGTTCTGGTCGTCGAGGACGACGTCGCAATGGCCACCCTCGTCAAAGAAGCCCTCGAAGGCGTGGGCTTGCAGGTCGTCGTCGAGAAAGACGGCGAAGCGGGCTTGCGCGCTCTGCAGCGGCAGCGCCCCGACGTGGTGCTCACCGACCTGCTGTTGCCGGGCATGGCGGGCTTTGAGCTGCTCGACAAAATGCGTGCGTTGCCCGGGGGCAGCAGCATCGGCGTCGTCGTGATGAGCGGCATTTATCGCTCGGCACGGCACAAGGCGATGGCCCGCGATCGCTACGGCGCCGTCGCGTCGATCGACAAACCCTTCGACCTCGACGTGCTCATCGCCGCGGTGAAGCAGGCCGCTGGCATCGAGGTGGCGCTGCCGGTGGCCGACGTCGCGCGCGTTGACCGCAGTGTCGAGCGCACCATCGTTGATCGCGCCGACGTCGAGAAAGCCGTGCGCGGCAACCTCAAGCAGCGCCGTTTTCCCGAGGTGCTCGCACAGTTGTTTCGCTTCAAGGCCACCGGCGCGTTGCTGCTGCGTCGAGGTCGAATCAAGAAGATCGTCTACGTCAAAGACGGCGTCGCCGTGTTCGTGAAATCGAACATGCTGTCGGAGTGCCTTGGCCGCGTGCTCGTGCGCGAGAAGATGATCACCGAAGAAGAATGCGAACGCTCCGTCGAGCTTTTGCCCGGCAGCAACGGCAAACTGCAGGGGCAGGTGCTCATCGACATGGGCGCGTTGTCGCCGCAGAACCTCGCGTTTGGTCTGCAACTGCAGCTCGAGCAGAAGCTGTACGACGTGTTCTCGTGGCCCGACGGCGACTACCAGTTCAACAGCCGCGGCGACTTCCCCGAGCAGTACAGCAGCCTCGACGTCACGCTGGGCAACCTCATCTACGAGGGCGTGCGCCGCAAGTTCACCGACGTCGTCGTCAACGACCTGCTGGAACGCAGCATCGACCTGTATCTCACGCCGCACCCCGAGCCGAACCACCGGCTGGCCGACTTCGCCCTCGACGCCGACGAACGGATCTTGCTGGCCCTCGTCGACGGCCGCCGCACCGCACGCGACGTCATCGCTGCGTCGGGGCTCACGCCGCGGGTGGCGCGGCAGCTGGTCTACACGTTGATTGCTGCCGAGCTCGCGCAGACGTCTCGACGTGCGGCCACGTTTGCGAAGCCGCCCGTGATCGACGTGCCGCGTCCGCCCCCGCGGCCTGCGCCGTCGTCACCACCACCCCTGCCGCCGCGCGCGAGTACGGCGCCGAAGAAGACGGCGTTGGGTGAGCCGGCGGTCGCCACCGTCGTCGAGGACGTGGAGTCGGTGGATGCGTTGCGGGCCCGCCTCGTCGAGCGCTCGCGGCTGCTGCGGCGGGCGAACCACTTTGAGGTGTTGGGGCTGTCGGTGCGCGCCGACCTCGACGAGGTGCAACGCGCTCGCGCGGCCCATGCGCGGGAGCTGTCGCCCGAGCGGTTGCAGCGTCGTCTGGGCGGCGTGGTGCCCGCCGATGTGCGCACGCTGGCCGAGCAGATCCTCTACCAGGTCGAAGGTGCTGCCGAGGTGCTCGGCGATGTGCGACGTCGCATCGAGTACGAGGCACGCCTCGCGCACAAGCCGCGCACCGACGTGCAAACCATGCTGGCCGCCGAGACGTTTGTGCGGCAGGGCGAGGCCGCGTGGGAAGCAGGCAAAGACGCCGACGCCGTCACCGCGTTTGCTGCTGCGCAAGCGTTGTTGCCCACAGAGGGCGAGCTGGTGGCGTCGTTGGCGTGGGCCAGGTTCCTCGTGGCGCGCGCCGATCCGGTGGTGCAGGCCGACGCGATCGTGCAGCTGCAAAACGCCCTTGAGCTGGCCCCGCGCTACGACCGCGGCTGGTTCTGGTGCGGGCGGGTGCTGCAGCAGGCCGGGCGGCCGGGCGAGGCGCGCAAGCACTTCGAGCGGGCGTTGCACTGCAATCCCGAGCACCGCGAAGCGCAGGCAGCGCTGCGATCTTGACCGACCCCACTTGACAAGTGTTCAGCGGAAGGCCCCGAGGCCCTCCCAAAAAGGGCGGGGGTGGGGGTGGCTCGAGAGTGCCTCGACCACCCGGATGGTTCGTTCGTCAGCCCGCGGCAGAAAAGAAACAGCGGGCGACGCCCGCCGCTTTTTTGTGTCTGCAGAAACGTCGCTTCACTGCACGCTGAGCGTGTAGCTGCCGCCGTTGCGGCGGATTTCGGCGAGCATGTCGGCGCGGAACTGACGCTGGGTGGCGGCGTTGCCGACGATGCCGATGCAGCCCTCGGTGCCAGCCGAGCCGCCGTCGGGGTGGATGCGCAGCAACGAGCGGTTGGCGCCAACGCGGCTGTCGTACTTGTCGGAGACGGCGAAGGAGTAGCCCACGCCGCCAACGCTCATGCTGCGGTCGCGGCGCGAGTCCATGTGTCGCGTGACGGTGTAGGTGCCCTTCGGCAGGCTGCCGCGGCCAAAGCCGCCACTGCGGAAGTCGTAGCTGCGGCCGTTCACCGTGATCTGACCGCTGATCATCTGGTTGCGGGCGCCGGCGTTGGTGGTGCGGCTGATGCGCGCGGTGCCATCAGCACCCGAGGTGGCCCGGGGGGCGGCTTCGGTGGGCTGCGTGGTGTTGCCCGAGAGGCCGCGGCGGGGCGCAGCCGTGGTGGCCGCGCGCTCCATCGAGGTGATCATGGCGCCAGCGGTGCTGGGGCGGGCCGACGTGCCGGCGTTCACCGAGGTGCGCGAGCCGTTGCGATCGAAGTTGTCGGTCTGGTTGAAGGCGGCGCGGAGCTCGGCAGAACCTTCGAGGCGACCATCACCGTTGGCGTCGGCGCGGCGCAGGGCGGTGCGCTGGGCGTTGCTCAGGCCGTTGAGGCTGCTGAGGGCGACGCTCTTGCCATCGAAACGCTGGACGAAATCGTTGCGGGTGATGGTGGTCATGGGCGGCTCCAGCGTGAGGGGTCTTGCAGCGGACACAGTGGGTATCGGGCCCACCGATCCGACTGGCGCTCAGTCCCTTGCCCTCGGTCGATCACCCGACCACCGGGCCCGACATCAGCGACACGTTCGCCACCCATCGGTCGTTTGACGTACCCCGAAGACGACAAAGCGGGCCCGAAGCCCGCCTGGTGGTGTGGTGCGCGCTGCGTGTGGCGCCTACTGCGCGACGATCGACTTTTTGCCGAGGACGACATCGCCACGGAGCACTTCGATCTCCCAGGTGCCCGGCTTGCTGGCCGTGGTCTTTTTGTAGTTGCCGTAGCCCGTCCAGGCTTCGGTGACCGTGAAGTCGCTGGTGCTTCGGACCTCGCCGTTGAGCAGGAAGCGAAGCTTGATGTCTTCGTACTTGCCGCCTTTGGGCGCGAACAGCTTCACAAACGCCGCGAGGGTGTCGCCGGTTTTCACGGTGTCGCCGAGGGGGTCGACGCAGGCGAGCTTGCCGTCGGCGTTCTTCTTCACGTCGGCGCAAAAGACGAGATCCATGAGGATGGGGCCGCCGTCTTTGCCGTTGAGGAAGTAGTTCGTGACCTTCTGGATCTCGGCCGCCGTTGGCGCTGGGGGCACGACGACGGGTGCGGCGGCAGCTGCTGGTGCAGGCGCGACTGCTCCCGGAGGAGCCACGGGCGCTTCGGCGCGCGCCGACGACGCGAGAGCAAACACAGCAAGAGCAGCAGACACGGCAATGCGCATGGTGAGCCTCCAACAGCGTCACCTTGCACCCTCGGCCGACGGTGCTGCAACTGAACCACTGCATGGGCGTTTCACCCGGGGGACTGCTACGGTGCCGACGCCATGAACCTCGCCAAGTACTCGCAAAAGACCCAAGACATCCTCGTCAACACGCAGAAGGTCGCCAAAGCGCGGCAGCATCAGGCCATCGAGCCTGAGCACCTGCTGGCTGCCCTGCTCGCCGACGACGTCGCCAAGGCGGTGCTGGAGCGACTGGGCGTGAAGGTGACCGAGCTGACCCTCAAGCTCGAGGTGGAGCTCACCAAACTGCCGAAGGTGGCCGGCGCTTCGAACTTCCTCGGTCCGAAGCTGCTCGCCGTCACCGCCGCGGCCGAGGTTGCCGCCACGCGCTTTGGCAGCAAGCTGGTGGATGCGTCGCACCTGCTCACGGCGTTGGCCGATCCGTCGACGAACGCGGGGGCCGCGGGCCGTCTGCTGCGCGACCATGGTGCCTCGCGCGATCGCATCGAGGCGTCGTTGAAGGTGGGGCCGAAGGGCCAGTCCGTCGACGCCAACGCGGCTGGCGACGGCTCGGCCCTCTCGAAGTACGCCATCGACCTCGTGCAAAAAGCCAAAGACGGCAAGCTCGACCCGGTCATTGGCCGCGACGACGAAATGCGCCGCATCATCCAG
>JBIKRQ010000193.1:0-12196 GCA_044349155.1 Myxococcota bacterium
ACTCGCTCGTCGACACCGCCGACCTCCCGGTGGTCGTCGTCGACAACGGGCTGGTGCTGTTCAACAACGATTCGCTGCCCGACTGCAGCGGCCTGTCGAACATCGACACCATCGGCGGCGACGTGGCGATCCAGGACAACAACGCCCTCAGCGACGTGAGCTGCGTGCTCGGCTGGGAGAGCGTCGGCGGCGACGTGTTTGTCGTCGACAATCCCGCCGTACCGCCCGAGCAGATCACCGAGTGCGACAGCTACCTCAGCGACATCTGCCAAAGCGAACCCACCGTGAACAACGAGCCGGCCGACTACGGCTTCGGCGACGTCGCGGGCCCCGGCAACGACGCCGACGCTCCATCGTCAACCGATTCGGGCGTCTGCTCGGCTGACACCTCCACCGACTGCGACGCCAGCGTCGGCACCGACGGCGCGGGCGCTGGTGCAGCAACAGGCGCGTCGACCGGTGCCTCCACGGGCGGTGCAGCCGGTGGTGCTGCGGGCGGCGCAGCCGGTGGTGCTGCAGGCGGTGCAGCCGGTGGTGCTGCAGGCGGCGCGGCCGGTGGTGCTGCAGGCGGCGCAGCCGGTGGTGCTGCAGGCGGCGCGGCCGGTGGTGCTGCAGGCGGCGCGGCCGGTGGTGCTGCAGGCGGCGCAGCTGGTGGTGCTGCAGGCGGCGCAGCCGGTGGTGCTGCGGGCGGCGCAGCCGGTGGTGCTGCAGGCGGCGCAGCCGGTGGTGCTGCAGGCGGCGCAGCTGGTGGTGCTGCAGGCGGCGCGGCCGGTGGTGCTGCAGGCGGCGCAGCTGGTGGTGCTGCAGGCGGCGCGGCCGGTGGTGCTGCAGGCGGCGCAGCTGGTGGTGCTGCGGGCGGCGCAGCTGGTGGTGCTGCAGGCGGCGCAGCCGGTGGTGCTGCAGGCGGCGCAGGCGGCGCGGGCGCGGGTGGTGCCGGTGGCGCGGGCGCGGGTGGTGCCGGTGGTGCTGGCGGCGGCGGCGGTGGCGGTGCTGGCGGCGGCGGCGGCGGCGGCGGCGGCGGCGGCGGTGGTGGCGGCGGCGGCGGCGGCGGCGGCGGCGACTGAGGTCGGTCGATGCGCTCGGTTTCGATGGCACCAACGTTGGCGCCACGCGCGGTGGCGCTGTGGTCGCGGTGTCTCGGGCTGACCGCCTGTGTCGATGCCCTTTCGCGCGTCGACGAAGTCCGATTTCTCCTGTCGAACGACGGCTGGCAGCGCGACCCCTGGTGGGGGACGTCGCTGCCAGCTGTTTCGCTTCTGGTCGCTGCTGAGGCCCTGCTCGGCTGGTGCGTCTGGCGCCGGTGGAGCGCAACGCTCTGCACCATCGGCCTGTTCGTCGTGGTGCACGTGCTGCAGATGCGCGCGGCCCCCGGGACCAGTGGTGGCGATACGGTGCTGCGGTTGTCGCTGCTCTGGTCGGCGTTGATGGGCGCGGAAAGACTCCGACCTGTTGGGCGATATATTGCTTTCGCCTACTGCTGGCAGTTGATTTTGATGTACTGCAGTTCCGTGGTGTTGAAGCTGCAATATGCTTCATGGCGTGACGGAAATGCCGCCTGTTTGGCGCTGCAGGCAGACGACTACACCACGGTATTGGCGGCTCCGTTGCTGCCCTGGTGCTCGTCGTGGCTGATGCATTGGCCGGTGCTCGTTGTTGAGGCTGCGGTTCCGCTGGTGGTAGCGGTCTGCGTCTGGCGCCGCGTCGCGCCGCGCCTCGTGTTCTGGTGCGTGGCGGCCATCGCGGCGATGCATGTCGCCTTCGCCCTGACCCTTGCGGTGTGGTTGTTCTCGTGGGTGAGCATGTTGTTGTGGCTGCCACTGCTGCCGATTTCAAAGGTGCAGTGGAAATGGCCGAGGTCGAAGCGGGTTGTCGTTGGCGTGCCGCGGCTCGTCCTCGTGGTCGCTGTGGTTGTCGTGATCAGCATTGATGTGCTGTCGCCGCTCGCGAACGGACCTCGGCCTGCGTTTGCGTATCCGCTTGGGGTCTCGCAGCGGTGGGGGATGTTTGCCCGCGACAACTGGGACGTGCGCTGGCCCGTGATCGAGGTGCTGCGCGCTGATGGAAGTGTCGTCGATCCACGTCGCGGTGGCCTGCCGCCAACGTGGGCACTTCCTGGCGACCTGGCGGCCACGTTCAACAGCGTGCGCGAGCACATGCTCTGGCACCGCGCGATGCCCAAGGCCGCACTCGTCGGGCGCATTGCACGCTCCTATTGCGCGGAGCCCGATGCTGTCGCGGTGCGAATCGTCGTCGTGCGCCGGCCGATGGACGCGGTGTCGTCCCGACTGCGGCGCGTGTTGTTTTCGCGCGTTGTCGCCGACGTGCGATGCAACAACACGTCGACGACGGTGTGGCCGAAGTGGGCGACCCCGCCGCCGCGGATGACGTTGCGCGGCCGTCCCGCTCCGCTCGTTTCTGCTCCCGTCGACGACGACACCCACGACGACGGAGATGCGCCATGACCGCACCGGTGCTCCTGCGCTGGATGGCGCTCGTGGTGCTGGTGGCGGGACTGGCCGTGTCGTCGGTGGGGCAGTACTTCGTCGCCGAAGGACGCCCCGCGTGGTTCTTTCCGCCTGCGACGGGCATGTACCAGTTTCCGTTTCGGCAGGCGCGCGAGCTCACCAGCGCCGGTCTGCCGCGCACCGAAGTGGGCTGCGTCGACGTCAGCGGCGACTTTGGTTGGCGCCCGTTCAACGAGCAGATCCTCACGCGTATGCCGGGCCCGCACCACCGCAAGATCGCGTGGAATCAGGTGCTTTCTGATTCAATTGCTTCGCCCACTCCCATGCGAATTAAAAAGACAGTGATTCGCCTGATGTGCACCGATCCCAGCCTGACCGCACTGCTCGCCTGCAGCGGCAGCGGCACCGTCGGCGTGCGCAACCGCACCATCGCAGGTGGCGTGTCGCGCGAGCTACGCTGGGAGTGTCCATGACGACGTCAACAGCCCGCACCGAGCGCCTCGTGCGCTGGATGAAGCCTGCGCCACCGGGCCTCATCGTTGGCTGGTGGCGGTTGTTGTTCGGGCTCGCCCTGGCGGGGTTTTCGCTGCAGCTGTGGCCGTATCTGGACGAGCTGTTCACAACGCGCGGCCTGGGGCTGAACGACAAGCTCGCGCTGTTTGGCCAGCCAGCCAGCACCGTGGTGCGCGTGCTGTGGGCCGGGGTCGTGGCGACGTCGTTGTGCATCGCCGCTGACGTGTTCGTCGTGCCCGCCGCAGCCCTGTGTTGGGTGCTGTGCATGGTGGCGTGGAGCGCCAATACCTTGAGCCGTTCCCCTGAGATGGCGCTCGTCCACCTGAGCCTGCTCCTGCTGGTGATCTGCCCGATCGCTGGGCCGCGCTGGCCGTGGAAGCCCGAATCGTCGTCGAGCACCGTCGCCGGTCTACCGCCTGCAGCGCGCGCGGTGGCGTGGGGGGCGTTCGCGGTCGTGTATGGTACTTCGGGGCTGACAAAGCTCACGTACAATGATGCATCATGGGTCGATGGTAGTGCGCTTTTTCATGTTATGCACGAGTCGGTGTTTCGCCGCCTGTGGTACGGCGACGCCTTCGCCGAGCCGAGCCTCGCGTTGCGCCTTGGCACCCACGCCTCGTTGTTTCTCGAGGCCGCCGCCCCGCTCCTGGTCTGGTTTCACCGGGGGCGCTGCCTGGTGTGGGTGATGAGCGTGACCATGCACGCCATCGCGCTCGTGTTCCTGAACCTGTTCGAGGTCAGCGTGCACCTGCTGGTGTTTCACCTGCTGCTCGTCGACCAGCGCATGCTCGACGACGTGCAGCAGGTGCGCGCCTGGGTGAAGCGCCGGCTCAACCGTTGAGAAGGGACATCATCGCTGCTGGGTAGCGCGTGCCTGCCGCGGCGTTCGCCGGGAACACCGCATCGATGCGCGCGAGGTCGCGGGCTGACAGCTGCACGTCGACAGCACCAACGTTGTCATCGAGGCCGGCGATGCGGCGCGTGCCCGGGATCGGCACGATGAACGGCGCTTGCGCCAGCACCCACGCCAACGCGAGCTGGGCTGGCGTGCAGCCCTTCTCGGCGGCCAGGTTCGCGACCTGCTGCACCAGCGCCAGGTTCTTCGTGAAGTTCTCGCCCTGAAAACGCGGGCTCATGCGGCGGTAGTCGTCGGCGGCGAAGTCGTTGGGGCTCGTGATTTGGCCCGTCAAAAAGCCACGACCCAGCGGGCTGTAGGCGAGCAGACCAATGCCCAGGCTGTGACACACGCCCAGCACGCTCTCGCCGTCGATGGCGTCTTCGACGTCGCGCGACCACAGCGAATACTCCGTCTGCACCGACGAGATCGGATGCACAGCGTGCGCGCGGCGCAGGGTTTTCGGGCCTGCTTCCGACAAGCCGATGAAGCGGACTTTGCCTTCGGTGACGAGGTCTGAAAGCGCGCCAATGGTGTCTTCGATCGGCGTGTTCGGATCGACGCGGTGCTGCTGGTACAGGTCGATCACGTCGACACCGAGGCGCTTGAGGCTGCCTTCCACGGCACTGCGCACGTAGGCCGGTGTGCCATTGATGCCGCGCTTCGTGGCGTCGTTCGGGTCGCGCACGATGCCGAACTTGGTGGCGATGAGCACCTTGTCGCGGGCCTGCTGCTCGCGCAGGAAGCGGCCGATCAGCTGCTCGTTGGTGTGGGGGCCGTACATGTCGGCGGTGTCGAAGAGTGTGACGCCGCGCTCGACGGCGTGGGCCAGCGTGTGCAGCGACTGCTCGTCGTCACGGGGGCCGTAAAAGTCGCTCATGCCCATGCAGCCAAGGCCAAGGGCGGGCACGCGCAGGGCACCCAACTGGCGTTCGGGCAGCGACGTGGCGGGCGACGAGAAAGCAGCGCTGGTCATGGGGCACTCCGGGCAGGCAGGAGCCACGGTGTAGCAACATCGGCCATCGCGGGCGTTGCGCTGACGGGGAAACCTCGCCGTCACGCGCCACAGCCTGCTAGCGTCGACACATGATCGTGACCTGTCCTGGCTGCGCGTCGAAGTACCGGGTGCGCAACGAAGCCGTGCCCCCCGACGGCGCGCGCATGCGTTGCCCCAAGTGCGAAACGCTGTTTCTCGCGAAGCCACCCGCTGCGGGCGAGAGCAACGACGACGCGCCACCCGCCGGACCGTTCTCGTCGCCACAGTTCGCGCCACCACCCACGGGCATCGCGCAAATCAGCATGCCGCCGCAGCAGGGGTTTGGTGGGCAGGGGTTTGCCTCGCCGCAGGCCGCACCGTTTTCGCAGCCACCGTTTTCGCAGCCGCCGGGGCCGTTTTCGGCGGGATCGTCGTCGTCGTCGGTGCCGCAATTCGGTGGAGCCCAGTCGTTGCCGCCGCAGTTTGGTGCGCCGTCGTCGTCGGGGCCCACGTTTGGCACCGGTGCGGGCAACGGCAGTGGGTTTGTGCCGCAAGCGCCCAACACCGCGGGCCCGCTCACGGCGATGATGCGGCAGCTCGATCCGTCGTCGCTGCCCCCTGGCAGCCTGCCGTCAGCACCGCCGATGCCCACGTCGCTGCCGCCGCACCTGTCGATGTCGTCGTCGCAGTCGTTGCCCACGCTGTCGCAAGCACCGCACGCAGCACCGCCCGACGACGATCCGTTCGCGCGCATCAACGTCGACCCGCGGCAAGACCCGGGCCTGCCTGCACCCACCACTGAGCGTTTGCGTCCAGACGCGCGCGCCCCCACGCGCTCTGGTGCGATCGCCCCGCCGCCCGTGCCCGCCACGCAGGTGCCGGTGCGTCCGCGGCAGGAGTTGCCGCCGTCGATGGCGATGATCGTTGGCAGTTGGATCGCCGTTGTCGTCGGCGGTCTTGGTGCGGTGATGGGCGTGGTGTTTGCGGCGTGGACGTCGGAAGCCGTCGACTTCGACGCCTCGCTCATGCCGTTTGCTGAGCGCTCGCTTGGGGCAACACCGCCGTACAGTTTTGTTGGCCGCGACGACGTCGACGCCTCGGAATTGCGCCACCAGGCCGAAGCCAAAGAGACCGCTGGCGACCTGCCCGCCGCAGCGGTGTTGTGGCGTCGCGTGCTCGACCGCGATCCCGCTGACGTCGCCGCCAAGGCCGGGCTGCCGCGCGTGCTCACCGCCCTCGGCGACAAGCTGCATTGATTCGTGCACATGGCGTTCCGCCAAGTGCACGAATATCAATATGAATTCGACCGAAAGCGGTCGAATTGCTTCGCGGAGCGCACTTTGATCGGCGGGGAAGTTTCCCCGCCCACCCCTCAAGAGACTCGCCTCGGCGACAAAACCGCAAAGCCGGTTTTCTCTTCGAGGCTCAGAGCATGTTGACGGGGTCGATGTCGACGACGACGCGGGCGCCGCTGTTGGCCATGCTTTTGCCCAACGCCGCATCACTGCGCAGGGGCAACAGCAGCCGCTGACGCGTGGGCACGTCGTGGGCGAACACCAACAGCTGCACCCGCGTGCGTCCCTGCAGGCGCTCGAGTGGACACGGTGCTGGACCGCTGAGCTTCCACCACGTCGTCACCGAGCGGCCCGCGTCTTTGATGGCGCTCATCACTTCGTGGGCGACATCGAAGGCGGTTTTCTCGCGCTCGTGCTCGACGCGAATGCGCACCAGGCGCGAGTACGGCGGGTAGCGGTGCTGCTCGCGCACCAGCAGTTCTTTGGTCGCGAAGCCCACCACGTCGTGCTCGACGAGGTGCTGCAGGGCGATGTGGGTCGGGTCGTAGGTTTGCACCAGCACGCGTCCACGACCGCCGCCACGGCCCGCACGGCCCGCGACCTGGGTGAGCAGGCTCATTGCGCGTTCGGTGGCGCGAAAATCGGGCAGGGACAGCGCAATGTCGGCGAGCACGATGCCCACGAGGCGCACGGCGGGCCAGTCGTGGCCTTTGGCAATCATCTGCGTGCCGATCACGATGTCGACCTCGCCACGCTGAATGCCCGCGATGGTGCGCACCAGTTCGTCGTGGGTGGTGGTCGCGTCGCGATCGAGGCGGGCGATGCGGGCATCGGGGAAGCGCGCGCGCACTTCGGCTTCGACGCGTTCGGTGCCTGTTCCCAGTTGCGTGAGGCCATCGCCACCGCACGCGGGGCACGGCGGGGGCTCGCCCGCGACCTCGACAAACGGTTCGCCGTAGCCGCACTGGTGGCAGCGCAGGTGGGCGCGGGTGGGGTCGTGTCGGTGCAGCGTCAACGACACCGCACATTGTGGGCACATGCGCACCTGGCCGCAGAGGTCGCAGGTGATCGTCGACGACCAGCCACGGCGGTTCAGAAACAGCAGCACCTGCTCGCCGCCCGCAAGGGTCTCGGCCATCGCTTCGACCAGGGGGCCCGACAACACCGTGCCGCCGTGTTCGTCGGCGACAGCGCGGTCTTTTTTGCGCGCGAGGCTTTGCTCTTTGCGGCGGCGCAGGTCGATGACTTCAACACTCGGCAACGTGCCACCACCACCCACGCGCGCAGGCAGGCTCAGGCGCACGAGCTTGCCCGTGTCGGCGTTGTGGCGGCTCTCGAGCGACGGTGTGGCCGACCCGAGCACGCACACCGCTTTCGCCTGATGCGCGCGCCACAGGGCAATGTCGCGCGCGTGGTAGCGGGGCGAGAGGTCGTCTTGTTTGAGGCTCGGCTCGTGCTCTTCGTCGACGATGATCAAGCCCAGCGGTGCTGACGGTGCCGTGGGCGCAAAGATGCAACTGCGCGCACCCACCACCACGCGCGCGCGGCCTTCACGCAACATCGCGAGGCCGTCTCTGCGGTCGCCTTCAGACAGGGCGGAGTGCAGCACGATCACGGGCTCGTCGACGGCGGCCTCGACGCGGGCCACCAACTGCGGCGTGAGCGCAATCTCGGGCACCACGATCACGACACTCTTGCCGTCGACCAGGCAGGCCCGCAGCGCGTGCAGATACACCTCGGTCTTGCCTGAACCGGTGACGCCTTCGAGCAGAAACCCCGAGCCTGACGACGTCGACATCGCCGTGGTGATGGCCGCGACCGCCACCTGCTGCGCGTCGGTGAGGTGCTCGGCAGCACCCTTGCCAGCAAGCCGCACACGACGCAGCGGATCGCGGGTAACCGCATCAAGGCGCAGACGACGAAGCGACGCGAGCTTCTTTGCCTTGTCGCGCACACGACCAAGGGCGGTGTCGGCCTCGCCGATGGTGGGCGGGCGCTCGTGCTCGACGACAAACGCGCGCAACCACGCATCGAGGGTCGCGAGTGCGGCAGCACCTTTCGGCAACGCGTCGCCGCCGTCGAGGGGCACCAGCGTTTCGATCTGCTTGACCGCGGTGACGGGGCGGCTGGCGGCGAGCTCTTCAACGAGGCCCTTTTCCAGCAGCTTCGCCAACCGCTGCGGCGTGCTGCCCAGGCGCTTGAGGCGCGGCGATTCGACGATGACGCCGACCTCGAACCCTTGCAGCAGGGCGACTTCGGCGGGGCTCAGGCCTTCGCTGTGGAAAAACACCTTCGCGCGCTCGCCGCGGTCGGTGAGCTTGAAGCGTCGCTTTGGTGCAGTGAGCGTGTCGGGGGGCAGCACCAGACGCAGCGCGTCTTGCAGGGGGGCTTCGTAGTAGCGGGCGCAGAAGCGGGCGAGGGCGAGCTGGTCGGCGTCGACGACGGGGTGCGCATCGAGCACCTCGCTCACGAGCATGGTGGTGACACCTTCGGGGGCGGTGTTGGTCGCACCCACCACGAGGCCCGTGACGCGGCGACCGCTCAGTGGCACCACCACACGTTTGCCAATCGCGGCGTGTGCTGACGACGAAAACGACGCAGGCCACCCCCACGTCAATACCGACGGCGCCTTGGACACGAGTACCGAAACCTCGACAAACACGACGTCGTCGTAGGCGCAGCAGGTGAAGCGCGCAAACTGGCGGGCGAAACGCGCCGACGACTGCCAGCCCGCGTGTGATGCAACGCGCACCCACTGCTGCGACGTCGTGCCATAAGCCCGCCCATGAAGAATCTTCTTGTCGGTCTTGTGGTGTGTGTGGGTGTGTTGGGGGCTGGTTGTTCAACGCCGTTGGCACTGCGTGGCGCGCGTGTGCTTGAGCCCGGCGAGGTCGAGGTGTTGTTCTCGCCGCAGGTGCAGCTGCCGGTGGTTGTTGGCACGGGTGGCGGGCAGTCATCGGCGGCTGCGATCCAGCCATTTGGCTGGGCGGAGGCGTCTGCGCGCTTCGGCCTCATCGACCGGCTCGACCTGCAGCTGCGGCTCGACGCGTCGATCGTTCCCGAGGTGAGCGTTGGCTACCAGCTGCTGGGCGACCCAGCCCGCAACGACGACTTCGCATTGACGTTGACCGCCGGCGTCAAACCGAGCTTCCTGATCGTCGCAGCCAACGTCAACGTGCCGCTGCAAGTGCTCGTTGAAGTGCCCTTCAACGACACGTTCGCCTTCACGGGCGGGCTGCGAATGATCCCAAGCGTGTTTTCCATCTTTGGTGCAGGCAACATCTTCGCGTTTGGTCCAGGCGCGGTCGCCGGCGTTCGCATCAAGACCGGCAACTTCGTGTTTCAACCCGAGCTTGGCCTCTCAGGCTACCTGCCAGTCGGCGCTGAATCGGGGGGACAGAGCATCGGTTTTCTTGGCCAGGGGTTTGCCGTCGGCACCGTGGCCGCGACCGTCGGGCTGACCCTCGGCGGCCAGTTTGACTTCCGTCCGCCGCAGCCGCCTCGTGCGCCCGAGGTCGCAGCGGAGCCAAACCCGCAGCCCGCATCAACGGACCCAATCGACGATCCGGCAGCCCCGCCGCCGCCATCACCGACGTACTGAGACGTCGCGGCGCAGATCTGCCGCGGCATCACCGCTACACCTCGACGGCATCCCAGAAGCGGCGCACTTTGGCGTCGACCCCTGGAGTCGTCGTGTCACGCAAACGCATTGTCCTCATCGTTGGCGCCGCCGTGCTTGTTGTCGGCGGCGTCATCGCTTTTTTCGTCACCCGCGCGCCAACGAACGCGGCCATGGTCACCATCACGACGCGCACGGTGACCGAGACGGCCGTGATGAGTGGCCGCGTCGTGGCTCGACGTCGCATCGACGTGGGCGTGAGTCAGCCAGGCATCGTCGCCGCCGTCGCCGTCGATGAAGGCCAACAAGTGCTCGACGGCGCGTTGCTGTTGCAGCTCGACGATCGCGCCGAACGCGCTGCCCTCGCGCAGGCAAAAGCGCAGGTGCAGCAGGCGAAAGCGCAGCTCGATGACGTCGTCACCACCAGCCACGCCCGCGCTCTTGCTGCCGTCGCGGTGGCCGTCGCCGAGACTGCTCGCGCCGAACAAAACGCCGTGCGCTTGCAACGCCTGCTCGACCAGGGCGCCACCACGGTGAGCGAGCGCGACAGTGCTGCCACCGCGTTGGCCATTGCCAAAGCGCAGCAGGTGCGGGCCCAGGCCGACGTCGACGCCACCTCCGAAAAGGGCACCCAGGCCGAGCTGGCGCGTGCTGCGGTCGCGGTGGCGAACGCTGCTGCGCAACAAGCCGACGCCCGCCTCGCGCTCACGCAATTGCATGCACGTGGGCCAGCAACGGTGCTGCAGCGTTCAGTCGAGCCCGGCGAAGCGGTGGCCCCCGGGCGCACGCTGTTGTCGCTGGCACCGCGGTCGTCGACGGCAGAAGGCACCGACAACGACGGCGAAGCGGGTGTGGAAATCCTCGTCGAGCCTGACGAGCGCGTGCTGGCGGTGCTGGCGGTGGGGCAGAAAGCACAAGTCTCAGCCGACGCCTTCGTCGACAAACCCTTTGCTGCGGCGGTGACCGCGGTGGCCCCTCTCGTCGACAAAGCGCGCGGCACGGTCGAGGTGCGGTTGCGCGCGCCATCGCCGCCGTCGTTTTTGCGCACCGACATGACCGTGTCGGTCGAGGTGGTCACCGGCACGCGCGAAGGCCTGGTGGTACCTGCGCGCGCGGTGCGCGGGTTGTCGACGGCCGCACCCACGATCCTCGTCGTCGAAAACGGTCACGCCGCAACACGCGCTGTCAGCGTGGAAGCCCGCGGACGCGAAGGCGACGCCGCCGAAGAACTCGCCGTCGTCGTGGGCCGCGCGGGTGCTGTGGTCGCTGAGGGCGATGTGGTGGTGCTCGATCCGAAGGTGAAGGAAGGTGCTGCGCTGTCGTCGTCGTCGCCGGTGACGCCATGAGCTTTCCGCTCACCGTTGCGCTGCGTTTCTTGCGTGAAGGGCGCGCACAAAGCCTGCTCATTTTGGGCGGTGCTGCCGTCGGCGTGGCCGTGCTCATCTTTTTGTCGTCGCTGATCGAGAGCCTGCAGCGCTCGCTGATCGAGCAAACCCTCGGTGCGCAGGCCCACGTTGTCGTTCGTCCCCTCGACGAAGTGAGCCGCCCCGTGGTGGCCACCGACGGCAGCGAGCTTGTCGTGCGCCGCACCGAGCAGCCCGCCCAGCGCCTGCGTTCGTTGCCTGATGGGCTGCGCGTGAAGGCCGCTGTCGACGAGATTCCCGGTGTTGTGGCCTCGGCCGCGATCGTGTCGGGGGCCGGTCAGATTGGGCGCGGGCAGGCGCAGCGCGCGGTGACCTTGCGCGGCATCGAGCCTGCCGACTTCGACCGCATCATCAGCCTGCAAACGCGCATGCGCGAAGGCGTGTGGCAGGTGAGCGGTGATGGTGTGTTGATCGGCACCGAACTCGCGAAAGACCTCGGCGCGCGGATCGGCGATCGGCTGCGCGTTCTCGTCGACGAAGACCGCACCGCCACCGTGCGCGTGCAGGGCATTTTCGACCTCGGCGCCAAAGACGTGAACGCGCGCTGGGTGCTGTTGCCGCTGCGTCAGGCGCAAACGGTGTTGGGGCTTGATGGCGGCATCAGCCTCGTCGAATGCCGCGTCGCCGACATCTTCGCGGCCAACACCATCGCCAAGGCGATCGCCGATCGCACGGGGCTGGTCGCTGATTCGTGGATGACCTTGAATGCGCAACTCCTGGTTGCATTGCAGTCGCAGGGGTCGTCGTCGACGATGATTCAGGCCTTCGTGATCCTCGCTGTTGCCCTTGGCATCGCCTCGGTGCTCGTGGTGAGCGTGGTGCAAAAGAAAAAGGAGATTGGAATTCTCCGCGCCATGGGAGCGTCGCGCAGCCAGATCAACCGCGTGTTTTTGTGGCAGGGGGCTGTCGTCGGCGTCGCGGGATCGGTGCTTGGCACCACGCTGGGGCTGGGCCTCATCTTTGGGTTTCGGCAACTGCCGTTGACCTTCACGATCGAAACGCCGCCGTC
>JBIKRQ010000589.1:0-3257 GCA_044349155.1 Myxococcota bacterium
ACCAGGCGGAAGCATCACGGGGGCGCCGAAGTCGTCGGCGATCGAGGCCATTGCTCAGCTCGAGGACGGTCCGCGCGGGCCCTACACCGGCGTGCTGGGCGTGGTCGATGGGCGTGGCCAGCTGGCGACGTCGCTGCTGATTCGCACGTGGCTTCGCCCCGACGAGGGGACCGGGAGCTTGCACGTGGGCGGCGGGATCGTCGTCGACAGCGTGGCCGACGACGAATGGCAGGAAACCCTGCACAAAGCTGCAGCCTTCGGGGCCGTCAGCCTGCGCTGACCCGCGTGCGGTGCTCGCTCCATGCCTTCTCGACCCGCTCGATCAGCGAGGCGTCGTCGAGGTCGACCGCCAACTGTGCCAACAGCGCCGCGTTCGGCCCGCGCCAGCGGAGGTCGTCGACGGATTCGGCGAGCGGCACATCGGTGCGCAGCGTGGTGAGGCGCTTGTAGAGCAGCGCGTCGTCACGGCTCGAGGTGAACGTGGCCGACAAGGCGTCGGCACCGCGGACCTTGAACTCCTTCGGCCACGGTGCATTCGGGATGCCCTCAACACTGCCGAAGTGGTTGAGCACCGCTGCCGCGCCCTTCATGCCGAAGCCCGCAAGGCCAGGTACGCCGTCGGCGTCGTCGCCCACGAGTGCGAGCAGGTCGGGAATCAGGCGAGGCGGCACACCGAACTTCTCGACGACGCCGGCTTCGTCGATGGTCTTTTTGCGGATGCGATCGACGAGCACGACGCGCTCGCCTTGCACCATCTGGCACAGGTCTTTGTCGGGCGAGCAGAGGTGCACGCATTCAACGCGGGCATCGTTCACAGCACGCGCTGCCATCGTCGCCAGCGCGTCGTCGCACTCAAAGTCGATCATCGACCACGTGACAAACCCGAGCGCACGCGTGGCCTGCTCGACGAGGGGGAACTGCGCCTTCAGGTTTGGATCGATGCCTTCGCCGGTTTTGTAGCCAGCGAACAGCTCGTTGCGAAACGACTCGATCACGGTGTCGAAGGCGATGGCGACGTGGGTGCACTCTGGCTGCTTCACCAGCGACAACAACGTCGACACGATCCCGCGCGTAGCCCCGATCTCGAGGCCGTCGGGACGCTGTCGAGGTGGCGCGCCAAAGAAGCAGCGAAACAACTCGAAGGTGCCGTCGACGAGGTGAACGTGCATCAGCCGCCCTGCCGTGCCGCAAGCCGCTTGCGCATCGCTGCGAGGGCGGTGTCGTGGCTCATGACTTCACGCGGAGCGCGGAAATAGTGCATGGGCGAATAGTGGCGGAAATTCGAGACCTTGGACGTGTAGCAGCAGGCGTACAACTCCACCTGCGCGCCGAAGCGGCTGAGGTCGTTGCTGGCCTTGAACAAGCGGCCCCACGAGCTGTTGAAGCTCTTGTCGAGCGCGTCTTGATGCTCGAGCGCTTCCTTGTCGAGTGCTCGCAGCGCACGCTTGGCGACGTCGATCTCTTTGCGCAGGCGGCGTGCGGTGTCTTCGATCTCGCCGCGCTTGTCGTCGTCTGCTGCCTCGGCGCTCTCGTTGTCGAGGCTCGCTTCGAGGCGATCGAGCAGGCCGCGGTGCAGGGCAATCTCGTCGTCGAGAGCGAAGCGGCGGTTGTCGACGTCGTTGAGCGCTTCGGTACGCTCGGCATTGTCGAGGGTGCCGCTGATTTCGCCTTCAAGCTCCTCGACGACGAGGCAGGTGCGCCACCGGCTGTCGCGACGGCTGCGGACGATGTCGCCGAAGATGTGGTCGCCGACGTAGAGGATTTCTTCGCCGCGCGCCTGCGCCATCCGCTCGAAGTCGGCGATGTTGCCGCCCTGGTAGACGCGCTGGCGTTCAAAGCGGTCGGCGTCGACCTCGCCGATGGTTTGCTCGATGCCCTTCTTGGCCATCACCTCGAGGAACGGACGACGCTCGGTGAAGAACGCCGGCTTCTTGCCGCCGGTGATCACGACGTCGAAGTACTGGCGCCACGTCGCGTACTCCTTGAGCTGCCCGTCGAGCAGAAACGACATCACCGCGTCGGTGTAGAGCCAAAACGAGTTGGTGAGCAGAAACAGTTTCTTGCCCGCCGAGCGCAGCTTGTGCAGCGTGAGCGGCAGGCCCTCGTCGACGACGAAGTAGGCACCAAGGTCGGCCATGATCACGTTTTTGAGCGAGCCGTCGCGGTGAATCGCATCGATGCCTTCGCGCACGTCGTCGAAGAGCTTCCAGGTGTTGATGCGGCCCAGCAGACGGTCTGAAGGCGCATCTGGTGGCATGGCCAGCGGGGCAGCGCTCTCGTTGTTGTCGAGGCGACGCTCGAAGAACTCGACGAGGTTCGCGAACAACGACACCTCGGGCATCGAGAACAACGTGTCGGCCGACGCGAGGCTTTCGCTGCCCAGGCGCAAGCGCGCGTGTGCGTACAGCGTGGTGATCTCGTCGACGGTGAGGCGGCGATGGCCGTGCCAGGCGCGCGTGACGCGTCCGTGGGTGTCCATCTTCAAGACGTTGCCGGTGCGCTTGTCGACGACGAGGCCGCGAATCACCGAGCTTGGGTCGTAGCGCAGTGCCTTGATGTCGGCGGGGTAGCCCATCTGCGTGACCAGCTTGTCGACGGTGAGGTCGTACTGCAGCTGCTCCATCGGGGCCTTCTTGTAGATGGCCAGCGTGTAGTCCATGTCGAAGCCGACGAGCTTGATGCCGCTGAGGTCGAGGTCGCGGTTTGTGTAGACCGCCGTCGCGGGATCGACCGCATGCGTGTCGGCGCCGACGCGCTGCAGAAGTGACGGGTCGAGGGGCGAGAAGGGCGAGGTCTGGTCAGACATGGGCGCTGAACCTACGCCAGCACCGCCCTCGTCGTCACGTCGACACGCGCATGCTTCACGAAACGAAAACGGGCGGCACAAGGCCGCCCGCTCGTCGAGCGGGGAGGTTTCCCCGCCGATCAATCGTTGTCGCGGTCAGAACCACCAGCCGACGATGTTCGACATGCCAAACAGCATGCTGAGCAGCGACGCGATGAGGAACTGAAAGAACAACTGCCAGAACATGAACACCACGGTGCGTGCGGTGTCGGTGCCGTGGACGACGCGGACGACCTGGTACCAGGCAGCGATGCCACCCATGAGCCCGAGCATGTCGCCCATCGGACCGAGGTGCTGCGCAATCAGGCCGATGATCTGCATGAGCCCGAGCGAGATCATGCCGACAAGTGCTGCTTTGCCGAAGCCGCCTTTGAGCCCCAGCGCCTTGCTGGCGAAAAACGGCGCAAGAACC
>JBIKRQ010000194.1:0-12170 GCA_044349155.1 Myxococcota bacterium
CTGCTTCGAATCTTCACCACGCATGACAGGTAGATCCGGAACACCCGATATTTGGCGCAGCTCTCGACGACGAACACCTCATTTCTCGTCGAGAACCGACTGCCGACTTTTTCAGCAACCTGCTAGCCCTCGGTGGGGAACTGAAAGACGTCGTCGAGGGGGACGGCGAAGGCGCGAGCGATCAAGAAGGCCACCTCCAACGACGGGGCGTACTTGCCTTGCTCAATCGCGATGATGGTTTGGCGGGTGACGCCGACGTGTGCGGCAAGCTCGCTTTGCGTCATCTCGCCGTGCTCGAAGCGGAGGGTGCGGATGCGGTTTGTCACCCTGGTCACCACGGGAAGCCTCGTCGATACGAGATGAGCTTCACCACGGTGCTGACAACGGCCGACAGGGCACAGGCCAGAAAGATGGCGTTGCCGATGAAGAAGTGGGGCTTCTGCAGCACCGTGAGCACCAACGCACCGACCACGCCGACAGAGAGAACGACGTAGCCAACGACGTCGCCGTGGCGGTTGATGGCCACGTCGCGTTCGTCGTGCGCGTCGCCGTCTTCGGGGTTGAGCAGGATCGTCACGATGGCACCAACGACGGCAACACCAACCGACGCCGCCATCGATGCGAACATCGGACCGGCGTAGGCCACGTCCTGCCAGGCGATGCCCGAGGCGCGGCCGGCCACGACGAGGAGGTAGGCGCTGGTGGTGGCGATGACCGCGACGAGGAAAGTCCAGGCGCGCTTCTCTTCAAACGACATGGCAACGCTCCAGCTCAACAGGCGGGCACAGACGCCCGCTCCACTTGTAAAGTAAGCCTAACACCGTGTCAAGCAAAGCAGACATCGGCATCCTGGCCACTGGTGCCAGCCCACAGCGTCCGCAGCGCGCACAGCGGCCCTCGCACAGCGCGGAAGTGCTGTTCATGTGCGCCGACGTCAAAGGCGTCGCCGTCTTCGCCGACGTCGCAGCACACGACGTGGCAGGTTTCTCCCGTCGGCGGAGGTTGTCTGCTACAAGCGTCGACATGGCCCAGCCCATCGACACTCCCGAGCGCGCCATCCGCCTCGCTCGCACCATCGCCTCGGACATCTCGCTCTACAACGAGGAGAAGATCCTGCGCGGTCTCACCGAGGACAAGCTCTTCACCGAGCTGCGCGACGAGATCGAAGAAGGCCGCGAGCTGTACCGCACGCGCGTTGCCGCCGACTTGTACGACCGCACCAACTTCTTCGACCGCGCCGTCGTCGACATCATCTTGAAGTCCAAGGGACACGTGAAGTCGAAGATCTGGTGAAGAAGAAATCTGCCCCCGCCGCCGCAGCTCCTGTGGCCCCTGTTTCTGACCTCAACGACGACGACCTCGACGACGTGGCGACCAGCCCCGCGCTCGTTGGTGTGATCTCGTTGTCGGTTCCCTTTTCCGCGGTCGACGAGCGCCTCGATGCGTTCATCGCCACCGCCGAACCGCGCCTGTCGCGATCGCGCGCGGCCAACCTCATCGACGACGGTGTGGTCACCATCGACGGTGCGCTGCCCAAAAAGAGTGGCGTGAAGCTGCGCGGTGGCGAGCAGATCGTGATCACGGTGCCGCCTGCGGCCCAGACCACGCTTATCGCGCAAGACCTGCCGCTGACCATCGTCTACGACGACGACGACCTGTGCGTGATCGACAAGGCCGCCGGCCAGGTGGTGCACCCCGGTGCCGGCCACGACACGGGCACGATTGCCAACGCGTTGTTGTTTCGCTTCCCGAACCTGTCGGTGGGTGGCGAGCGTCGACCGGGCATTGTGCACCGCCTCGACAAAGACACCTCGGGGTTGATGGTCGTTGCCAAACACGACGAAGCGCTGCGGCATCTGGCCCAGCAATTCGCCTCGCGCAGCGTCGACAAACGCTACGTCGCCTGCTGCTTCGGCTTGCCCGGACCGCTGGGTGTCGAGGTGGAGATCGTCACGGGGCACCAGCGCAGCTTCAGCGATCGCCGCCGCTTCACCACGAAGCTCGACCCGCCCGAAGAAGGCACCACCGACGGTCAGCTGCGACTGGCGCACACCTGCTTCACGGTGCGGCATGCAGCGACGAGCCTGGCGGTGGTCGACGTGCGGCTGATGACGGGGCGCACCCACCAGATCCGCGCGCACTTCGCCGACCGCGGTCATCCGCTGTTGCAAGACGAGCTGTACGGCGGCGTGCACATCGAGCGCCGCCTGAAAAACGGTCCCGTGCGCGACGTCGTCGTCCTGCTCCACCGGCAGGCGCTGCACGCGGCCCAGCTGTCGTTCACGCATCCGCGCACAGGCAAGCGTTTGTCGTTTACGTCAGCACTGCCGGCCGACATGGGCGACGTCGTCGACGCCATCGCGCTGGCCGCGCAAACCGACTCGCGCGCGTAAGGCGACGCCGATCAAGTGAGCATGCGGGCTTTCGAGCAAAGCCCGCGGCGCCGGAACCGGCGCAAACGCAAACCCAGCGAGCGCCCGTGCAGCAATGGGCACGCAGACACTGGCGGGCGCCGTGCAGCAATGGGCACGCAAACACTGGCGGGCGCCGTGCAGCAATGGGCACGCAGACACTGGCGGGCGCCGGGTCCGACGCCTCGCAGGAGCGCGACCGCAGGGGCAGAGCCGACGCCACAAGAGTGCCAAGGGGCGGGCGTCGCTCCGTAGAACGCGGCGCAACCACCCGAAATATCAAGCAAAAGCGCGAGGGGGTCCTGGGGGCCGCCGCGCAATGCGGCCCCCAGGTCGCGCCGAAGGCGTCGTCCAAAGCGAGGACGCACTGATCGCCGACCATCGTGTGACGCGACGACGTGAAGCACCGAAGAACGACGAAGACGAAGAAGACGAAGAAGACGAAGAAGACGAAGAACGACGGCTCCTGACGGCGACGACACAGAACGGTAGCGTTCGCCCATGTCGTCGTTGAGCGAGTCGCAACAGCTGCCCCAAACCACCGGCGAAATCATCACAGCATCAGTCGCAGTGCTGCGTCGTCGGTTGCCGTTGTTGTTTGCGTTGGCGGTGCCGATCTGCGGCCTCGACCTCGTGGTGCGCGAGTTCGCGATGGCACCGATGTCGGGATTGTCGCTCAAAGACCTCGAGCTCGCACGGCTGCTCGAACGAGCTCCACGGCTTGGGGCGTCGATGCTGATGCTGCTGGTGTCGTTGGCGCTGCAGCAGGTGCTGGCAGGAGCGGTCACCGCGGTGGCTGATGACGACGTGGCGGGCCGTTCGTCCTCTGTCGTCGACGTGCTGCAGCGGGTGACGTCGCGGTTGCCGACGTTGCTGGGGGCGGGAGCGCTGTTCATCACCGCGCTGCTCGCCGTCGCGGCACTCGCAGTGGCGCTGCCATTCGGCGCAGCACTCGCGATCACCGTCGGGCTTGGAGTGGATCCGCTGCTGCCTTCGCTGGCCGCGGTCGTCGTCGCCATCGTTGGTGGTGGCGTGGTGTTGTTGGTGTTGGTGTTGCGCTGGTGGTTGTTTGGCGCGGTGGCGATCCTCGAGGAGCAGCACGGTCCATTCGGCGTGCTCAAGCGCGCGGCAGCACTCTCGATGGCGCGAGGGTTGCCGTTTCTGGAAACACCGCGCTTCCGCTTGAGCGTGCTGCTGTTGATTGCGCTGGGCCTCAGCAGCGTGTTGCAGACGTTGTTTGTGGGGCCGCGTCTCGTCGTCGCGGTGATCACGGGCTGGACCCCGATCGATGGTGCTCTGCCCGGTCTTGCGCAGTTGCCGTTGTACTTCGCTGTCCCCTTTGGCCTCGTCGAGGTGGTGACCAACGCGGTGGTGCTGCCGTTGTCGGCGGTGCTTGTGGCGCTGTTCGCCGTCGACCTCAAGCTGCGCTACGAGCCGGCCGCCCTGCCCACCGATCACGCATGACCCTGTTGGTGCTGCTGCCCCTGCTCGTGCTGCAAACGACGACGACACCGTCGTCTGCGTTGCCGACGTGTGCGCAGCTGCGCCCGCTGCTGGCCCTCTCCGACGATGCACTGCTGGCCCAGGCCCCGCAGGTGTGGGCGCAGTTGCCAACCGCGATGGCGCAACGCTTGCGCGCCGATGCGTCGTCGTCGTTGTCGTCGTCAACGCCCGCCATCGAACCCACGCGCCGCGCCATCGCCCTGTACTGCCCAGGCACCGAACCCGATGCACGACTGGCCGTCGAGCGCGTGCGCGAACTCAGCCGCGATGAGCGCTTCAGCGGTGTGCGCGACGACGACGATCTCGGCGACAGCCTCACCGCTCGTGTGGGCGCGTGGCTCGAACAGTTGCTCGAGAGCGATGCCATGATCGCGTTTTCGGAGCAGACGCGCACGGTGTACCTGTCGTTGCTGGCCCTCGTCAGCGTCGTCGTCGCCTGGCGCCTGCGCAAGCGACCGCCACCACCATCCGCCAGCACCACCGCTGCTGCGCTGCGCCTGCACCAGCAACGGGCGCTGCGGGTCGACGAGCTGCTCGCCCACGCCACCACGGCCCTCGACCACGATCCACGGCGTGCGGCCCTGCTGGTGCGTCAGGCGCTGCTCGTGCGCGTGGGCGAGGTGCAGCACGACGACGAAGTGTTGTCGCCGTCACGCACCACTTCCGACGTGTGTGGGCACCTGCCCGCCGATACCGCTCGCGTGGTGCGCCCGGTGTTGTCGCACTTCGACCGCATCTACTTCGGCAGCAGCACCACCACGCCCGAAGTGCTGCAGCTGCGTGACGACGTCGTTTCCGCGCTGCAGCACCTGGTGACACGATGAAAGTACCCGCCCCCGTGGTGGCCATCGGGCTTGCGGCGCTGGTGCTGCTGCTGGGCACAGCGCTGCTGCAGCGTGGTGGCAGTGGTGGTCCGGTCGACGTCGTGGCGAGTACCAGCAATGCGCAGCCCCGCGGGCTGTTGCTGTTGGGCCTGTTGCTGTCGCCCACCACGATCACCGACAGCGCAGCACTCACCGCTGCCACCGCGGTGGTCGACGACGTCGTCGTCCTGGTGCCGCCCCCCGAGCACAGTGCGTTTTCGCTGGCTGAAGGTGAACAGCTGCGGGCCATCGCGGCCCGTGGCGCGCGCGTGGTGGTGGCCTGCGACGGGGCCGACGAACGCAACCGTCGCCTGACATCGCTGCTCGCAGGCACCAACGTCGCGTGTCGCGCGCTGCCGCGTCCTGAATCCCTCGAGGGCGCGTTGGCTGTCGACGTCGACATTGCCGTCGATGGCCTGGCCGACGTGGGCACCGTGCACGTGCTCGACCGCGGGCGCGTGCACGTCGATGACGATGCGCACGGTGTCGTCGCGCTCGTCACCGAACACACCGACACCGCCGACCATCCCGTCGTCGTCAGCGTGGGCGTGGGTGCAGGTGAAGTCGTCGTCGTGGGTTCGATGAGCCTGTTTGCCAACGACGGCCTGACACGCGCCGACAACGCCCGCTTGCTCGAACGTCTGCTCGGTGAGCGCCCCCGCGTCGTCGTCGACGAACGCCACCACCGCACACGCCTGGGCGCTGTGGTGGGCAAAGCACGCCTGCAGGGCCCCGGCCCGCTCACCGCCGCGGTGTGTGCGCTGCTGCTGTTGCCGCTGGCGTTGCTGGGTGCGCTTCCACGTCGTGGCGAGCGCCTGACCGACCACGACAACGACGCTGCCGACATCAGCGACGATGTCGGGACCGTCACCACTTCTACCCACCCCCACGCCGACACACGCACCGCCGGCCTCGCCGCGATGTTGGTGCGCGCCGGCTTGTCGTCGAGGACGAAATGACCACACCGCCTCCTGTTCCCGTGCTCGATCCAGCGACCGCTGCCGCGCGCCTGCAGCCGTTGCGTGCGGCCCTGCAGCAGACCGTGGTGGGCCAAACCGCCGTGATCGACGAGCTGCTGGTGGCGCTGTTGGCGCGCGGTCACGTGCTGCTGGAGGGCGTGCCTGGCGTCGCCAAAACGCTGCTCGCGCGGGCGTTGTCGTCGGCGGTGGGCCTGCAGTTTGGCCGCGTGCAGTTCACGCCCGACCTCATGCCCGCCGACCTGTGCGGCACCCGCGTGTTCAACCCGCAGACCACACAGTGGGACGTGCACCTCGGCCCCATCTTTTGCGAAGTCCTCCTCGCCGACGAGATCAACCGCACGCCGCCCAAAACGCAGGCCGCTCTGCTCGAAGCGATGGCCGAACAGCAGGTCACCCTCGATGGTCAACGGCACGCGTTGCCGTCGACGTTCTTCGTGGTCGCCACGCAAAACCCGATCGAATTCGAAGGCACGTGGCCGCTGCCCGAAGCACAAACAGACCGGTTCTTGATGAAGCTCGTCGTTGGCTACCCCGATGCCGACAGCGAACTGCGCCTGCTCGAACTCGGACCACGCCACAGCACACAGTTGCCCACCGCCGTCATCGACACCGCGACGTTGCAGGCGCTGCAGCACACGGCCGCCAACATCCGCGTCGACGACAGCGTGCGCCGCTACGTGCTCGCGGTGTTGGTGGCCACGCGCACGTCGTCGTCGTTGCGGCTCGGTGCATCACCGCGCGCGGGGCTCATGCTCGTGGCAGCGGCACAAGCACAGGCGTTGCTGCAGCAGCGCGACTTTGTGATCCCCGACGACGTGAAAGCCGTGGCCACCTCGGTGCTGCGTCACCGCCTCACGCTGTCGACCGACGCCGAACTCGATGGCCTCGACGTCGTCACCGTCGTGCACCGGCTGCTGGCGAGCGTGCCGGTGCTGCCGGGTGTGCGTTGATCGAGCCGCGCGAGCGCCTGCTGTGGGCCCTCGTCGCCGTGGGCATCGTCGGCTTGTGCGGCGTGGTGGCCCCCGTCGTGGGCGGAGCCGCACCGTGGGCATTGCTGGGCCTCGGCATCGCCGTCGTCGTCGATGCGCTGCGTGCTGGTGCGCCGTCGTCAGTGCTCGTGCAGCGTCGTCTGCCGGCGCGCGTGGTGGTGGGTGAAGCGTCGAGCGTTGTGTACGCGGTGTCGACCACATCGAAGCGCGCACTGTCGGTCGAGGTCACCGAGTCGCTGCCGCACCTGCCATGGACATCGTTCGCGGTCGTCGTGGATCGCAGTCCCGTCGACATCGAGGTGGCACGCGGACCTCAGCGTCGTGGGCATCACGGGCACGGTCGCCTGGCGGTTCGCACCGTGGGCCCGCTGGGGCTCGTGGCGCGTCGTCATCGTCGAGCGGGTGCTGGCGACGAGGTCGTGGTTGGCTTCGACACGATGGCGTTGGCGAACACCGCGCAGCGCTTGTTGCGTGGCGATGATGATGGTGGTGCACGTCAGCGCGTGGCGTTGTTGCAGGGGCGCGAGCTGGATGGTCTGCGCGACTACCGCCGTGGCGACGACGTCCGCCTCGTGGACTGGAAGGCCACCGCGCGGCGCGGCGATCTCGTCGTCAAACAGCTCGTGCCCGAAACGCGACAAGACACGGTGGTGGTCGTCGACGCTGGCCGACAGATGATGGCGGGCACCGACGGAGTGCAGGCGCGGTTTGAGCACGCGGTGCAAGCGGGGCTGGTGGTGGCAGCAGCGGCACTGTTGCGCGGCGACCGCTGCGGCTTTGTCACCCTCGATGACGACGTGCGCTCGTTTGTGCCGCCGGTGGATCGCATCGGTTCACTCAAGCGTTTGGCCGACAGTGTCGAGGCTGTGAACGCAGTGCCCGTCGAGCCCGCGTGGGCCGAGTTGTCGGCGCTGCTGTTGCGACGTCTGCAGCGGCGCAGCCTGGTGTGTGTGATCACCGACGTCGTCGACGAGCCCGGTGCGCGCCATCTGGTGCGCGCGCTGTCGACGTTGCGCGGCCGCCACGCCGTGCTCGTGATCGCGGTGTCGACCGCACATGCCAACACCAACACCAACACCAACACCGACGAAGCGATGACGATCGCCGCCAGGCTGTTGCACGCCCACCGACGAGCAGCGCTGCAGGCGTTGCGGGCCCACGCCGTCGTCGTCGATGTCGTCGACCACAAGGCCGCGGCCGACGCGGTCAGCGCGTGGTGGCAAGCGCGTGCGCGCTGACCTCCGCAGCAACGGATGAACCTCCGTCGCGCGGTTCCACACCAACCGCGACATTCCTGTCGTGACGTGCGTCAGCTTGCTTTGTCGACGGTACCGGGGCAAAAACCCGGTCGAACCTCAGAGGAGTCCACCATGAAGAAAACTGTGCTCTCGCTCGCCACCATCGCCGCCGCCTCGTTCCTCAGCATGGCTGCTGACTGCTCGGGCACCAACATCGTTGCCTGCGCCGCCGACACCGACTGCGCCGACGGCGAAGTCTGCGGCATCGCCGACGGCGAGACCGAAGGCTCGTGCCTCACCCCCCAGTGTGCCGATGTGGCTGACTGCGACCTCGCCAACAGCGCTTCGCCCAGCACCGCTACCGAATGCGCGGCCGACGCCGATTGCGACGCGGCTGGCGGCGAAGTGTGCGTTGCCGACGGCGTTGGCACCACCTACTGCGTGCTCGCGAACTCGGACGCCGCCGGCGAGAGCTGCGTCGAGCTCGACTTCGTTTCCGTCACCGTTGACGGCAAGGACGTCTGCGTCGTCTCGAGCGGCCAGGCCTGCGACGCCGCCACCGCGACCTGCATCGCTGAGTGAGCGCAACGGTGCTGCTTCGTGCAGCACCACGGAAACAGGGCCCTTCGGGGCCCTGTTTTTTGTGCCGTCATCAAGGGTTGGTGTGGCCTGCCCTGGCGTCGCTACTGCGGCACGCGGCGCACGACGACCTCGCCGGCCACGTCCATGTCGACGACGACAGCACCGTCCCAGCCGGTGCCGTAGATGGCCCCTTCGAGCTGGCGCTGGCTGAAACGCTTGACGCCCGTGCCCACGGGCACTTCCACCTTCGGGCGCTTGAAGGCGACGGCCTCGTCGAGCAGATCGACGACGATGGCCCGTGGATGTCCGTAGGCCCACGCGGTCCAACTGTGGTGGCGGCGCTCGTCGCCCATGGCGATCAACGCGAGCAGCGGTGTGGTGGCGCGCAGCAGTTCGCGCGTGGTGCCGTTGGCCGAGCCGTGGTGGCCCGCCTGGTACACGTCGACGTCGAGCCAGCGCGTGCCTTCGTAACGCTCGACGAGCGAGTGGATCGCGTTTTCCTCGAGGTCGCCGGTGATGAGGATCGACGCGTTACCGAAGTCGACGCGGATGACGATGCTGTGGTTGTTCTCGTTGGCGTAGTGGCGCGTGCCGTACTTGCTGGTGCCCCAGCCCGGATCGCTGCGCATGCCGCCCGACAACACACGGATCTTCGGGTCGACGGCGGTGCAGGCGATGGGGTCGATGACGGCGTCGATCATGCCGCCCTTGTTCACGATCTCGTCGGTGTTGACGCCGCGATAGCCGGTCTTGTTGCGCTCGATGCTGCTGCGCAACGCGCGGATCTGGGCACTCACCAGGTCGTCGCCATCGCGGGCGTTGTCGACGACGTTTCGCACTTTGTAGCTGTCGAGCAGCAGCGGCAGGCCGCGCACGTGATCGATGTGCGGGTGCGTGATCACCAGCAGGTCGATGGTGCGATCGAGGTCGGTGCGCCGCGCAAAGAACGCCTCGAGCTGCGTCATCAACGCGGCCGCGCCATCAAACGACTCGTTGAGTTCACCACCCGTGTCGACGAGGACCGCGCCACACGGAAACTCAAGCAGCGTTGCCGCCCCCTGCCCCACGTCGAGCAGGTGCACGCTCATGGTGGTGTCGTCTTTGAACTGCTTCGGGCGCAACGGCTCGTGCCCGCGCGGCAACCGCGGCAGGTCGCCCACGTCGCCACTGGCGGAGCGCGCATGGCTCGGTGCCTCGACGTGCGGCGTGTCGTGGTGCGTCTCGTCGGCGGGCGAGTCAGCGCGCGGCGTGTCGTGCTCGGCCACGGTGTTGCTGCGATCGGGTCGCGCCACGCGATAGTGCGGCCGCGTATCGGCCGGCGTGGCACAGCCACACAACGTCGTCGTCACTGCCGCTGCGACTGCTGCCCACACGTTGCGCATCAGCCCACTGTGACCGACGAACAGGCTGCCGCCAAGTGGACACCGCCGTGGGCGGCTCGACGGCGCCACAGGCGTGTTGCAGCATGCGGGCAATGTGGCGGCCCCTGTTGGTGACGATGTGTTGTGTGCTGTCGGGCTGTAGCCTGCTGCGCGCCCCTGTCGACGACGCCGACGCTGGCCCCACCAACAACGACGCTGTCCCGCTCATCACCGCGATCGATGGCACGGGCACCGACCGCGCCGTCGTCGGAGCCCCCGCGCTCGAGAGCGCGATCGCTGCCGCGCACCGCCTGCAAGACACCTTGCGCATCAGTGGCGAACACCTCGACGTCGTCACCAGTGCCGCACTCATCGACAGCGCCGGTGTGTCGTTGCCCCTTGCTTTGCTTGAAGCCTCATCGTCCACGGAGCGCGACATGCGTCTGCCCGCCACGGTTTCTGCTGCGCTGTACACCCTCGTCCTCGTCGCGGCGGGCGGCGAAGCACGCGCCCAGGTGTTCTTGCTGCAGGGCGAGCAGGGTGTGCAAGGCGACGTCGGCCTGACCTCACTCGTCGACACCACGCCAGTGCTGCCCGGCGATGCGTGTGTGGCCGGTGGTGTGGCCGTGCGCAGCGGTATCGATCGCAACCGCGATGCGGTCCTCGACGACGACGAGGTCGACACCACACAAACGGTGTGCGCGCCAACCTCCGACAGCGCGCTCAACTGCACCGACGATGGCTGTGTGCTCACGCAGCCCTTGATCGTGCAGTCCACCATCACGGCCGACGCCATCGATGTTTTTGGCGACCTCAACGCCAGCGGCATCACCGCGGCGAACGTGCAGAGCGATGCGGCATCGTTTGCGGCGCTCGTCGTCGACGATGACGCAATTGAGCCGTCGCCCATTGGTGACCGCGAATTGCTGGTGTCGAGCGAGCAACAACTCACCGATGCGTTCGCGAGCCTCGCTGGACGAACCATCGCTGGCGTCGTCGACATCACTGTCACGCAAAGCATCACGATGGCGTCGCCGTTGCGCGTCAGCCATCCCGACGGAGCGCATCTTCGCCTGCGCGGCGCCACCCCCGACATCAGCCTCACGTTCGCCGACAACGGCATCCTCGTCGACCACGGCCTGAGCATCGAGAGCCTGACGCTGCTTGGCGGAACCGGCACGGGCATCTTTGCTCTGCCAGGTGCAGAGGTGCGCGTCGGTACCGAGGTCACTGTTTCGGGGTTTGGTGTGGGGCTCAACGCCACCGCAGCGCGGGTCTCGTTGGCCAACACCATCAGCTTTGTTGGTCCTGCTGGAGCGCGCACAGGCACGGGTATTTTTGCCAGCGACGGCGGCGTGGTGCGGGCCGGCTGTACCGCCACGAACGGTGTCGACGTCTCGCACTACCAGATCGGCTGGTTGGCACGCGGCAACAGCGTGATCTTCGCCGACCGCTGCCGGACCTCCGACGTCGAGCGCGGCTTCAACATGAACCTCGGCGCCTACATCAGCGGCAACGACGCCAACATCGCCGCCGACGGATTCGTCGCCGCCGTGGGCAACGGGGCCATCGGACAATTCGACCGGCTCACCGGCAGCAGCGGCGGCCAGGGCATCAACGCGTCGGACGGGGCTGTCGTCCTTGGCAGCAACATGGCGATCACGGCAACGAATCAAACGCTGGTGGGTACCCGCAACGCCGTGGTGCAGGCCATTGGCGGCACAGGCACAGCGTTCGCGAGCGAGCAGGCCGTGGTGACGGTGTCAGCAGGCTTCACCTGCACCGGCCCGTCCGGGTTCTGCGTGCCCGTTCCATAGACACGCAACGCAGACGCACACGCAGACGCACAGCACACGCAACCGCTCTCGAGCGCGGGTGGGCACGCACGAACCGGCGGGCGCCGGGTCCGACGCCTCGCAGGAGCGCGACCGCAGGGGCAGCGCCAACACAACGAACACGACAAGGGGCGGGCGTCGCTCCGTAGAACGCGGCGCAACCACCCGAAATATCAAGCAAAAGCGCGAGGGACTCCCTTCGTCTTTTCAAGTGGTTTCAACGGCGGCGTGAACAGACCGGCGCCACATCGACACTCCAGCGTGGCGACGTGCTCGGCGGCGCCAAGGGTGCGCTCCTTCGTCGCCGCTGCGCGCCTTGACGCAGCCTGCGCGCGCCGCCGTCCTGGAGATGTCGATGGGCAGCAAGCGCTCCGCCGGGTCTCCGGGCAGCGACGTCGACACGGCAAC
>JBIKRQ010000010.1:0-42438 GCA_044349155.1 Myxococcota bacterium
AAAGCTGGAGTGCACTGATCGACGAAAAAGCCGTTTCCACCACATTCTGAAGCGCACGGCAAGCGACCTCACCCTGACGGGAAGTGACAATCGAGTCCACCCAGGACGGGAGAGCGACCTCACCCCTGACCCCTCTCCATGAATGGAGAGGGGGAAGTGACAATCGAGTCACCCAGGGCGGGAGAGCGACCTCACCCCTGACCCCTCTCCATGAATGGAGAGGGGAAGTGACGCACAAGAAACGAAAAGGCCCGCCGAAGCGGGCCAATTCAAGAAGAAAGCCGAAGAAGGAGGCTCACTTGTCCATCAGAATAACGCGAGCCTGCACGATCTTCCACTCACCATTCTGACGCGCCACTTCCATGTCGACAGCATGACCCTTGCCGGGCTCGACGACGTCCTGGAAGAACCGCTCGGTCTCGAGCACGATCTCGCGCAGCTTCTGCATGTCCTTGTCGGACACTTCGATGCCCTGCACCGAGACCTTGCCGTGGTTGCCAGCCGTGCCGTCGACGATCGCGACGTTGGTGCGGTCCTTCTCGATGAGGCCTTCGGTGGCCTTGCCGCCGTCGACACCGCCGCCGAAGCCCTTGACGAGCTGGAAGGTGACCTGGTTGCGCGCACCGCTCTCGACGTCGCGCGAGATCATGACGCCCGAGATGTCGGGGGTCATGCAGGCCTGCACCACGCATGTCGGTCCGACATGCTTGAGGAAGAACTGCTCGGCGACGTTGTTCTCGATGGGCTCGGGCATCCACGCTGATTCCACGACGCCAATCGCCGACGCCACACGGGCCGGGCCCATGAACGCGTTGTGGGCTTCGTAGGCGGCTTTGATCTTCGCCGGGTCCTTCGTGGCGTTGGCCGCGGCCAAAGCGTCGAAGGCCTTCGTGGTGACGTCTTTGCCGAACAGCTCGTTGGCCACCTTGCGGTCGACGTAGCTTTCGTACTGGCCCGCACCGCTCTTGCCCGGACGATCTTCCGCCGTGAACGACGAACGGAAGATGATCGAGCCCGTGGCGGCCTCAGACAACGCCGCGTTGTCCATGATGTTCTTGTAGAGCACCTGACCCGCAGCCGTGAGCTTCGGCGTGCCACTGCTCTTGTCGAGCAGGCTGCCCTCAAGCGCCTCGCGCGTCTGCGTGACGAGCGTTTCGCGGGTCTGCTTGCGGTAGGACTGGTCGGTGTAGAAGGCCGACTTCATGAAGTTGCGGTCGTCGACCACACCCACCTTCGGGTCGTTCAACCACACCGCGTCCCACGCCTGCGACAACGTGCGGCCATCGGGCAGCTTCGCCGCGTCGAGGAGGTCGGCCACGTCACCGGGGGTGATCTGCGAACCGTCGGGGATGTGCGCCTTGAGGGCCGGGTGCTGCGACAACAGCGCGAGCACGGTGCCCTTCTCGCCCGCGAGGTGGCGAGCGTGGATGCCCAACGTCGACAGCTCCTTGAACGTCGGCACGCCGCGGCCGATGCCCTTCACTTCTTCCTGCGGGATGTAGATCTCAACTTCACGCGTCGCGCGCTGCTCGTTGATGATCGCATCGTGCTTGGCGGCAACCTCGAACGCATCCCCCGACGACGTCGGCTTGAGGAACGTGATCTTGCGGTTCACACCTGGGCGCAGCTTGTCGAGTTCGGACTCAACCTTGCTGATGCGGCCTTCCTTCTGCGCCTCGTTCACGGTCATCATCGTGAAACCGTCGCCGGTGTCGTCGACGTAGATGCCGCCTTCTTTGCCGGCGTTCTTGAAGAACTCGGCGTACTTCGTGCGCAGCTCGGGCAGGGCGACGACGGGGATGCCGTTGTTCATCGCGTACATGTTCAGGTGGCTGTTGCCGCCCGGCGCGTGTGAGGTGTCGACGAAGAGGCCACCCACGGCGACCATCTTTTTCTCTTCGAGCTTGTACAGCACCGCGAGCTGGTCTTTGCTGGTGCCCATCTCGGCGAGCTGCTTGGAGTTCTCGGCGAACACCACGCTCTTGAAGATGACCGGACCAATGCCGTTGAGCACCCGCATGCCGTAGACGTTTTCGATCTTGTGCGCACCGATGGTCTCTTTGAGACCCACGCGCAGGCCCTTCTCGGCGAGAGCGGTCGCGTAGTGCAGCGGGCTCTGCTTCACGAACTGGTCGATGAACTCAGGGTCGAGTACCGCACCCGACGTCGCCACCGAGGCCGCGCGTTGGTCGGCGTAGTGACGAATGTTCTGCACCGTGCTGGCCACGGCCTTGAGCACGCCACCCATGAGCTGGCGGTACTCCGACTCTTTGACCGTGCCCTTCGACAGCGCCGTGTCGACGTTGGCGAGGGCCTTTTGCAGCAGGCCCGCGGTGGCCTTGCTGTCGCCTTCGCCCACGATCGCGTCGAGGCCGCTGGCCACGGCCGACCGCAGCGCACTCTGCACAGCCACCAGGCACTCGGCCTTCTTGGCGTCGGTGTCGAGGGTGCCGAGACGGTCGACGGCCGCACCGAGGTGCTCGTTGGCCATGCGGGCCACGTTGGCGTCGAGCTTGATGAGCTCGTGGCGCTCAAAGCCGCTGGCGCTGTTGAACACCGCCGACTTCAACGCCAGACGCGCTTCGCCCAGCTCACGCAGGGTGCTCTTGTCGTCCTTCTTCGCCATCGCGACCATCACGTCGGCGAGCTCAGGCCACGCCGAACCGGCGCGGAACAGCTGCTGCTCCAGCGTCTTGAGGCCCGGCTGCTCAGCGCACACCGCGCGGTACAAACGGCCGGCCATCGACAGGTTCTGCTCGAAGTTTTTGCCGAGATTTCGGGGGCTGGAAGCCTTGAGGTAGCCCGCGATCGCGTCGGCGGCCGCAGCCCCGTTCTTGAAATCAGGCGTGGGCAGATCGGTGACACCGTGCTGCTTGGCGAACGTCGACAACGCGGTGAAGCGGTCGGCCAGGCCGTCGAGCTTGCCTTCACGAGCGCTGCTCATGATGTCGGTGAGACCCGCAAACACCGGCCCGCGGGCAGCGACGTCGCCCTTCGGGAAGAACCAGGCGTTGACCGTGGCCTCGATGTTCTTTGGGGTGTCGCGCGAGAAGTTGTGGTGGATCGACGAGTAGGCCGAGGCGGTGGCACCGGGGGCGACTTCTTTCCAGATCCACGCCGTGGGCGACTTCTCTGACGACATGCGATCGGCGAACGCGCCCTGGTCGGTGAGGATGTTGGCGACGGCGTTACGCGCCTCGTAGATCTGGTTCGTCGACGAGATCGGGTGCGACGAGATCACTTCGCGCACGAGGGCATAGTCGCGCTCGCTCTGCGCATCACCCGGCGTGAGCTTGGTGGTGGCGAGCATGGCGCGCTGCTCGGCGAGGAGGGCCGCGCCGAAGCGGTCGATGCGGGTGGTGAACGCGTCTTCGCGCTGCGAGGCCTTGTCGGTGCGGGCGCGAAACTGCAGCAGGGCATCCATCATGGCGCCCGAGCGCTGTGCGGGCTCTTTGATCATCGACAGACCAACCACCGACATCGTCGAGACGTCGAAGAAGCTGCGCTTGCCCGAGGCGAGGTCTTCGACCTGCTTCGTCTGCGCCTTCACGCGGGTGTCGAACTCCTGCTGGAGCGAGCGGTGCGAGACGGTGTGGTTGTCGAAGGGCTTGTACCAGTCGAACTGGTTTTGGCCGGTGGTCGAGTACTCGCGGCGGTCGGTGCTCGTGAGGAAGTCGATGTCCTTCGCGATCTCTTTGCCGATGGCGCGCAAGGCACCGAGGTCGACGACGGCGCCGGTCTTTTCCGACAGCAGCGTGGCGAGGGCACCACGGCGTTCGGTGACGCGGGCATCGCCCTGACCGAAGCCGGCAAGGCCCTTGCTGCCGTCGACGTCTTTGTGGGTCGTGACGACGTCGATCAACTTCTGCGCGGCCGCCTTGGCACCCGCGGTGGCCTCGGTGCGATCCACCGGGAGCGGGGGCGTGACAGCAACGGTGGCCTCAGCCGCGGGCGTCGACGTGGCGGGCGCAGGGGGCAGACCCTGTGGGCGCACGGTGCTGGCGAGGGGCGGCGTCGTGGTGTTGCGAATCGGCATTGAGACTCCAGAAGTCCTGTGTGTAGCGCCCCCGGGCTGGATTTGGCTCGATTTCGTACCTGTAGCCGTGCAGCACACCAAAACGAGCCAAAGCTGTGGCCAGCGCGCTAGACGGAGTGCTGTTCATGCTGCCCGTCGCCCGCGATCGTCGTGGGCGCTGACAGCCAGGGAGCGCCTATGTCGACTGCTGCTGCCACTTCTGCTGTCACTGGTTCCTCGTCGTCGGGGATCTGGACTGTGCACTCTGAAGCCGACGGCCGCCCCGGCCTGCGCGGCTTTGCGAAGTCGAAGGCCGAAGCCGAAACGCTGATGGCCAGCCTGAAGACCGACGACGACAACGCCAGCGCTGAGTACTGGCTCATCGAGCTCAGCAACAACCAACTCGAAGATTTCCGCGACGCCGGCATGGTCCCGCCCGGGATCTGACTGCTGTCGAATTCCTTTCGTTTTCCGCCTGTTACGAGGTTTTGCCCATGCCTGCCATCCAGCTCAACAAGCCCGCCCTGCGCGATTTCTACACCGCGATCGTGCAGACGCCGTCGGCGAAGGTCGATGCGTCGGCGCTTGATCAGTTGATCGCCATTGTGGGCGACAAAAAGGGCGGCTTGTTCGGCGGCGGCAAGAGCAGCGACGACGTTGCCAAAGAGCTCAAGACCGCACCTGATCTCGAAACCCGTTTGGCCATCGCCAAAAACGGCGTCGACGCGGCCGAAACCGCCGACCTGAAGGCCCTGCTCGCCGACAGCGACTTCGCCGCCCGCCTCGACCCCGTCGTGTCGAACTTCCTCAAGGCCCTGGTGGGTCTGGAGCCGCTGGCCCGCATCGACTCGATGTCGACGACGGCAACGGTGAACAAGGTGGTCGCCGACCCGAAGAGCCCCGAAGTGCAGGCCGCGGCCAAGCTCAAAGAGCTCATCAAGACCGGCAAGCTCACCAGCTACTACGACGTCATGATCGGGGCGACGACGAACCCGGCGCTCAAGGCCGAGGCCGAAGCCCTCTTCAACGCGCTGCCCACCGTGAAGCCGGGTATGAGCGGCGACGACTTCGTCAAGGCCGGCCTGTGGACCATGGCCCCGCGCGGCATCGACGAGATGCAGAAGAGCGCGCGCTACCTGCCGGGCCGTCAGGTGCTCGTCGAGACGAACGTGTACGCGAAGATCCCCGCGAACAGCTCGCCGTCCGACAGCACCAACAACGCGAAGATCGGCAGCTACGACGCCACGGGCCCCAAGGCCATCACCTACCGCGCCACGATGGTGGGCGAAGACCCGGCGAACAAGAACAACTTCCTCGTCAAGGTCGACGGCAACGACACGCCCGTCAGCGTCCCCAAGCAGGTCATCTACAAGCACAACCACCCGCACACCGTCGGTCGCGACAACATCAAGAGCGAGACCAAGCGCGATGTGCCGTGGGGCTGGACGAAGTGGCAGGTCGACTACGCCTCGCCGCTGGCCAAAGCCAAGATGTGCGAAATCGCCTTGAAGATGGACGAGTTCGTTCAGAAGATCGACTTCACCAAGACAAAGACCGAAGCCAGCACCGGCGCCATCGGTGTCATGTTTGGTCGTGGTGATACGGCGAAGAAGATGGTGGAAATGCAGAAGAGCTGCGTGGAAACCGTGTTCCGCTCGATCGACATGAAGTACCCCAAGGGCACGCCCTTTGCCGATCCGGGCCGCGCCACCGACAACGAGCGCGACGTCGCCAAGCAGGCCATCCGCGGCACCGGCATGTGTGTGCAGCAGTCGGCGGTGTTTGGCGCGCTGCTCACGCCCTTCATGGACGTGCTGGGTGTTGATGCGCAGTACCGCAGCGGCAACTGCTTTCGAAACATCAAGAAGCCCGTCAATAACGTGTTCGCCCCCGACTACTCGTCGGGCCACGGCTGGTGGCAGGTCACGTTCCGTCCCTCGATGGAGATGACCGTCACCGACCGCACGTGGAACCAGGTGAACCTGCCCCTCGACCGCGCCTACGGCTTCCCCTACGGCGACCGCTACGGCTCGTCGGACATTCAGGGCTACGTGGCCAAGCCAGTCGGCGCCACCGACGTCGACGTGTCCGGCAAAGTGAGTGCTGCCACCTTCGAGCGTCAGTTCTCGCGCGCCGGCGACGGTCGCGAAAACCACATCTCGAACACCCAGGGCGGCTGACTTTGACGACCGCGCCAGCCCCGAGGGGCTGGCGGCCCACCATGCCGGTCACGCTGGAGCGGGGCCGGAGGGGCCCAACGCGACGACCACGCACACATCGGGCCGGAGGAGCCCCTCGCCGATGCACTTTGAACCAGGAGGCGCCAGCCCCTCCGGCGACAGTGAAACTGCACGTCGCCGACGCTCAAAGTGCACGGGGAGCGCTGCCCATACCAGACCCAAGGGCCCGGAAAGTCCAGAAAACCATGGCCCTGGATGGTTTTCTGGTCGCGCCGAAGGCGTAGTCCAAAGCTGTAGTGCACTGATCGACGAACGTGCCGTTCCAACGACACGGTGAAGCGTCAAAAGCGCCAAAGAGAACCGAGGAAAACATGCAGCTCGCAGCCGACGCCTTTGTCGACGTCACGACTTCATTCGGCGTGGTCCGCTGCGCGGTGGCAGCACCAGCATCAGGCACGCACCCGTTGTTGCTGTGCTTCCCCGACATCTTCGGCAACAGCCCGGCCCATTGGCGCGTGATGCGCCGCCTCGCGGGCCATGGATTTGTCGTCGTCAGCCCTGAGCCGTGGGCCCACGCGATCCCCACCGGCACGGTGTTCGACTTCGACGCCGACCGCGATCGCGCCCTTGCGGCACAAGACCTTGCCGACGCCACGGCCGCTGATGCCGCACGCCGCGCGGTGGTCGACCACTTCACGCCAACCACGCGCGGCGCCCACGCAATCGGCTTCTGCTACGGCGGCCACCTCGCCTTGCGCGCGGCCCTCGACGAACGCGTGACCGCCACCGTTTGCTGCTACGCCACCGGCCTGCACAAGGGCCTGCTGGGCAACGTTGGTTGCGACACCCTCGCGGATGCCGCGTCGATCAAGGGCGAGGTGTTGTTCGTGTGGGGGCGCAACGACCCGCACATCCCCAAAGACGGCCGCGACGTCATCCACCGCCGCCTCGACGACGCCAACGTGCGCTACGAGGCCCGCTTCTTCAACGCTGCCCACGCCTTCATGCGCGATGTGGGCGAGCGCTACGACCCCGCCGCCACCGACGAAGCGCTGGCCGCAGCCCTCGCGCTGTTCCGCCGCGCCTGAAACGAGGGCACGGCCGCCGGCATCCATATCGTATTGCGATACGAATACGAATTCGGAGGTGCTTGATGTTCGAGGGGTTTCGGCAGGTCTGGACAGCGGTGGCCACGGCAGCGGCGCTGCGAGATCGCCCCCTCGGCGTCACCGTCGCCGGCACCCCCGTGGTGCTGTTTCGCAATGCCCAGGGCCGCGCCAGTGCGTTGGTGGACCGCTGCCCCCACCGCGGCGTGAAGCTGTCGCTGGGTCGTGTGGAAAACGGCTGCCTCACGTGCCCGTTTCACGGCTGGCAGTTCGACGGCGACGGGAAGTGTGTGTCGGTGCCGTGGAACCCCGATGCACGCCTGCAGACCCTGGGCGGGTTGCCGGTGCCGGTGCAGGAGCGTGGCGGGCTGTTGTGGATCTTCACCGAAGCGGGCCGCACCGAGACCGACGTGGAACTGCACGTGCCGGCGGTGACCATCTCGACCGAGCTCGTGCGCTGGCAGACCCACTGGAGCCGCGCGATGGAGAACATGCTCGACTGGCCGCACCTGCCGTTTGTGCACACCGGCACCATTGGCCTCGGCATGAGCGGGCAGCGCATGGACATCGAGTGGCAGGAGACGCCGTCGGGGGGCAGCACCCGCATCAGCATCGACGGCAAAGCCCAGGCCGGCAGCCTCGACTACCTGTACCCAAACGGGATGATGCTCTCGGTGATGAGCGAGCCGAAGCGCACGATGACCATGTTTGTGAGCGTCATCCCTGTCGACGACACCACCACCGACATGTTGCTGTGCACCGCGCGCAGCTTTCTGCGCCCACGCGTGTTCAACCCGCTGTTTCGCATGGCCAACCGCAAAATCGCTGGCGAAGACCGCGCCGTCGTCGAGAGTTCGTGGCCGGTGGCCGTACCCGCCGCGTCGGCGGAGCATTCGGTGCGCACCGACCAGCCCACCCTCGCGTTCGAGCCTCGGAGAGAAACCCGCTTTGGGGTTTGTCGACGAGGCGAGTCTCTTGAGGGGCGGGCGGGGAAACTTCCCCGCCGATCAAGTCGCAAGCGCTACATGGCGTTGCTCGAGAGCAGCAGCGATCAACCACGCGCGTCGTTGCGGGTGTTGCCGGCGTCGTCGGCCTGAGCGATCACGTTGATGTGAACCACGCTGTGAACCGCCCCCTGCGCATCCGCATTGAAGGGGCCTCGAGCCCCTTTCCCGTCGACAAACTCGCTGCTGGCGTACAACTGCTGCGCGCCGCGGGCCACGACGTCGACGACAGCCACGCCGGCCCCCGCGGTCGTCACGCGTTTTTGAATGGCACCGACGACGAACGCCGCCGCAGTCTGCAAGACGCGCTCAGCAGCGATGTCGACGTCATCTGGTGCGCGCGTGGCGGCTACGGCCTCACCCGCATCGTCGACGATCTCTTTCCGCGTGGCTGGCCGCAACAGCAGCCGCTGGTGGTGGGCTTCTCCGACGTGACGGCGTTGTTTGCCCGGTGTGCCCTCGAAGGACAGCTGCACCGCTGCGTGCATGGGCCACTCGGCACCAGTCTGTCGAGCGAACCCGAACACAGCCTGCAGCGCTTCTTCGACGTTGTCAGCGCTCATGCCGAGGGCCTCGCGGTGGGCGAGCACCTCGATGTGCCGCTCGCCGTGCTGCACAACCAACACAACGCACACGTGGTGTCGGGGCCACTGTTTGCAGCGAACCTCACCGTGCTCGCGGCGATGTGTGGCACGGCGTCGTTGCCGTCGCTCGAGGGGCACATCGTCGTCGTGGAAGAGGTGGGCGAGCGCCCCTACCGGCTGGATCGCGTGCTCACGCAATTGCTGCGCGCGGAGGTGTTCAAGGGTGTGGCCGCCGTCGTGCTCGGGCACTTTACGAACTGCAACGAACCTGTGGCCGCGTCGTCGGCTCCCGCGCTGCGTGATGCTGCACCAGGCCCGGTTGACGTCGTGGTGGAGCGGTTGTCGGGCCTTGGTGTGCCGCTGTTGCACGGGCTGTCTTCAGGGCATGAAGCGCCGAACTTTGCGTTGCCGTTGGGTGGGCGCGTGGTGCTGGAGATCGGGCGCGAACGCAGCACCACAGCACGGATGCGGTGGCGATGAGCATCTATCAAGCGTTGGCCCTCGCCGTCGACGACGGGCTTGCTCCAGGTGCGGCGGGTGCTGTGGTGTCGCTGCGCGCGGGTACCGTGGTGCGCGCGTGTCTGGGCAATCTGAGTGGCAGCAGCGATCGCTCGATGCTCGAGTCGTCGTGGCCGATGGTGTCGCGCAGCACCGTGTACGACCTCGCCAGCTTGACGAAGTTGTTGTGCACCACGGTGCTCGTCGCCGACGACGTGGCCGCGGGGCGCATCCGCCTCGATGAAACGCCGTGGTCGTGGTGGCCGGGGATCACGGTTGAGCATGTGTTGCGACACAGCAGTGGTCTGCCGGCGCACCGGCCGTTTTTTGAACAGCTGCAGCAGGAGCGCAAAAACGGCGTGTTGTTGGGGAGGCGTGCTGGCAAAGACCTCGTCGTCGACGCCGCCCTGCGCACCATGCCCGAAGCACTGCCCGGCGAGCGCACGCTCTACAGCGACATCGGCTTCATCGCCCTGGGTGCGTTGCTCGAAGACCGGCATGGCGCGGCCCTCGATGCGTTGTGGTTGGCGCATCCGTTGTCGACGGGGACCGGGTTGCGCTTCGTCGACCTCGAGCAGCAGGGCTATCACCCGCAGTTGCCCGATGTGGCGCCGACGGAACGGTGTGCGTGGCGCAAGCGGATCGTGCAGGGGCAGGTGCACGACGACAACGCCTTCTGCATGGGCGGTGTGGCTGGCCATGCTGGCTTGTTTGGCAGCCTCGATGACGTCGTCACCGTGGCCACGCGGCTGCTGTGGCGTCTGCGCGACCCTGCCGACATCCTGCATGCGTTTGCGATGCTGCCCTTGTCTGGTCGGCCCCTCGGCTTTGATCTCGCGACCCGTGGGGGCAGCACTGCTGATGTTTTGTCGACGCATTCTGTGGGGCATCTGGGCTTCACCGGCACGAGCTTGTGGTTCGACCTCGAGACCGAGTGCGTCTATGTGCTGCTTGCCAATACCGTTCACTTTGGGCGGAATGATGTTGCGGCTCGCAACAAGGCGTTGCGGCAGGCGTTTCATCGGGCTGCTGTTTCTCTTGTTTGAACGCTTTCTGTGTAGATATTCATGCTGTGTAGTTCGGTTTGAGTTTCGCTTGTTATGGTCGTTGAAACGGCATTGCAGTCGATCAGTGCGTCCTCGCTTTGGACTACGCCTTCGGCGCGACCAGAAAACCTTCCTGGGCCAAGGTTTTCTGGACTTTCCGGGCCCTTTTCGGGTCTGTGCATCGCTCCCCGTGCACTTTGAGCGTCGGCGCCGTACTGCTCTTTTTTTGGTGTAGGGGCTGGCGCCTCCTGGTTCAAAGTGCATCGGCCAGGCACCCCTCCGGCCCGCTTCGTGGCGCTCTCGTGCGCGCGCGGGCCTCCGGCTTTGGGTGGGCTGCTTCCGCGCGTCCGGCCGCGTCGGGCGCACTCGCCGTTCAGCGCTTCTGCCGGCCGCCGTGTGACGCCTTCACGCTAGCGTTGCCGTTGATCGTTGGACTGACGGGGGGAGGGTGGCTACAGCCCCGCCCATGTCGAAGTCTTCTGCTCTTCTCTTGCTGGCGTTGCTCGGGGTGCCAGCGCGCGCTGCCCCGTCGATGGCGCTCAGTGCTGCGTTTGAGCCGCGCATCGGCACCTATGCCGCCCTCGACGACAAGCTCGCGGCGTACAACTTCGCGCCCGTTGGGTCGCCGTTTCTGCCGGCGTGGGGCTTGCGCGGTCGCGCCTTCTTCGACGACGACGGCCTGTTTGCGACCTTCGGCATGAGCTCGGGGGTGCGTGTCTCGACCGCCGCGCTGGCCGTGTCGCCGACCGTGCAGAACCTGTCGGAGTTCATGGGGGGCGTGGGCTACCGCCTCGACAACGGCTTGTTTGCCGAAGTGCTCGGCGGCTTTGCCAGCCACTCCATGACCGTGGCGAGTGCCACCGACGGCGGTGCGCTCGTGTCGTTGGGACCAGCGGCGCAGCTGCGCGTGGGCTACGCCCTGCAACTGTTTGAGCCGTGGGGCTGGTTTCTCGCCGTCTTCGTCGGCGCGAATGGACAACTTCCTGTCGGCAAGCCGCACACCAATCCGTTGTGGGAGGAGCCGTTTGACCGTGGCTCCATGGCTGCACTGACCATCGGCATCGAGTCGGGCCTTCACCTGCGCCTGCCGGAGCATCCATGAAACCGCTTGTTGTTGTGAGTGTTCTCGCCGTCTTCGCCCACGGCTGTTCGCCAGAGTGCGAGCCCGTACCGCCCGGCAGCCTGGGGGCGCTCACGGAACGCGAGAAGGCGTTTCTCGCCGACGGCGGCTTGCCCGACGCACCCGAGCGTCAGTTCGTTGAGGCCGAAGACGGGCTGCCGTTGGCCTTCGTCGACATGCTGCCCGCGGTGCCCGACGACGAGGTCGAAACGGCGGCGCTGTTTGTTCATGGCTCGTCGGCGCACGGCGCGTTGTACACGGCGGTGGGCCAGGGCCTTGCCTCGCGCGGCATTGCGGCCCGCCTCATCGACCTGCGTGGCCATGGCTACAGCCGCTGCAGCGCACCAGGCGTGTGCGGCGACGGCAGCGCTGCCACGTTCGACGACGACGGCACCTACTTCGTCGGCCGCAGCGGCGACCTGGCCGACGATGCACAACTCACCCGCGACCTCGACCTGCATCTGCGCGCGTTGCGCGAACGCTTCCCCGCGGCGGCGCTGTACCTCGTCGGCCACAGCTCGGGGGCGGGCCTTGCCTCACGCTTCGTGGAAACCGGTGGGCCGCGCGATCTGGCGGGGCTCATGTTGATGACGCCGTTTCATCACGCCGACCAACCGCAAAACAGCTTCGTGTCCTACGAGTGCGGCCGCGTCGTGGGCACCGACTACGCCCGCGTCGACCTCGGGGCCGTTGGCGATGCCCGTCGCGGCAACCCCCACCGCTATGTGCTGTCGCTCGACAAGCCCCCAGAGCTCAGCGATCCCCTTGATACCCTGCACTACACGTTGACCATGATGCAGGGGCTGGCCGTCGTCGACGCCGACACCTTCGCTGAAAACCTGCACCTGCCCACCCTGTGGATTGCTGGAAGCGAAGACGCTCTGCTCGACCTCGATGCCTCACGCTTGGAGTTCGAACGCATTCCCGGCGGTCGTGACTTTGTCGTCGTCGAAGCAAGCCACGTCGGCGTGAGTTGGTTGGACGACAGTGCTGCTGCGATTGGGGCCTTCGTCGAGCAGTGATTGCTTCTTGTATCTTGATTTGCTGTTGACTGCTGTGACTGGTGAGACGGCTCGTCCTTGTTGTCGCTTATTGTGTTTGGTGAGACGGCGTTTCCGTCGATCAGTGCGTCCTCGCTTTGGACGACGCCTTCGGCGCGACCAGAAAACCTTCCAGGGCCAAGGGTTTCTTTGTTGCTTACTGTGTCTGGTCAGACGGCGTTTTCGTCGATCAGTGCATCCTCGCTTTGGACTACGCCTTCGGCGCGACCAGAAAACCTTCCAGGGCCAAGGTTTTCTGGACTTTCCGGGCCCTTTTCGGGTCTGTGCATCGCTCCCCGTGCACTTTGAGCGTCGGCGACGTACACCTCTTTTTTTGGTGTAGGGGCTGGCGCCTCCTGGTTCAAAGTGCATCGGCCAGGCACCCCTCCGGCCCGCTTCGTGGCGCTCTCGTGCGCGCTCGGGCCTCCGGCTTTGGTGCGCAGCACCGCGCGTCCGGCCGCGTCGTGCGGGCTCGTTGTTCAGCGCTTTTGCCGGCCGTCTGCCGATGAACTACAAAAAACGGGCCCGTTGGGCCCGTTCTTTTTTGTGCTGCTGCTGTTGCGCTCAGTCGCCGAACAGCACGCGGTGCAGCTTGCTCACGTCTACTTTGGTCTTGTCGTAGACTTCGGCCTTTTTTGCTTTTTCGTACAATGGGTTGAGCGCATCGCTGCGCTTTTTGCCGCTGTAGCGATCGTAGACGAGGGCTTCTGCTTCTGCTGTACGCGTCAGCAGGCTCTCGTACAACGAGGCCACCGACTCGTTGCGCACCACCAGGGTGGGGTCGCGCTCGAGCAGCGCTTCGATGTCGGCGCGCTTCTTCGCGAACGTGGCGTAGCCGTCGTCGACGTTCACCGCTGCCGTTGTCGGCGTGCTCGTGGTGGTCGTCGCTGGCTTCGTGTCGACGGGCTTGGTGTCGGTCGGCTTCGTGTCGGCGGGCTTCGTGTCAGCCGGCTTCGTGTCGGCCGGCTTCGTGTCGGCTGGCTTGGTGTCGGCCGGCTTCGTGTCGGCCGGCTTGTCGCCGTCGGTGGCGGGCTTGCTGTCGCCGTCGTCCGCGGGCTTGCTGTCGCCGGTGTCGGTGCTCGACGTCGAGGCACTCATGAGCTTCACGGCGTCGACCACCGCCATCACGCACGAATAGGCGCCGCCCAGGACCGACAGGCCCAGCAGCACCATGAACACCGTTTGCACCCACTTGGCGACGCCGTAGCTCTTGAACCACTGCCACTGCACGTAGATCGGCAGCGGGGTGGCGACGAGGCTGATGAGTGCTGGCACGATCTGCAGCAGGGCAAACACCGACGACACCGTCGACAGCTTCGCGATCACCGCCGCGAGCACGGTGCTGAGCACCTTGGGGATGAGCACCACCAGCCCGCTCGCGATGCCCATACCGAGGTGGGCGGTGCGGGCGCGTGCGTCGGACTGGCCGCCGAGCTTGTTCACCAACCACGTGAGCACGGGGTGGCCAGCAAACCCCGACACCACGCCGCCGATTGCACCAAGGATGACGCCCATGATGGGCGCCTTGATGAACTCGGTGACCGAGAAGGCACCAAGAATGGCGCCGGCGATGGCTCCAGCAAGAGTGCTGGCTGCAATCGTGAACGCCAACGTCGGAAACAGAAACGCCGCGAGCGGAATCTTCTGCATCGCCGGCAGCGGCGGTTCTTCGATGTGGTTGCGAACCGTGCCGATCGGGTTCAGCGCCAACAGCGGTGCGGTCTTGAGCGCGTAGGCAATGCCCGAGGCCAGCGCTGCTGGCGGGGCGATGTCTTCGTAGTCGTCGCTGCCAGCCGCACCGCGGGGCTCGTCGCTGTACTGCTGCTGCCCGTAGTCTTGCTGCTGCCCGTAGTTCTGCTGCGGCGGCTGCTGGTAGTTCTGCTGCGGCGGGTAGTCCTGCCCGCTCATCGAGTTGCCGTAGTCGCGGTCGCGCTCGTTGTGGCGCGCTGGCGGGGGCGGCAGGTCGTCGTAGTCGTCGGCGGCGCGCGGGGCTGGCACCTCGCGGGCGGGCGCGCGCTTCTTCGGGATCGGATCTTTGCGCAGCTCGGAGGGCAGCTCTTGCGCGGTGTTGTTGTTGCCGCCTTTGCGCATCGAGGTGCGGGTCTCGACGTCGGGCGGGGCGCGGTAGGCCTGCGGCACGCGCACGATCTCGAAGCGGAACTTCGACAGCGAAAACACCAGACCAACGCGCAGCGGAACCGCGCCACCGATCTTGTTGCCGTCGACGACGGTGCCGTTGACGCTGCCCATGTCCTCGAGGAACCACTCGGCTCCGTCGGTGAAGACGCGCGCGTGCTTCTTGGACACCGAGCGGTCCTGCACCTGGATCGCCGCCCCGCCGCCCTCGCGGCCAAAGATGGCGCCATCGTTACCGACGGCGAACGTTTCTCCGGTCTGGAGGTTTCTGACCTCGACGCTCATGGGCTCCTCGTGCTGCAGCAGGCAAAGACTCCGGCACCCTAAAGGAGCAAACGCCGCCGCGGAAGTTTCAAGCCTGCAGGTGCGACACTTTCCTACCTGTGGGTTGTGGCGGTGCGCGCCAATGCGACAGGGGCATCGCAGCGCGTGACGACGCCGTGGGATCCGCTACCGTCCCGCCCATGCACATTCGATGGACTGGCATTCTCGCGGCGGCATCTGTGACGGGCGCACTGGCGGTGGCGGGCTCAGCCCACGCCCAGGCAGGTGCCGTCGACCCCAGCTGCACGACGGCGACGCGCAACACGGGCATGACCTGCGGCGCTGCGGGCGTGAACGGCGCCACGGAGTGGCGCGATGGTGGCGCTGCGTTTTCGTGTCAGACGGCGGGGGCTCAGCTCAACGTCGACGGCAACGCGGTTCGCCAGACGGTGACCGGCCTGCAAAATGGCGTGAGCTACTCGCTCGGCTACCGCGGCGTGCAGAACGTCGCCAACGTCAACGCGATCGTCGCCGTGCGGGTGCGCTCGACGGGCGGGGCCACGTTGGCCTCGCAAGACGACAGCCTGCCCGCACCAGCGAACCCGCAAGACACGGGGCTGCGTCAGCTGACGTTCACGTCGACGGGCACGTCGGTGGTGGTGGAGATCAGCCGGCCCTCGGTTGAAGGTGGCAATGGCGCGTCGATCCTCGACGACATCGTGGTGACCCCGTCGGAGATCCGCTCGGGTGGCCCGGGCATCAACCTGCCCGCCGACGCCGACGCCGACACCGTGAGCGATCGCGCCGAATTGTGCGAGGTGCTGACCAATCCGCTCGCTGCCGACACCGACGCCGACGGTCTGCGCGACGACATCGAACTGGGCGCTGTGTACGGCCCCGCCGAAGGCCGCCCCAACCCGAGAAACCCCGACAGCGACGACGACGGCCTGTGCGACGGCAATGCCAACGTGCCCGGCGTGTGCGTGGCGGGCGAAGACATCAACCAAAACGGCGCCAACGTCACGGTGGTTGACGACGTGATCACCGCCGAGATCGAAACCAATCCGCTGATCGCCGACACCGACACCGACGGCGTGAACGACGGCGACGAGCGCACCAATGACACCGACCCGTTTGATACCGACAGCGACGACGACGGCCTGACCGAAGGCTTTGAACGCGGCATTGGCACCAACCCCCTCGACATCGACACCGACAACGACGGCTTGAACGACGCGCAAGAAGTGGCGCGCGACGCCGACCCGCTTGACCCCGACAGCGACGACGACGGCCTGCTCGACAACGCCGATATCCTCGCCGGCGGTGACCCGCTGTTGGCCGACACCGACGGCGACGGCCTCGACGACCTGCGCGAAAGCCAACTGGGCACCGCCCTGGCGCGTGTCGACACCGACGGCGACACCCTGAGCGACTTCGACGAGGTGAACCCACCGCCGGGCACCACGCAGACGAACCCACGCGCCGCTGATGGTGATGCCGATGGCCTCAACGATGCCCAGGAATTGGCGCTGGGCACCGACCCGTTTGACGACGACACCGACAACGATGGCATCAACGACGCCAACGACCCCGAGCCGGGCGTGGGCGACACCGACGGCGACGGCTTGAGCAACGAAGCCGAAGTGGCCCTGGGGACCGACCCCGACAGCGTCGACAGCGACGACGATGGGATCGAAGATGGCGACGAAGCCGCGTTCGACAGCGACGGCGACAACATCATCGATGCCCTCGAAGCCGACGACGACAACGACGGTATCGCCACCGAGGTCGAGACCAGCCTGGACTTCGACGACGACGGCACGCCGAACCACCGCGACCTCGACAGCGACGACGACGGCATCGATGACGACGTAGAAGGTGCTGACGACCTCGACGAAGACAGCATCGAGAACTTCCTCGACCTCGACAGCGATGGCGATGGCGACAGCGATGCCGAAGAAGGCACGGACGACGACGACAACGACGGCAAGCCCAACTACCTCGACGACGATCGCTTCACGGGCGACGACGACCGCGACGACGATGGCGTGAGCAACGACGACGAAGCAACACTTGGCACCAACGCCGACAGCAACGACAGCGATGGCGACCGCGTGCTCGACGGCGACGAAGTGGGGCCCAACGTGGCCGCTCCGCGCGACACCGACGGCGATGGCACCATCGACGCGCTCGACACCGACGACGACGGCGACGGCTTCTTGACCGCCGATGAATTCGCCGCGGCCAACGGTGCGTCGGACCCCGACGTCGACGGCAGCCCCGCGTGGCGTGATGTCGACAGCGACAACGATGGCATCCCCGACGGTGCCGACGATGGCCTGGGCGATGTCGATGCCGACGGCCGTGCTGACTTCCTCGACGACGACACCAACAGCAAGCCCGAGGTCGATGAGCCAAAGGACGAGCCCGTCGACGACGGTTGCCGCCAGACGACGCCGTCGTGGTCGGGCACGATGCTCGCGGCGTTGTTTGGGTTGATGGCGCTGCGTCGTCGTCGTCGTGCTCCAGTGGGGGCTGCGGGCGTGGTGGCAGCACTCGCTGCGTTTGGCGCGACCGACGCGCAGGCCCAGGCGGTGGGCGTGGTTGACCCGAGCTGCACCACCGCAACGCGCAACAGCATCGTCACCTGTAACGCCAACGAGTGGCGTGAAGCGGGCGCGTCGTTCACGTGTTCGGCCAATGCCGCGCAGTTTGGTGCCGATGGCAACAAGGTGCGCCAAACGGTGAGTGGCCTCGTGAGCGGTGCCACGTACACGCTGCGCCACAAGGGCAACCGCGTTGGCGGTGTGGGCATCGTGACGCGTCGGGTGCTGACGGCGGGCGGGGCGGTCATCGTCACGAGCGACCAGAACATGCCGCCGCTCGGCAGCGTGGATGCGCCGCCGGACCTTGATTTTCGCGCCTCGGGCACGTCGGTGATTGTGGAACTCGAGCGGCCCGCTGTGGAAGGCGGCAACGGCACGAGCATCATCGACGACATCGTGGTCACGCCGTCGGAGAACGTCGACGACGATGGCGACCAGCTCAGCACCCGCGTCGAGCTGTGCACGCTGTTCACCAACTCGCGCGTCGTCGACACCGACACCGACGGCATCGACGATGGCCTTGAAAGTGTGGCGAGCTACGAGGGCCAGCGCATCAACCCGCTGCGCGCCGACACCGACGCCGATGGCCTGTGCGATGGCAACGTCGCCGTCACGAGTGCCCAGTTCGGCACCTGCATTGCGGGCGAAGACAGCAACCAAAACGGCGTGCTCGACCGCAACCTTGAAGAATCAAACCCCGGTCTCGTCGACAGCGACGACGACACCGTGAACGACCTCGTTGAGCAGCAGCGCAACACCAACCCGGTGAACGCCGACAGCGACAACGACGACCTGGGCGATGCGGCCGAAGCCACCCGCGGCACGAACCCCCGCGATGCCGACAGCGACGACGACACGCTGACCGATGGCATCGAAGTCGCCATCACCACCAACCCGCTGCGCGCCGATACCGACAGCGACGGCTTGCGCGATGACCTCGAGGTCACGCCGGTTGGCAATGGCACCGACGACAACCGTACGACGGCCCTCGACCCCGACAGCGACGACGACGGCCTGTGCGATGGCAACGCCGTGGTCGCCACGGTGTGTGTGTCGGGCGAAGACAAAAACGCCAACGGTCGCCGCGATACCGGAGAGACCTCGCCCAACGTGGCCGACGTCGACAACGACGGTCTGGTGGATGGTGGCGAGCAAACCGCCAGCACCGATCCGTTCGACGCCGACAGCGACAACGACACCCTCCTCGACGGCAACGAAGTGCTCACGCTGCGCACCAATCCGTTGTCGATCGACAGCGACGGCGACGGTTTGACCGATCCCCTCGAGGTCGCCGCGACGAGCAACCCGCTCGTGACCGACACCGACGGCGATGGCTTGAACGATGGTGCCGACGTCGCAGCAGGCGGTAGCCCCGTGCTCGCCGACACCGACGCCGACGGCCTGAACGACCTCGCCGAACAACAAGCAGGCAGCCCGCTGGGGCAGGCCGACATCGACGCCGACGGCCTCACCGATCCGGGCGAGCTCGACGCGGGCACCGACCCGCGCGACGCCGACAGCGACGACGATGGCCTGAACGACGGCCTGGAAGTGCTGGAACTGCTCACCGATCCAACGAGCGTTGATACCGATGCCGACGGCGTGCGCGACGCCATCGAAGTGAACGACGACGTCGAAGAAACCGACCCGCTCAACCCCGACAGCGACGACGACGGCTTGTGCGACGGCAATGCCACCGTGGTGGGCACCTGCGTGCCCGGCGAAGACCTCGACGGTGATGGCGTGCGCGATGCCGGCGAAACCGATGCGATTGTGGACGACAGCGATGCCGATGGCCTGCTCGATGGCCGCGAACGGACGCTCGGGACCAATCCCCTCGTCGTCGACAGCGACAACGACGGCCTGAACGATGGCCGCGAAGTGAACACCACGCTCACCAACCCCCTCGTGGCCGACTCCGATGACGACGGCGACAACGACGGGCTTGAGACGACCTCGGGCACCAACCCCAACGACAGCGACAGCGACGACGACGGCATCAACGACGGTGACGAACGCCGTGCTGGCACGAACCCGCTGCGCGCCGACAGCGACAACGACAGCCTCACCGACCTGCAGGAACGCGACCTGGGCAGCAACGCCACCAACCGCGACACCGACGGCGACGGCTTGTTCGACGGCGACGAATTCCGCCGCGGCACCGGCCTGCGCGATGGGGACAGCGACGACGACACGCTCACCGACAGGCAGGAAGTCGACCTCGGTACTGACCCGCTCGACGCCGACACCAACGACAACGGTGCGACCGACGCCGAAGACATCGCCAACGGGGTCGACCCCGGCAGCGTGGACGCCGACGGCGACGGCTTGAGCGACGACTTCGAGGTTGAGATTGGTACGGAGCCCGATGCCGCCGACAGCGACGACGATGGTGTCGACGACGGCACCGAGGTGGGCGATGGCCAGGAGCCCATCGACAGCGACGACGATGGCACCATCGACGCGCTCGACGACGACGACGACAACGACGGCATCGACACCGCAGTGGAGACCGACGACGACGCCGACTTCGACAGCGTGCCCAACCACCTCGACCTCGACAGCGATGGCGATGGGCTCGACGATGAAATCGAAGGCAGCGACGACGCCGACAGCGACGACGAGCCGAACTTCCTCGACGAAGACAGCGACAACGACGGGATCGACGACGAAAGCGAAGGCGACGGCGACGAAGACAACGACGGCACGCCCGACTTCCTCGACGCGGTGAACAACAACATCCCCGTCACCGACGACGACGACAGCGATGGCCTGACCAACGCCGAGGAGCAGACCCTCGGGACCAATCCCGCGAGCGCTGACAGCGATGGCGACGGCGTGAACGATGCGGACGAAGTCGGCCCGAACGTGGCAACGCCGCGCAACACCGACGGCGATGCCACCATCGACGCCCTCGACACCGACGACGACGGCGACGGCCTGCTCACCGCTGCCGAGCGCGCCGCGGCGGGCAACAGCTCCGACCCCGATGGCGATGGCACCCCCGCGTGGCGCGACCTCGACAGCGATGGCGATGGCACACCCGACGGTGCTGACGATGGCCTTGGTGACGTCGACGGCGACGGCCGTGCTGACTTCCTCGATCGTGACAACACGAGTGTGGTCGACGACGGCGGCGACGACACGGGTGGCGGCGAACCAAAGACCGGCTGCGCGCAGGTGGGCTCAACAGGTTCGATGGTGATCGCGTTGGCGGCGCTGCTGCGTCGTCGTCGCCGAGGTGTGCAGTGAAGCGTTCGCGAACGTCGACATCGATTCTTGCAGCGCTCACTGCCCTTGCCGCCACGCCGAGTGCTGCGGCCGACTTCAGCTGCACCACAGCGACGTCGAACCCGACGGTGTCGTGCGGTGGCAGCAGCAGCGGGGCCACCCAGTGGCGCGTCAATGGGGCGAGCTTCACGTGCACGAGCGATGCGGCGGTGTTGGCCGCCGCCAACAACCGGGTCGAGCAGGTGGTGACGGGATTGATCCCCGGCGTGACCTACGCGTTGTCGGTGAAGGCGCGTCGACTTTCGGGCGTTGATGTGGGCCAGGTTGACCTCGTCATTGTGGGCACCGACGACACGGTCACCCCCAACTTCAACGCACCGGCGTTTGGGGCCACCGACGAGCCACGCACGTTTCCGTTTCGTCCGACGGGAACATCAGTGACGCTGCGGCTCACGCGACCCGCCATCATTGTTGACCCGGGCACGCCCGATGAGCGCGACATCAATGGTGGTGTCACCCTCGACGATTTGATCGTCACGCCGGTGGGCGACATCACCGGTGGCTTCGGCGACGCCGACGCCGACGAGCTCAGCGATCGCCAGGAACTGTGCACGACGCTGTCGGACCCCAAAGACAACGACAGCGACAACGACGGCCTGCGTGACGGCGTGGAAGCCGGCGCCAACTACCAGGGCCAGCGCCCCGACCTGCTCGACCCCGACACCGACAACGACGGCCTGTGCGATGGCAACGTCGCTGTGGCCAGTGTGTGCATCTCGGGCGAAGACACGAACCTCAACGGCGTGCTCGACGAGAGCGAGAGCAACCCCGGCCTCGTCGACAGCGACAGCGATGGCTTGAACGACCTCGCCGAACGTCAACGTGGCGCCAACCCACGCGACGAAGACAGCGACGACGACGGCCTGCTCGACGGCAACGAAGTCAACGTGCGCGGGACGAACCCGGTGTTGGCCGACACCGACGGCGACACGGTGGAAGACGGCGATGAGGTGCTGATACGCGGCACCAACCCGCTGAGCATCGACACCGACGGCGACAACGTGCGCGACGACGTGGAGATCGGCGATGTGTCGGCGGTGACGAGCCCCACCGACGCCGACAGCGACGACGACGGCTTGTGCGACGGCAACATCGCGGTGAGCGCTGCGGGCTGCGTGTCGGGCGAGGACCTCGACCGCGACGGCGTGGTGGATGCGGGCGAAACCAGCGGCAGCGTGGCCGACAGCGACGACGACGGCCTGGGCGATGGCAACGAGCGCACGCGCGGCACCAATCCCCTCGACAACGACAGCGACAACGACACGCTGCTGGATGGTGTTGAGGTCTCGAACTTTTTGACGAACCCGCTGCTCGCCGACAGCGACGCTGATGGGCTGCGTGACGACGCCGAGATTTTCACGATCGGCTCTGACCCCAACGACAGCGACAGCGACAACGACGGCCTGCTTGATGGTGCCGATGTCGCCGCTGGTGGCAGCCCACTGGTGGCCGACAGCGATGGCGATGGTGTGGGGGATCGCCAGGAATCCCTCGACGGCACGCGCCTCGATCTGGCCGACACCGACGGCGACGGCTTGAGCGACAGCGCTGAGAAAACGGCGACGACCAATCCCCTCGACGTCGACACCGACGACGACACGCTGAGCGATGGCACCGAGGTCAACAGCATCGGCACGAATCCGAAGAGTGTTGACACCGACGGCGACGGCGTGCGCGACGACGTGGAACTCAACGACCTCTCGGGCGTGACGAGTCCGCTCGATGCCGACAGCGACAACGACGGCCTGTGCGACGGCAACCGTGCCGTGAGTGCGGCGGCGTGCATTTCGGGCGAAGACCTCGACCTCGACGGCGTGGTGGATGCGACTGAATCTGACCCCGGTCAGGCCGACACCGACAACGACGACCTCAACGACCTCGCCGAGAAACAGCGCGGCACCAACGCCCGCGACAACGACAGCGACAACGACGACCTGCTCGACGGCAACGAGGTGGTGCGCGGCACCAACCCGCTCGTGGCCGACAGCGACGGCGACACGTTGAGCGACGGCAACGAGGTGTTGAACCTCGGCACGAATCCGCTGAATGCCGACAGCGACGGCGACAACGTGCGCGACAACGTCGAACTCAACGATGCATCACCCATCACGAGCCCGCTGAATGCCGACAGCGACGCCGACGGCTTGTGCGATGGCAACGTCGCCGTGGTCGCCGCCGGCTGCGTGTCGGGCGAAGACCTCGATCGCGATGGCGTGGTGGATGCGGGCGAAACCAACGGTGGCAACGCCGACAGCGACGACGACGGCCTGAACGACGGCAACGAGCGCACGCGCGGCACCAACCCGCTCGACGCCGACAGCGACGACGACACGTTGATCGACGGGGTGGAGGTCAACACCTTTGCCACCAATCCGTTGAACGCCGACACCGACGCCGATGGCGTGCGCGACAACGTCGAGATCCAGACCGTGGGGACTGACCCCCTCGACGACGACACCGACAACGACGGCCTGAACGATGGCGCCGACATTGCTGCGCGCGGCAACCCGCTGGCGGGCGATACCGATGGTGACGGCGTGGGCGATCGCCAGGAGTCGCTCGACGGCACGCGCCTCGACATCGCCGATACCGACGCCGATGGCGTCAACGACCTCGCGGAAAAGACCCTCGGCACCAATCCCCTCGTGGTCGACACCGACGGCGACACGCTGAGCGACGGCGACGAGGTCAACAGCCTCGGCACCAACCCGCGCAGTGCCGACTCCGACGCCGATGGCGTGCGTGACAACGTTGAACTCAACGATCTGTCGGCCGTCACAAACCCGCTCGACCCCGACAGCGACGACGACGGCCTGTGCGACGGCGACCGCGCGGTGTCGACCCTCTGCGTGCGCGGCGAAGACCTCGACCTCGATGGCGTCGTGGATGCCACCGAGACCGCTGGTGGTATTGCCGACAGCGACGGCGATGGCGTGATCGATGGCGTGGAGCGCACGCGCAGCACCAACCCCCTCGACCCCGACAGCGACGACGACGGCTTGAACGAAGGGGCGGAGCAGGAACGCGGCACCAACCCCCTCGACAACGACAGCGACAACGACGGCTTGCTCGATGGCAACGAAGTCACCGAGCGCGGCACCAATCCCCTCGACGCCGACAGCGACGACGATGGCCTGAACGATGGCGCCGATGTGGCGGCGGGTGGCAACCCGCTCGATGCCGACAGCGACGACGACGGCCTGACCGATGCGCTCGACCTCGCCTCGGGCGGCAATGTGGCCAACCGCGACACCGACGGTGATGGCCTCGAAGATGCCGACGAACGCGCGGCCGGCACGCCGTTGAACAACGCCGACATCGACGGCGACGACCTCACCGATCCTGTTGAACTGTTGCTCGGTACTGACCCGCTCGACGCCGACACCGACGGCGACAACCTCGACGACGGCACCGAACGGCAGGCCGAGATCAACACCAATCCGCTGAGCATCGACACCGATGGCGATGGCCTGGACGACTTCCTCGAGGTGGTGACCGATGGCACCGCCTTGTTGAGCCCGCTGCTCGCCGACAGCGACGGCGACGGCCTGTGCGACGGCAACATCGCCGTGGCCACCGTGTGTGCGCGCGGCGAGGACCTCAACAGCAACGGCCGTGTCGACGCTGGCGAGACCGATGGCACGCGCGCCGACACCGATGGCGATGGCCTGCTCGACGGCAACGAACGCACGCGCGGCACCAACCCGCTCGACGCCGACAGCGACGACGACGGCTTGAACGATGCGGCGGAAATCGCGCGCACCACCAACCCGCTCGACGCCGACAGCGACGACGACACGCTGCTCGACGGTGCGGAAGTCACCGCGGGCACCAACCCGCTGTTGGCCGACAGCGACGGCGATGGCTTGCGCGACGACCGCGAAGCGGCCGCGGGCGGCGACCCCAACGTGCCCGACACCGACGGTGACGGCCTGCTCGACGGTGCCGAGGTGGCCCTCGGCACGCGCGTGAATGCGCGCGACAGCGACACCGACGGCATCGACGACCGCACCGAAGGCTTGCTGGGTACCAACCCCCTCGACAACGACAGTGACAACGACGGTCTGCTCGACGGACGCGAGCTGGAAGTCGGCACCGACCCCCTCGATGCCGACACCGACGACGACACGATCCTCGACGGTGTCGACCCCACACCGGGCAACGCCGACGGCGATGGCGACGGCTTGAGCGATGCAGCCGAAGCAGCCCTTGGCACCGATCCGGCCGACGCTGATACCGACAACGATGGCATCCCCGACGGTGCTGAGCTGCCCGCACGCGGCAACCCGCTGGATGGCGATACCGACGACGACGGCGTCACCGACGGCGCGGAACTCGAGATCGGCACGTTCCTCGACGACGCTGACAGCGACAACGACGGCCTCGATGACAGCGAAGAACTCGACGTGGGCACCTTGCCCCTCGACGCTGACAGCGACGACGACGGGCTGAACGACGGCGAAGAAGTCGACCTCGGCAGCAACCCGCGCGACGACGACAGCGACGACGACGGCCTGCTCGACGCGATCGAGCTGGGCCTTGGCACCGGCCTGCGCGACGAGGACAGCGACAACGACGGCCTGAACGACGGCGAAGAAGTCGGCGGTGGCACCAACCCCTTGCGCGCCGACAGCGACGACGATGGCCTGGACGACGGCACCGAGATCGCCGTCACCGGGACCGACCCAGTCGATGCCGACAGCGACGACGACGGCCTGGGCGATGCGCTCGAAGTGAACAACCGCGACCTCGATCCGCGCAATGCTGACACCGACGGCGATGGCCTGTGCGACGGCGCCATTGATGTCGACGCCATCGAGGCCGCTGCCGGTGTGCTGGGCTTTGCTGGCTGCGTGGCCGGTGAAGACCTGGATGCCGACGGGGTGCTTGATGCCAACGAGAGCGATCCCGCCGATGTCGACAGCGACGACGACGGCCTCGACGACGACGAGGAACTCACCTTTGGCAGCGACCCGCGCGACGCTGACAGCGACAACGATGGGCTCACTGACGCCATCGAGCGCAACGTGCGCACCAACCCGCGCAGTGCTGACAGCGACGCCGATGGCTTGTCCGACGCCGCCGAGATCAACGGCGTGTTCCCGTCGGACCCCAACGACGTCGACAGCGACGACGACGGCCTGCGCGACGACGCCGAGATTCGTGCGGGGACCAACCCACGCGACGTCGACAGCGACGGCGACGACATCGCCGATGGCGTGGAGCTGCAAAACGGCACCAACCCCGCGCGCGCCGACAGCGACAACGACGGCCTGAACGACAACGTCGAACTCGCCGCAGGCACCAACCCCCTCGACGCCGACAGCGACAACGACGGCTTGAACGATGGGCCCGAGCTCAACGTGCACGGCACCGATCCGCTCGATGTCGACAGCGACAACGACGGCGTGAACGACGGCGCTGAAGTGGCCGCGGGCACCGATCCGGCGTTGGCGGACCGCGACAACGACGGCATCGGCGACGTCGACGAAGCCCCGCTCGGCACCGACCCCGACGACGCCGACAGCGACGACGACGGCCTGAACGACGGCGACGACCTCGGCACCGATGAAGACGGCGACAGCGACGACGATGGTGTGATCGATCCGCTCGACGACGACGACGACGGCGACACCATCCTCACCGAAGACGAAGGCGACGACGACCTCGACCTCGACGGCGTGCCCAACCACCTCGACCTCGACAGCGACGGCGATGGCCTGAGCGACGAAGACGAAGGCACCGACGACGTTGACGAAGACGGCGACGGCAACTTCCTCGACAGCGACAGCGACGACGACGGCGACAGCGACGAAGAGGAAGGCGACGGCGACGAAGACAGTGACGGCATCGCCGACTACCTGGATCCGATCGACAACCGTGTGCCGGTCAACGGCGACACCGATGGCGACGGCTTGAGCAACGAGCGCGAAGCAGCCCTTGGCACGAACCCCGACGCCGCCGACAGCGACGGCGACGGCATCGCTGACGCCGACGAAGTGGGCCTGCAAGACGCAGCACGCGACACCGACGGTGATGGCACCATCGATGCGCTCGATGCCGACGACGACAACGACGGCATTGCCACCGCCGCCGAACGCGCCGCCGCCGGCAACAGCTCAGACCCCGACGGCGACGGGCTGCCCGCTTGGCGCGACACCGACAGCGATGGCGATGGCGCGCTCGACGGTGCTGCGGATGGCCTGCAGGACAGCGATGGCGATGGCCGTGCCGACCTGCTCGACAGCGACAGCCAGACCGGCACGGGCGACGACGACACCGGAGGCGACGAGCCCACGGATCAGGGAGGCTGTCGTCAGCAGCGCCCGGCCGATGCGGTGCCGCTGTTGTTGCTGGCCGGTGTGATCGGCCGTCGTCGTCGTCGAGCCAATCAAGTCGGTGCCTGAGCGTTCGCGTTCAGCGTGACGCGCCATCGCGAGCAGCGATGGCGCGCGCAATCACGACGCGGCCGATATCGAGGGGGGCCTTTCGTACCTGCTTCCGCTCGGCGCGCGTGAGGGCGTAGGCACAGCGCAGCAGCACCTTCACGTCGCGCTCGTCGAGACGAAGCGTGTCGCGCAGCAGTCGACGGACCCGCCGTTCTCGTTCGAAGTGGATGGCGAACCACATCGACCAACTCAGCACGAATGTCACCATCGTGTGCTCGAACAACCACCGTTCGGCAGCCTCGTTGGCGAACACAACAAACAACACCACGATGTACGAGACGCGGATGATCCCATCGGTCCACGACAACGTGTGCGTGAGCTTCCACAGGTCGCGGATGTCGTCGTCGTCGAGGGCCTCGAGCGGCGTCGAGGGCGCGGTGCTTGTCGAGATCGCAACAGGTGTGGGCGGCAGTGGGTCGATGTCAGACACGCTGGCGGTATCGCAGAAGCCCGCAGCTGCTGCGATCTCGAGATCGCACCTCGGTGGTGGCTGGCGCCGCGGGCGCATCAGCATGCGCTGGCGTTGTTGGCGCGTAGAATGCACAACCAGGGCGAAACCCACGGAGTCTTCATGCATCGCCGCCACCACACGCTGATTGCCGCAGCGGTCGCCCTGAGCAGTGCTGCCTGCCTCGACGGCCGCGCGCCCATCGACCTCGTCAACGATCGCACCCGCACCAGTGCTGCGCTGCGCACCTACGAGAGCTGCGACGCGCTGGGCACCGATCTGCGCGCCCACACCCGCGATCGTGCGCGCACCATGCTGCTGCAGCAACGCGAGCAACTCCGCAGCGGCGGGTACTGGTTCGGTGGCGTCGACGGCGCGCCGGAAGCAGAAGGCGACAGCAGCAACGACGGCGGCACGCGCACCGAGGGTGTCGACTTCTCGGGCACCAACAACCAGGAAGACGGTGTTGACGAAGCCCATCGTCAAGACCGACGGCTATTTCATCTACACCCTCAACGGCGACCGCCTCGAGATCCTTGGGGTGCCCGAGTTTGGTCAGCTCACCTCCACCTCGTCGACGACGATTGAGGGCTGGCCCACACAACTGCTGCTCGCCGACGATCGCGCCGTGGTCTTCTCGCAGATCTACGCGTGGGAGCAGGACCGCGCCTCACCGCTGGCCGACGTGCTCTTCAACGACGACGGCAGTGTGCACGGCGAGAGCCTCGTGAAGATCACGGTGCTCGACCTGGGGGCCGACCGCACCGCACCACGCGTTGAGCGCGAGCTGTACCTCGAAGGCTACGTGCTCACGGGCCGCAGGATCGACGACGTCATTCGCCTCGCCTCGTACGCGTGGTTCGATGTGCCAGGCCTGCAGACGTGGCTCAACGTCGACTACAGCATCTTTGACGAGGGGTGTCGGAGGACGCGCGCTTCGCGGCGATCGATCGCGCCTTCGACGACGCGGTGGCGGCCAACGAACGCGTGCTCGCCGCGGTGGAACTCGAGCACTTCGTGCCGCGCTTGTTTGAGCGTGATGGCGAGCGTCTCGTCGATCGCACCCTGCGCAGCGACAACTGCAGCAACGTCGCCATTCCCGACGACGGCGTGGCCTTCGGCTTCACCTCGCTGCTCACGCTGGGCCTGACGGAAACGGGCACCACGGTTGAGGCCGACTACGTCGTCACCAACTACCCGATCTTGTACAGCAGCACCGACACCCTCGTGCTCGCCGAGCCTGCGCAGGATTGGTGGTGGTACTGGGGCAACGAGCAGTTCGAAGAAGCCACCAACCTGCACCGCTTCAACCTCGACGGTGGCACCACCACGTACACCGGCTCGGGCCGCGTCGATGGCACGTTGCTCGGCCAGTTCGCGCTCGATGCCCACGACGACGTCGTGCGCGTGGCCGCCACCGTGGGTCGCTTCAACCGCTGGTGGCTGCAAGACGCACCGCCCGAAACCACCCATGTCACGACGTTGGCCGGTGAGCGCAGCCTCGAAGTGCTCGGTCGCGTGACGGCATCGCCCCGGGCGAGCGCTTGTGGTCCGTGCGCTTCACCGACGACGAGGCGTACCTCGTGACCTTCGAGAACATCGACCCACTGTGGACCATCGATCTCAGCGATGTGCGCGCGCCCCGCGTTGTCGGCGAGCTCGAGGTGCCCGGCGTGTCGACGTACATCCACCCGCTCGGCGACAGCCTGCTCACGATCGGCATTGGCGGCACCAACGATGGCCTCGACTGGGGTGCCACACAGTTGTCGTTGTTCGACATCAGCGATCGCAGCGCACCAACACTGTCGTCGTCGTTGCGTTTGTCGGCGGGCGAGACCGCCGATGGTTGGCAGTACGGCTACAGCGAGGCCACGTGGGAGCACAAAGCGTTCTCGTACTGGGGCCCGCAGCGTGCTGTGGCGGTGCCGTTGTCGACGTGGCGCTACAACAACGACGGCAGCTACGGCTACAAGGGCGAGCTGGTGGTGGCCCGTGCTGAAGCGGGTGCTGACCTCGAGGTGCTGGGCACCGTCGACCACGCGGCGCTGTACAACCAGGATCCCAACGTGTGGTGGGGCGTGCGCGACATCCGCCGCAGCTACTTCATGGGCGACTTCATCTACGCCGTCTCCGACAAAGGCGTGACCTGCCACAGCCTCGACACCTTCGAAGAGACCGCGAGCGTAGCCCTGCAGGGCACCGACTACGGCAACGGCGGCGGCTTCGAAGGCTGAGCGACGTCGACGCTCCACATGCACACGCCGGCCAACGTGCCGGCGTGTGTGCGTTTTGGGGCCTGTGTACGTCGACGTACGTTGATGGCGTCGAGAGTCAGAAGATCGACGCCACCGTCAGATCCACTCAAGTCCCCCACGCCACCGACGATGGCTACAGACATGCACGCCGCCACCGTCACGCCGCTTTTCCCGGTTGCGCCAACGGGTGCACCGCGTCCCTACCTGGGCAACTCGCCCACGCCGCTGCCGGCCCCGCCGCCGCCACCGCGCACCCCGATCCGCACGCCGGCGCCTGCCGCCGCCACGCCGATCGAGCCGCCACCGCGCCTCGACGACATCGAGGTGCGTGTCGCACCTGCAACCACCTCGCAGGCCGCCGCCACCGTGGTGCCCGCTTCTCCCCCCACATCGGCCGCTCTGAAGGCCGCTGAAGCCCGCGCCGATGCTGCTGCTGCGTTGTTGCGCGTGGCCAGCGATGCCCTGGCCGATGTGCAGGACGATGTGTTGGCGCGCGCCCGTGTCGAACTCGTGGAGCTCGCGCTGCATGTCGCGCGGCATGTGATTGGCGAGCACGTCGCCTGGGGGGCCTTCGACCTGCAGCCCGTCATCGACAACGCCCTCGCACAATTGGGCGAAGCCATCGACGTCACCGTTCGCGTTGGCGAGAGTCAGCACGAAGCTGTGAGCCGCTCGATGTCGGAGCATCCCCACGTCCGGATCGTGGTGGATCCGAGCTTCGGCGACGCCGACGTCGTCGTCGACAGCGGCAACGGCTCGGTCGATGGCCGCCTCGAACATCGCCTCGCGGCCGTGACGCGCGCGGTGCGCGCCTCGGTTGCGCCATGACCTTGCCGCGTCTCGTCGACGTTGGTGCCGTCACCCGCGCCCTTGAGCGCACGACGCTGCACGTCGATGGACGCGTCGATCGCATCTCTGGGTTGTTGATTGAAGCAACACTTCCCCAGGTGAAAATTGGCGCTGGCGTCGTGATCGACAGCGACGACGGCCCGGTCTCTGCCGAGGTCGTTGGCTTCTCGGGGAGCCGCGCGTTGCTCATGCCGGTAGGCGACACTGTGGGCCTGCGAGAGAGCGCGCGCGTGCGTGTGGTCGATGACCGCGCCTCGATCAACGTTGGACCAGCACTGCTCGGCCGCATCCTCGACCCGATGATGATGCCGCTTGATGGCGGGCCGATTCCTGCGGGAACGACGTCGACACCGCTGTACCGCGCCGCACCACCACCCATGTTGCGCCGGCGTATTTCGGCGGTGCTGCCCACGGGCATTCGCGCGATCGACAGCTGCCTCACCGTGGGCGAGGGCCAGCGCGTGGGCATCATGGCTGGCGCCGGCGTGGGCAAAAGCGTGCTGCTCGGCATGCTCGCGCGCTCCACACAATGCGATGTGATCGTGGCGGGCTTCGTCGGCGAGCGTGGTCGTGAAGTGCGCGAATTCGTCGAGCGCGATCTGGGTCCAGAAGCGCTCAAGCGTTCGGTGCTCATTGTTGCTACCGGCGATCAAGCACCCCTGCTGCGCGTGCGTGCTGCATCGGCCGCCACGGCGGTGGCCGAGGCGTTTCGCGATCAAGGCAAGAAGGTGCTGCTGCTCATCGATTCGCTCACGCGCGTGGCCATGGCCCAACGCGAGATCGGCTTGTCCGCCGGCGAGCCGCCGACGACAAAAGGCTATCCGCCCAGCGTGTTTGTGCAGCTGCCCAAGCTGCTCGAGCGCGCTGGCAACGACGGCGGCGAGGGCTCGATCACGGGCATCTACACCGTGCTCGTCGAGGGCGACGACCTCAGCGATCCCGTCGCCGACAGCGCGCGCTCGATCCTCGACGGCCACATCGTGCTGTCGCGCAAGCTCGCTGGCGGTGGTCACTTCCCCGCGATCGATGTGTTGGCCAGCGCCTCGCGCGTGATGGGCGACATCGTCGACGACAAACACCTCGACATCGCTCGCGGCATTCGCGGCGAACTGGCGACGTACCAGGAGAGTGCCGACCTCGTCGAGGTCGGTGCCTACGTCAAAGGCACCAACGCCAAGCTCGACCAAACGCTGTTTCACCGCCCCGAGCTGCTGTCGTTTCTGCGCCAAAACCCCGCGGAGCGAACAGCCGTGGGCGACAGCCTTGACCGCGTGCGTCGCGTGTTGACGTCGACAGAACCGCCCGCCGTTCGCCGCATGCCGGAGAAGCACTGATGCTGTTGGCCCTGGTCCTCACGGTCGCCTTGCCTGTCTCTGCGGGACTTCCCGAGCACGATCGCGGCTGCGCACCGACGTCGATGCCATCGTTGTCGCCGCAGGCATTACTGGAAGAACTCAGCCGCGCCTCCCTCGAACACAAGCGCGCACTCGAGGAGCGCAGCAAGCTCGACAAAGAGCGCGCCGCATTTCAAGCGGAACAGGACAAGTTCGCCGCAGAGCGCGCAGCACTCGACGTCGAGAAGAAGGCCTTCGCCGACAAGGTCGCCGTGTTCGACGCTGCCGCTGCTGTTGCTGCCAAAGCACCACCGCCGGCACCAAAGGAAGACAAGCCGCCGCCGCCGCCGCCGCCGAAAGCACCGTCGGTTGATACGGGCAAGATTGCCAAGACCCTCAACGGCATGAAGGCGGCGAAGGCCGGTGCGCTGCTCGCACAGCTCGACCCCGCCGTGGCGGCCGCGGTGATTGTGAAGATGAAGCGCGAGCTGGCGTCGGCAGCGCTCGAGACGCTCACGCCTGAGCAAGCAGCAAAAATTGCCACAAGCATTTCGTCGGAGCTGCCCTGATGAGCCTCACCGTCGGCCATCTCTTCGCTTCGGTGCACACCGCGCACGACACCCACGACGCGCACGGCCGACCGATCAAGGTCCCATCGTCAACGTCGTCAACGTCGTCGGCGTCGTCGGCGTCAGCACCTGGTGCCGAGCAGTTCGGCGATGTCCTCGCGCAAACGCAGGCAGCGTCGGCCGAGGCTGCGCCTGCACACGCGCAACACACGCAGCAGCCGACGATGCCGTCGTCTTCGAGCACACGCACGACGACGAACACAAGCGGCACACTGCCGTTGCCGCCCGACGAGCCGCTGGCCGATGTTCCATCGGCAGAAGACGAACCGCTCACCGATTTGCCGGTGCTTCGCCTCGACGACGTGGAACTGATGCCGCGCGCGAACACACACCGCACACCGTCGGCTGGCGTTGCGGCCGAGTTGGCTGAGTCGGCTGTGCCGGTCCACGAGATCACGGCGAGTTGGGAGGCGCTGGCCGTCGCTGCTGCACCACTGACGTCGACGAAGACGGCAGTGGCACCCGCGATAGCGGCCTCGACGGCAGCAGCGATCTCCGCGAGCGACGATGCGGTTGTCGCGCCTGGTGCGCACGCTGCTGCAGCGCCGATGCCCACGTCGACGACGATGAAGGCGGTGCCGGTCGCCGTGCGTGCTTCAACGATCGACGCGACGCACGCGACAACGACGACGCCGCACGCCTCGTCGAGCAACGATGCCTCGCCTTCTGTCGCTGCGCTGCCCGTTGAGCACGCATCGCGCCAGGTGCCACCGTCGAAAACACATGGCGCAACGACGACCCCTTTGGCAACGACGTCAGCACGGGCCGTCAGCAACGCGGCAATGACGATGGCAGCTGAAGTCAGGGCGGATGCACGAAGCGCGGCCGCGACAACTGGGCCCGCGCCGGCTGCACCGCGTGCCGTGGTGGCCACTCGCGAGTCTGTTGTTGAGGCGGTCGTCGATCCTGCGCCGCCCATGGCCACGTCGTTTCGCGACGCAGCTGTGAAGCCCACCATCGGAAGGCTCGACGTCGTCGAGCAGAACGACGCCGTCACGTTCAACGACGTCGCGCTTGCAGATGCGGCGCCGAAACACACCGCGAAGATCGAGGCTGCATCGAAGCACTTCAACGACGTCGCGTTCAACGACGTCGCGCTTGCAGATGCGGCGCCGAAACACACCGCGAAGATCGAGCCTGCGTCGAAGCACACCGACGTGGCCGTGACGTTCAACCAGCTCGCAGTGCCGACGCACAACGACGTGGTGACGTTCAACGATGTGGCGCCCCCAGACGCTGCGCCGAAGCACACCGCGAAGATCGAGGCTGCATCGAAGCACTTCAACGACGTCGCGCCCCCCGCCGCGGCGTCGACGCACACCGCGCAGATCGAGGCTGCGCTGCACACCGACGTGGCCGTGACGCTCAACGACGACGTCGCGCTCCCAGATACAGCGGCGAGGCACAGTGACGTTGCTGCGAAGATTGCTGCGCCCAGACACGTCACCGCTGTGAAGAACGACGTCGTCGTGCAGCCCGACCCTGCGCCGAAGCACATCGCGGTCTCGCAGGCAGAAGCGCTGAAGCACGTCGCGGCCAAGAGCGACGATGTCGTGACACCGCGGCAGGAGCCCGTCGTTGCGACCTCGCATCGCGCCCCTATGACGGCGTCACCGCTGCCACCGACGCAGCCGACCACACCGTCGTCGCCTGCTCCCACAGAGCGGCCGCGTTCGTCGTCGACCGCAGCGCCGACGGAGCGCTCATCAGCAGCGCCGTTGCGCACGCGACCGTCGCCTCCCACGGTTGCGCCAGTGGTGCTAACAGCAGCTACATCGCTGCCAACCACGCCTCCGTCGACGACCACGTCGGCCACACGCGCACCAGTTGATGAGTTCAGGTCAACGCCAGTGCCACACGAGGCACCGCTGCCTGAGCGGCAGAAGACCGAGCAGCCCTCGTTGGTGTTGCCACCGATCCCGCTCGCGCCGCTGCATGCGGTCGAGGTGCCACGCCCCGCGATGAACACAGCGTCGTCGCCGAAGCAGACAACGCCAACGCCATCGCCATCGCCATCGCCGTCGTTGTCGACGACGAACATGGCGCCCACCGTGCGCGCGACCGATGCCGCTGCGGCAGCAGAGGCACGCACAGCGGCCGTTGCTGCGGGCTCGGCGGCGCTGTTTGCGGCGTTACAGCAGGAGGTGGCGCACCCGATGGCAGCACCTTCGTCGTCGACGGCACCGGCCCCCCGTGTCGAAGAGCGACAGAGCCTGTCGGCGTTGCCGCAGCCTGTGCCATCGCCGTCGCCGCAGCGCACCACACCGGCACCTCGTGGCTTGACCTTGCCCGAGCCCACCCCGTCGTGGATGTCGGTGTCGTTGCCCACGGCTCGCGCCGCTGCGGCAAGCGCGCGCCGGGTCGACGCGCACGACGAGATCACCGCGCCGATGCGCAAGGCGAAAAGCCGCGACGAACGCGACGTCGACACCGATGCGCCCACTTCGACGTCGACAATCGCCGCCCAGCGCCTCGAGCCGTTGCCTGAACCCACAGCGTCAACGGCATCCACCAATGCGCCAGCACCGGTGACGTCGACACTGAAAAACGAAGCGGTCCTCGAGCGCGTGCAGGAGTTGCTGAACGACCCAGCCAGCAACGTCTACTTCGACGGCCGCCACGCCGTGCTCAACCTCGATGGCCTCACCGTTCGCCTCAGCACCGACAGCAATGGCCAAACCCAGGTGTCGATGCACACCAGCGATCCGGTGCGTGCCGAGCAACTCACCTCGACGTCGAGCGAGCTCGCCCACAGCCTCAACCACCAGGGCCTGCAGCTCGCGACCATGAACGTGCAGACCACACCATCGCCATCGCCGCCGTCAGCCCCGATGCCCATGCCGTCGCCGTCGTCGCAGTCCTTCAGCGGTGGACAGCAGCAGCAGCAGCAGCAGTCGCAGCAACCGCCAGCACGCGATGAGCAAAACGCCGCTCCCGCGCGCCCCACAGCACCGCGCGCGCCAGCCGCTCCGGCCCCCTCTCGTGGGATCCGGGCGTAAGATCCAGCGCATAAAACAGCCGTATTTCCAACGAGATACGGCTGTGTGCACAATCGAGGTTGCGTGCATACGCATGGATGCATAGAAGAAGCGGGTGATGGAACTTCACAGCGACCGCGCCGACCTCTTTCGCCTCCTGGGCGATGAAGATCGTCTGCGGTTGTTTGCGTTGTGTGCTGAAGAAGCACTCACGGTGAGCGAGCTCGCCGAGGTGTTGGGCGAGAGCCAGCCGCAAACCTCGCGCAAGGCGCAACCGCTGCGCGCCGCAGGTCTGTTGGTCGCCCGCAAAGACGGCACGCGCACGTACTTGAAGGCCAGCACCGACGTCGCCGACACCGACGCGGCCATCGTGGCGGTGGCACTCGAAGAGGGCCGGCGGTTGTGTCAGCGCGACAAGAGCCTGCTGCGTTTGCCGCGTGTGTTGTTGGCCCGCGAAGACAGCTCGCGCCGCTTCTTCGACGACGACGAACCCAAAGCAGTGGTCGCGCCCAGCACCGCGTTGTCGTTTCTGCCGTTGCTGCGTCCGCTGCTCGGTGCCCGTGCCGAAGGCCTGTGCGTCGACGTGGGTGCTGGTGATGGTTTGCTGTTGCCGCTTCTGTCGCCGTTGTTTTCGCGCGTGATCGCCGTCGACCGCAGCCCCTCACGGCTCGCGTCGTGTGCGCGCGTGTTGGGCGATCACGACCTCGCCAACGTGCGCCTGCTCGAAGGCGATGCCGCCGATCCCGCCGTGTACGAGGCGGTGTTTCATGCAGGCGGTGCGGCCGTGGTGGTCGTGGCGCGCACGCTGCATCACGCCGCACGTCCTGTTGATTTGCTCACCTCGTGCGCGCGGTTGTTGCGCGAAGATGGCGTGGTGGTGGTGATCGACTACCTCCCCCACGACGACGAACAGTTGCGCGAGCGCGGCGATGTGTGGCTGGGCTTTGCCCCTTCGGCGTTGTCGGCCCACTTCGTTGAGGCCGGGCTCGTGCCGTTGTCGTCGTCGAGCATGCCGGCGGTACCCGGCCATCCCGATTCTCATTTGGCCTGGCAGTGGTCTGCCGCTGTTCGGGCTTCGACGGCGAAGTCCTCTTCGTTGTCGTCGTTGTCGTCGTCGAAGGCGTCGTTGCAGTAGTCCTGCGCGTGCGTTGTTCGAGTTGTTGTCAGTGTCCGCTCACGTTCGTTTCCCAGGAGTTGATCATGGAAAGCCGCACCGAATTCCCCGCGTTCAAGATCAAGGACATGAGCCTCGCCGAGCTCGGTCGTAAGCAGATCACGATGGCCGAGAAGGAAATGCCCGGCCTCATGTCGCTGCGCAAAGAGTTCGCGGCCGCTCAGCCCCTCAAGGGCGCGCGCATCGCGGGCTGCCTGCACATGACCACCGAGACCGCGGTGCTCATCGAGACCCTCGTGTGCCTGGGCGCTGAAGTCACCTGGACGTCGTGCAACATCTTCTCGACGCAGGACGAAGCTGCCGCGGCGATCGCCAAGGCTGGCGTGCCCGTGTTCGCCTGGAAGGGCGAGACGCTGCCTGAGTACTGGAACAACATCGAGCTGCAGCTCGGCGCGTTCAAAGACGGCGCTCTGCCGAACCTCATCCTCGACGACGGCGGCGACCTCACGCTGCTCGTGCACAAGGGTTCGGAGTTCGAGAAGGCCGGCGCTGTTCCTTCGCCCGAGACGGCGACGAACGACGAGTACAAGGTCATCCTCAGCCTGCTGACCGACTCGCTCGCCAAGGACAAGACGCGCTTCACGAAGATGGCCGCAGCGGTCAAGGGCGTGTCGGAAGAGACGACGACGGGCGTGCATCGCCTGTACGAGATGGCGAAGGAGGGCAAGCTGCTCTTCCCGTGCATCAACGTGAACGACTCGGTCACCAAGTCGAAGTTCGACAACCTCTACGGCTGCCGTGAGTCGTTGTTCGACGGCATCAAGCGCGCCACCGACATCATGGTCGCGGGCAAGGTCGTCGTCGTCGCTGGCTACGGCGATGTGGGCAAGGGCTGCGCGCACGCGGCACGTGGTCTGGGCGCTCGCGTCATGATCACCGAGATCGATCCGATCTGCGCGTTGCAGGCGGCGATGGAAGGCTACGAAGTGGTCACGATGGACGAGGTGGCTTCGCGCGCCGACATCGTCGTGACCGCCACGGGCTGCCTCGACGTCGTCACCGCCGACCACATGAAGGCGATGAAGGATGCCTGCATCGTTGCCAACATCGGCCACTTCGACAGCGAGATCCAGGTCGCCTGGCTCGAGAAGAACCCCGAGATCAAAGAAGAGAACATCAAGCCGCAGGTTGATCAGTTCATCTTCCCCGACGGCAAGCGCATCACGCTGCTCGCTCGCGGCCGCCTCGTGAACCTGGGCTGCGCCACGGGTCACCCGTCGTTCGTGATGTCGAACAGCTTCACCAACCAGGTGATGGCGCAGATGGCGCTGTGGGCCAACGCACAGCACGGCAAAGACACCATCACCGGCATGAGCTTCGCCCCCGGCAGCGTCAGCGTGTTGCCGAAGAAGCTCGACGAGAAGGTCGCGCGTCTTCACCTCGAGAAGGTTGGCGTCAAGCTCACCACGCTCACCAAGGTGCAGGCCGACTACCTCGGCGTGCCCACCGATGGTCCGTACAAGCCCGACCACTACCGCTACTGAGCTTGTGCTCTGAGCCTCGAAGAGTCTCTGCGAGGCTGAGTATGAACGCTGCCGGACATCGCGTTTCGCGTTGCCCGGCAGCGTTTCTTTTCGCGGTATCGCTGCACGTCTTCGTCGTGGCCGGGTTGTGACACGGCTGTCGCAGTGAAACAGCGCGTCATGGCGAGGAATCGCTGCCAGACGCGGCCGAGGCGATGGCATCGCTCGTGCTGAGCGCGCCGCATGCTTGAACTCCTGCGCCGCTCGCCATTGGTCTTGCTCTCGTGCCTCGCGATCCTGCCAATCGCCAACTGCTCGTGTGACAAAAGCATCACCGTCGTCGACACCTTCGGCCCCGACGTCGAGGGCGATCGCCTCCACCAGTACGCCGCCGGCGGCCGCGTGGAGTTCATTGTGTATGGCAGCGCGGTGGTGCCCGAGGCCATCGTGAGCAGCAGCGACGACAGCGTGCTTCGCATTGTGAGTGTCGGGCAGCGCGATGTTGCACCGCTGTTTCAGCCGAGCCAGCTGGTCTTTGACGTCGCCATAGAAGGGGTGTCTGCCGGTTCGGCAGACCTGTTGGTGAGCATCGAGGGTGAGGTCGCTGATCGGCGCACGTTGACCTTTGTCGACGTCGAAGCTGCCGTGTTCACGCGCCCTGTCGGCTTGCCTGGAATCCTCGAGGTGCCTGTTGCGCCCACCGACTTCGTCATCGGCGAGCGTGGTGCCGACTTTCTGGTGCACTTCGTCGCTCAGGGTGACGACGACGTGCACGGCCTCGATGTCTTCAGGTCGCTCGACTCCGGCGTCGCGATTGGCGTGCAAAACATTGGCGGCGACTTCTCACGCACGAAGCGCAACTTCATTCACATCGAATCGCCTGCAGCACCGCTGTCGGTGCGCTACGCGCTGGCCGGCGTTCTCGTCGACGAACCGATTCAAGTTGCGCCCGGTGTGGTCGCCAGCGCCGACTTCGTGCGCAAAAACGAGCTGCGGGCGTTGTTTGAGGATCGAGATCTGCCGCCCGAGCTCGCCGACATGCTGGCAACTGGCACCGACGAACGCGTGATCTGCGACGGTGGCACCTGTGCTGCGAAGATTGAGCCGAAAGACGCCGACGGTCGCCTCGTGATGGGTGCTGCGGTTGACTGGAACGTGCCTGGCTTTGAGGGCACGCAGCCTGGCGACATCTTTGTCTTCGACGCCGGCAGCGACGAACGCACCGTCCGCGCCGTCGTTGCACAACCCGACGGGCAGATCGTCGTCGAGGACCTCACGGTGCGCGCCGACGCCGACACGATGCGTGCGGTGAACTCCACCACGGCCGTCTCCTGCGCGTCTTTGGGCCAGGGCGGTGCCAGCCTGTTTGCGGTGGTGCTGTTGGCGCTGCGTCGACGCCGTATGGATTGAACAACGCCGTTTCGTTTGCGATGACGACGCCGTGAGCTTCTTGTTGCGTTTGCTGGGCCGCGCTGTTGGCCACCTCGGCGCGGCGGTGGAAGACGCGCTGACCGACGATCTGCCCACCGAGGAGATCGACGAGGGCCAGGCACTGGGCACGACGCGCCCGCCTCTGGATCCAGCACAGCACGTGCTGCAACTCGGCGACGACGTGGTGTTGTTGCGGCCGTTGCCACGTGCACCCCGGCGCGAGTTGGCGTGGGCAGTGGGCTACCTCAACGTTGAAGTGCCGGCCCTGGTCGATGGCGCACCCGGCAATGTGCGGATCTGCTCGGACGCGACGTGGGCGCGAGAACAGCAGCGCATGTTGGCGCAGACGCCGTTGTCACGGCCAACGCCGACATATCGCAAGGCACGGCTCGGCCTGTTCGACGTCGTGCTGGTGGTGCGCCGTGAACCGCCACGTGTCACAGGCGTCGATCTGGGCAGAGCACTTGGTCACCCCGAACAGGCGCTCGGGCTCGTGGCTGGGCTGGCAGCACTCGAGGCATTCACGACGTGGATTGCGCAAGTGCCCAACCACGGCGTTATCGCCGGCCTGATGGGCTTCGGCTGGGACGGCGTGGCGATGCTTGAAGCGCTGGTGTCCTCGTCGAAGATGCCGGAGTGGTGCGAGCTCTATCGCCCGCCCGAGGAGTTGTTTGGCGCGTGTCCCGCCGACAACGCGGCGCGCGATGTCTGGATCATCGGCCAGGCTGCACACGTGCTGTTGGCCGGCGACGTGTTCTCCGCCGACGAGCGCTCCGATCTCGACGAGACCATCGCTGCGTTGCTGCAGCGACGCGCCACGAACCCACATCACAACGGCAGCCTTGTGCCAACGCCGGCGGGGCTTCCCCTCGACGTGGCCGACTTCATCACCAGCTGTTTGTCGTTCGACCCCGCGCGACGACCGCGCGATGCGCAGGCGGCCAAAGCGAAGGTTGATGCCCTGGTGCGCGCGCATCAGGCGACGCCGTCGCGTGTCGCGACGATCCTCGCCAACACCTTCCCGCAGCGAGCCGCGCGAGAGACGGCCCTGTATCGCGAAGCAGCTCTGCTCAAGCGACTGCCTGGCCTTCGTGTGGTGCCCACCTCGCCGCTGTGAGCCTGGGTTGATGCTCGAAGCGTTGAACAACACGCGCCGCGCAGACGTCAGCGGGCCGCCGTGGGTGCTGTGCAGCACCACCGCGCTGTGCTCTGACTGGTTCATCTGTTGCGAAGGCTTGCGCCATGCCGATTGCTGTCACTTCCATGTTGAGCATCCCCGACGACGACGTCGAGGTCTCGTTTGCGCGTTCTGGCGGTGCTGGCGGGCAGAACGTGAACAAGGTGTCGAGCAAGGTGCTGCTGCGCTTTCACCTCCAGGCCTGCACCGTGCTCACGTACGGACAGAAGGTGCGCCTGCGTGAAGCTGCTCCGGGTCGCCTCACGGACAACGGCGATCTGCTCATCACGAGCGACCGCCACCGCGATCAGAAAAAGAACCTCGACGATGCCGAAGAAAAGCTCGTCGACTTGATCAAGAGCATTCTGGTGCCGCCCAAGCCACGCACCGCCACGAAGCCCACGCGGGGCAGTCAACGTCGACGCTTGAACGAGAAGAGCCACCGCGGCGACATCAAGCAAGGCCGCGGCCGCGTGCGTGGCGACGACTGACCATGCTCACAACGGACCAACGCAGCTTCTACGATCGCGAAGGCTGGCTGCTGCTGCCCCAGCTGCTGTCGACGTCGATCATCAATGAACTCACCGCCGCCACCGAACGCCTGCAAGCGCGAGCGGCCCACGTCGAGGTCGATACCAACATCGACGGCGTGTACTTCGAGGTGCAGTCGGCCACCGGCAAGAAGCGGCAACGCGCTGTGTATCCGGGAGCGCTGCGCAAGATCACCAATCCTTCACGCGACGAAGACAGCTTCTCGCGCCTGCGCAGAGACCACACGATCTTGTCGCTGTGCCGTGCTTGCGGCCTGAAAGATCCCCACGTCGTCGTCGATCAGCTCACCATGAAGCCCGCGCGCCTGGGCACCGGCTTTCCGTTTCATCAAGACGCTGCGTTTTTGCACGGCGATGCGCGCATCGAAGTCGCGCGCTTTGGTGGTCTGCATCTCGTGATCGCCCTCGATGACGCCGACGAAACAAACGGTGGCTTCGAGGTGCTGTCGCGCACGCACAGCGACGGCGTGTTGTTGCCCCACGGCAACTACGATGCCTCGTCGCGCAGTGCTGCGGTCTTCGACGAAACGCACCACCAGCTGGTGCCCATGCGTCGGGGTGACGCCGTCGCCTTTCATCCACTGCTCGCCCACGGCAGCGGCCCCAATCGGTCTGAGGGCGCGCGACGCATGGTGACGGTGTGGTGCGTGGGCGGCTCACGCTTCGGGGCCTGAGGGCACGCCTACTAGCAGGTTGCTGAAAAATGGCGCTTTGGGCGCGACGATGACGTCGTCAAACTTGTGTTCGACGACGTCATTGCCGTTTCGGCGCTCGATTTCGTGCCTCTCGGCTCGTTCGCTGTTGTCTATG
>JBIKRQ010000590.1:0-3241 GCA_044349155.1 Myxococcota bacterium
ATCCAGATCTTCGGCGGCAACGGCTACGTCACCGAGTACCCCGTCGAGCGCCACTACCGCGACGCGCGCATCACCGAGATCTACGAGGGCACCAGCGAAATTCAGCGCCTCGTGATCGGCGGCGCCGTCCTCAAAGACGGCTGATCGTCGTCGACGAAGAAGAAGAACGCCCACCAACCGGTGGGCGTTTTCGTTTCAGGGCAACAGCGCAGCGGTCAGACGGCGATGGTTTTGACGTCGTCAGCGATGGCGAACGTACAGCCCGTGGCGGCCTTGATCGCGTCGATGCTCATGTCGGAAGCGCGCTCGATCAGCGTGAGGCCCACACCGCGCTCGACGGAGAACACCGCGTAGTCGGTGATCAGCAAATCGACACAGGCGCGACCCGTGAGCGGCAGATCGCACTCGGCGACCACCTTGTGTGCCCCTTTGGCCGTGTGCTCCATCGTGACGATCACGCGTGGGCTGCCAGCGACGAGGTCCATCGCGCCGCCCATGCCCTTGACCATCTTGCCGGGGATCATCCAGTTGGCGATGTCGCCCTTGGCGCTGACCTGCATGGCACCGAGCACGGTGAGGTCGACGTGGCCGCCGCGGATCATCGCGAAGCTGTCGGCCGACGAGAAGTACGACGCACCGGCCAGCTCGGTGATCGTCTGCTTGCCGGCGTTGATGAGGTCGGGGTCTTCGTCGCCTTCGAACGGAAACGGGCCCACGCCGAGCATGCCGTTTTCGCTCTGCAGCACGACGTCCATGCCGGGCGGAATCGCGTTGGCGACGAGGGTGGGGATACCGATGCCGAGGTTGACGGTGAAGCCGTCCTGCAGCTCAGCAGCAGCGCGGGCAACCATCTGTTCGCGGGTGAGGGGCATGTGCAACGTCCAAAAGCAGAAGGGGTGACGACGACGCCGCGTGGCGTTCAGGCAATCGGACGCGCGCGCACGGTGCGCTGCTCGATCCAGTTGGCCTTGTTCGTGACGGCGATGACGCGCTTCACGTACACGCCGGGCACGTGGATCAGGTCGGGGTCGAGGCTGCCGACGGGGACGATGTGCTCGGCCTCGACGATGGTCACGCGGGCAGCGCAGCACATCATCGGGCTGAAGTTGCGCGCGGTTTTGCGGAACACGAGGTTGCCGGCGGTGTCGGCCTTCCAGGCGCGCACGAGGCAGAAGTCGGCGAACAAGCCGGTTTCCTGCACGTACTGGCGGTCTTTCCCGGTGCGCGGATCGATCAGCGTGCGGACTTCCTTCTTCGGCGACAACACCGCCACAGAACCGTCGGCGTTGTAGCGCAGCGGCAGTCCGCCTTCAGACACCGCGGTGCCCACGCCCGTCGCTGTGTAGAACGCCGGGATGCCCGCGCCACCAGCGCGAATGCGCTCGGCGAGGGTGCCCTGCGGGTTGAGTTCGACGTCGAGCTCGCCGGTGAGGTAGCGGCGTTCGAACTCCTTGTTCTCGCCGACGTAGCTGCTCACCATCTTTTTGACCTGGCCGTTCATCAACAACACGCCCAGCCCCTTGTCGGTGGTGCCGCAGTTGTTGCTGATGATCGTGAGCGCCCGGGTGCCTTTGTCGGCGAGGGCGGTGATCAGGTTCTCAGGATTGCCACAGAGGCCGAAGCCTCCGACCATCAAGGTGGCGCCGTCGGCGATGTCGGCGACGGCCGCTGCTGCGGACTCGACGTGCTTGTTCATGGCCCGCGCATCCCCCGATCCGCTGTCGTCGTCAATCCGCCGGTCAGCGCGGACGCCCATGACCAGATGTTTGACCATCCCCGGTGTCACGCGGCATGGTCGGCGTCGCTTTCGTTTTAGCCGCCGACTTCTTGCAGTTGAGGACACCGTGCACATCGTCGCCCTGGGCAAGACCGACGTCGGTCAAAAGCGCGATCACAACGAGGACGACCTGCTCCTCGATCCATCGCTCGGGCTCTACATCGTGTGCGACGGCATGGGCGGGCACGCCGCTGGCGAAGTCGCCTCGGCCCACGCCGTCAAAACCGTGCAGCGCGTGCTCGTCGAGAACAAGGCGCTCATCGACGAGGCCCGCAAAGACAACGCCGATGCGCGCGACAAGCTCAGCGGCTTGTGCGAGCTCGCGGTCAACACGGCGTGTTCGGAAATCTTCACGATGGCCACCACCGATCACGGCAAAGCAGGCATGGGCACCACGCTCGTGATGATGCTCGTCGTCGGCGGCAAAGGCGTGATGGCCCACGTCGGCGACTCGCGCCTCTACATGGTGCGCGCCGGTCAAATCCACCAGCTCAGCGAAGACCACAGCTACACGAGCGAGATGGTCAAACGCGGCAAGATGACCCGCGAGCAGGCGCGTTCGTCGCCGTACGCCAACGTCATCACGCGCGCCGTCGGCATCCAGAAGAACGTCCAGGTCGACACCCTCGCCTTCGACATCATCCCCGGCGACACCTTCCTGCTCTGCTCCGACGGCCTGCACGGCTACTACGACGACCCGAACGACCTCGCCGAGGCGCTGTCGAACACCGACACCGAGAAGATCCCCGACGCGCTGATCAACACCGCCAACACGCGCGGCGGCAAAGACAACATCACCGCGGTGCTGTTGCGGGCCGTTGCCGACTCGGGCGACAAGGCGATCGAGGAAGCACGAGCCACCGAGGTCAACCTCAAGCTCGACACCCTCAAGAAGATCCCGCTGTTCCGCTACCTCACCTACCAGGAGTTGGTGAAGGTTCTGAACATCACCTACCTCGAGACCTACGAGGCAGGCACAGAGATCATCAAAGAGGCCGACTCAGGCGAAGAACTCTACATCGTGCTCGCCGGCCGCGTCGTCGTCAGCCGCAGCGGTCAGGAGATCGTTGAACTGCACCCCGGTGTACACTTTGGCGAGATGGCGCTGGTCGACCAATCACCGCGCTCGGCCACGGTGACTGCACGCGACGCAACACGTCTACTCGTTGTACAGAGGCGCTCTTTCTACACATTGATTCGCAAAGAGCCGGTCCTCGCCGTCAAACTGCTCTGGTCGTTTGTGCAGGTGCTGTCGCGGCGTCTGCGTGAAACCAACGAGCAGTTGTCGGGCGCGCGTACGGCCCTCGAATCGCGTGATCTGCCCTTCATGGAGATCGACGATCTCGACTCCGGCGACGGCGAGCCAACGCAGTAGCCAGACGAAGCACAGAAAGCAGCCTTGCCCGAGCGGTGGTCGGTGCGCATGTCTCCCGGCATGTCACCGGTTGCCGCTCTGCTCGTTCT
>JBIKRQ010000196.1:0-12111 GCA_044349155.1 Myxococcota bacterium
GGTGTACGACCTGTACCTCGCGAAGCTCACCGACCTCGACGGCATGTACGGCAGCTTCGCCACGCTCTTCGTGCTGATCTTGTGGATCTACTACTGCGCGATGTTGCTGTTGATGTGCTTGCACGTCGTCAAAGTTGCCCAACGGCGCAGCGAGATTGGTCCGCGCTGGCCGAAAGATGGTCGCTGGCTGCTGCTGCGCTGACGCCTACTCGTCGTCGTCGTCGGGGTGCAGGATGGGCGCGCGGCCGAAGTCGTTGACGAAGCGGTCGAACAACTCTTCGAGCCACGCCTTTGCCGGCTCACCGGCGCACAACCGAAACACCAGCGCGCCTTCGCCGCGGGCGCCGGGTTCGAGCAGCTCGTCGTCGAACAAGCGTCGCAACGCCTCACGCGCCGATCGGGCCGCGTAGAAGTAAAAGACCATCGCGCTCTTGCCCTTCGGGTACGCGACGAGCTGGCGGTCGGCGCGCGCCACCTGAACGGCGGCGGGGCCATCGAATGCGGCGTCGACACCTGCGGGCGTGAGGGGCTGCCAGTCACCAAATTGCATGGGGCGTGGTTGGCACATCGTCAGCGCCGCGGCGACACACTTGCCGGGCAAACATGCGGACGGCGCGTGGCACCTGCTACGTTGCCCCACGTCGACGAAGAGGTGGCAGCCGATGTCCGCGCAGCTGATGGCCCTGGTTCGCGAGCTGAAGACCCTCAACGCCCGCAAGAAGGCTGGCGAAGAGCTGTCTGCCGACGACGAAGCACGCCGCAAGGAGCTGAAGGCGTTTTTGAAAACGCAGCTCGAAGGCGCTGAAGACGCTCCTGCCAAGCCAGCCGCTGCTGCCGCACCGCCGTCGAGGCCTGCGCCTGTTGCGCCCGCACCCGTTGCCGCCCCCGTCGCGCCCGCACCGGTCGCCCGCGCCCCCGTTGCGCCTGCACCCGTGCCTGCACCCGTTGCACCGCCGCGTCCCGTGACGATGAGCGCACCTCCACCGACACCGGCGCCGATTGTCGCACCCGCGCCCGTCGCGCCCGCGCCGCCGAAGTTTGTGCCGCGCAAAGACGTGTTCGCGATCAGCGGCGCTGACATGTTCATCGACGCGGCCATGAGCAGCGATGCCGTCGCCAAAACCGATCCGTGGGCCGCGCGCCGTGCACACGCGAGCGAGGGCGACCTCGCCGACGCCGAGGCCAAGGCCGACGCCGCCATCCGCGCCAACCGCAAGCGCGAGCGCGCCGTGGCCCCCAAAGACGTCGAGGCCCAACTGCGCGAGGCGCGCAGCGGCTACACCCCGCCATCCGACAGCTACTGCCTCGAGCAGTACTACGGCGACTACTTCAGCGATGGTCTGCAGCCCGCGGCGGCGGCCGAAGCGGTTGAGCTGCGCCCCGTTGACCCGCGTGAACTCGAGGTCCGCCGCGCCATCGACATCGCCACGTCGTCGAGCAGTGGTGCCACGTCGGTGGCCATCCCCGCAGGGCTCGCGTTCCTCGACGATTTCCCTGCGTTGTACGCGCGCCGCATTTTGCCTGCGCCCAGTGCTGCTGTTGCCGTCGAGATCGACGACCCGTCGATGTTGATCGGCAGCCGCAAGGTCACGGTGCACCTCATCAACGGCGAGAAGAAACAGGGCGCGATTCGCGGGCTCAAGCGCGGCGAGATGGGCTTCAAGCTCGAGGTGGGCGGGGCGTCGGAGGAGATCGCCATCAGCCAGGTGAAGGCCGTGTTTGTGCATTTGCAGCCGAACGCGTCGGTGCCGGCGTCGTCGGGCAAAGCGATCACCGTGATGTTTCGCGACCAGCGCGCCGTGCAGGGCACCTCGCCCGACTACGCGCCGCAGGCACCCGTGTTCTCGTTGGTGCCGCCGGCGGGGCGCGGGCAGTTCGAGAAGATCATCATCAACGCGGGGGCGGTGGCGTCGGTGAGCTGAGCCGTCCTCGACCTACAGGCGACGCACGCGCAGGCACACCACACCATCGTCGACGGCGAGCAGCAGGTCATCGCCAATCAGCACGTGTTGCCCGGGCATGATGCGGCGGTTGTCGAGGTCGAGGGCATCAAGGATGCGCAGCTCCTGCCCAAACGCGTGCGTCGTGAGCGTGTTCCAACGGCCCACGCCGCGCGCGAAGCGGTAGATGCGCTCGGCAGGCAACGAAGCATCAATGACGACGTCAGCAGGCGTTGGGCGCGGCGCGCGCGTGGCAGCGGCTTCGTCTTGCACAAGGCCCGGCACACCAGCGGCGACATCGTTCACGACACTGCTGATGTTGGCCGCAGCGATGGCGGCGAGATCGTCGACGAGGTCTTCGCCCGCGGTGTCGAGGTCGAGGGGTACCCGCACCGACTTCAGCAGCGCACCGTTGTCTTCGCCAGCGGCGATGCGGTGAAAGCTCAAGCCCGTTTCGTCGTCGCCATCTTTGAACGTCCAAAACAGCGGTGCAGGTCCGCGATGACGAGGCAGCAGCGACGGATGCAGGTTCACGGCGCCGAGGGGGGCGGTCTCCCACGTCGGGCGCTTCAGCAGCTGGTTGAAAAACGCGATCACGATCAGGTCGATGCGTTCGCGCACGAGCAGCTTGTGCACCGCGGGCGTGTTGACGTCGCCACAGAGCCAGGCCGGGATGTCTTTGTCGGCGGCGAGGGCCAGCGGATTGGTGCGCGGTTCGTGCTCCGACATGCCCAGCAGTTTGCGCATGGCGAGGTCAAAGCCGCGGTGGCGCTTGAGCACAGCGTCGTTGCGCGACGACAGCGGGCCAATGGGGCGGAGCACGCAGCGCACGTCGTGGCCGGCCTGCAGCAGGGCCTCGAGGGGGCGCACAGAGAACACGCTCTCCATGCAGAAGTAGGCGATGCGAAGCGACATCAAAAGTGCTCGTCGGTGGCGCTGGTGATCACCGCTTTGCCGTCGGCGGCGTGCCGCTCGTCGACGGAGGTGTCTGTCGCGCGGCGAGAGCGTTGCGCAGTTGTTGTTCGCGCGGATCGGGTGCGCGCGGCGAGAGGCGTGTGGGGCGAGGTGGTTGTTGCGTCGTCGTCGCCGCGGGGGCCGGTGTCGTGGCAGCTGCTTCGGCTTCTGCGGCTTGAGCGGCCGCGCGGCGTCGATCGGGAACGTCGGCGTCGACCATGTCAGCGCGGGCAGGGGAGCGGCCGAGCACGTCGCCAAACCGCTCCTCGGGGGCTTCGCGCCAGGCCCGCTGCATCCGTGCTGCATCTTGCTCGATTTGCGCCAGACGCTCGGGGCCCGTGGCCATGCCGGTGCCGACGATCGAGCGGGGTTCAACGCGTCGGTGGTCTTCGGGCATGGGCACAGCGTAGCAGGGTCGATTCGTGGCGGGGAGGTTTCCCGCAGACACGCTCGTCGACAAACCCCAAACCGGGGTGGCTGCCCGCCTCCGTTTGGCACGGCGCTGGTCGCGGTTTGGCGCACGCTGTAACGGCGTGGTACCGACGAGCATGGTTCGTTGTCTCGTCGTCGTCATGGTGGCGCTCGCCTGCGGTCACGCGCATGCACAGCGTGAGTTTGTCGAGGAGATCGAGCCACGGCCCGGCTTGAACGACGCCGACCTCGACGCGCCCGATCCGGCAGCGACGAAGAAGCCGCCACCGACGACGTCGCCAACCAAGCTGCCAACGACGTCGCCGACGCCCACACCCGAGAAAACGCCAAAGGGCAAGCCGCGCGTCACCGAAACGCCCACGCCCACGCCGGTGGCGACGCCCCCTCCTCCGCCCGCTGTCGACGAGGTCGCACCCCTCACCATCAACACCGCGGGCCGCGCGGGTTTTCGCGAGCAGGCCGACCAACACTTCGCAGCCCTGCAGCGCGGCGACCTCACACGTGCCCGCAAAGCCCTCACAGCCCTCGAGCGTGGCGCCCTCGACTTCGCCGTGCACGGGGCCCGTGATGGTTTCGCTGCTCCCGCGTTGGCCCAGGCGTTGTTGCGTGAAGCGCGCACAGCCATCGGCGAAGGCCGTGCCGACGACGCCGAAACGTTGCTGCAGATGTCGGAGCGCATCGCTCCATCTGACCTCGCCACGGCCGGCTCGCGGTTGTTTGTGCGGTTCGAACTCGCTGGGCCGGTCGCAGCCCTCGGCGACATCGGCAACGTGTGGCGCGCCCTGTGGACACACCCGAAAGACGCGGGGTTTCTCGTTGCCCGCGTCGGCACCGTCTTCGTCGTGACGATCGTGGTGATGTTGCTGCTCCTCGCCGTCATCGTCGCGTTGCCGACGTTGCCCACCATGGCCTTCGACTTGATGTTTCTCTTGCCGCGTCAGGCGCATCGCGGGCAGGCCCTCGTCATCGCGGCCCTCGTCGCGGCGGCACCGTTGCTGCTTGGCGCTGGGCTCGTGCCTGCGCTCCTGTGGGTGCTCACGCTCGGCATGGCCTACCTCGGTCGTCGTCGACAGGTGGCGGTGGCGCTGGTCGTGTTGGTGGCCATCGCCATGCCCACGCTGGTGCAGCAGGTCGCGATGGGCTGGACGGCCAGCTCGTCACAGGCCTCCGACATCGCCGATGCGCTCTACGACGTCGACGGAGCGGATGCCCTCGCCCGACTGAAGGCCACCGAGACCGCTGGCGGCGCGCTCGATGTGTTGGCTGGAGTTGCCCTTGCGAATGCCGCGCGTCGCGATGGCCGCCTCGACGAGGCGCTTGAGCGCTACCGCGCCCTCGTGCAGCGCCACGGCGACCTGTCATGGGTGCACGGCGGCTATGGGGTCGTGCTGGCCGACGCGGGCCAGGACGAACTCGCGCTCGCTGAACTCGGGCTGGCTGCTGAGCGGGCGCGTGCTGAGCCTCACGCCGAGAGCGTCGTCGTCGCGGCGGCGTTCAATGCCTCGGTGTTGCACCACAAGGCAGGACGCACCGAGAAGGCACAGGCGTTGTTGGCGCCGATTGCCGAGACCGATGCCGACGCACTCGCCATTGCGCGGCGCGCCACCTTCCGCGCCCTCGACGAGGTCGTTGGCCACAACCGCGCGTTCGTCGAGGTGTTGCCGCCCCGCGCTGCGTTGTTTGCGTTGCCGTCTTCGCCAGCGACCGCGGCTGTTGAGCAGAGCGTGGCCGCGGTGCTGTGGCGTGGCGCTTCCACGACGACAGCGACGGCGATCATCGCGGCATTCCTGGTCGCGATGGGGGCGGTCACGGTGCTCGCGCAGCGCCTGAAGCTCGCGCGGGCCTGTGTGCGCTGTGGCGAGCCCGCCAGTCGCCGTGTCGACGGGCCCGACGTACCGCACGACACCTGTGCTGCGTGTTTCCACGCGTTTGTCTCGACGAAGTCGCGCATCGACGCCGGCGTGAAGTTGCGTAAGGAAAACGCGATTCGTCGACGGAACCGACGTCGCGCGACGACCATCGTGGCGTTGAGCCTGCTGCCAGGCACAGGTCATCTGTTCGCCGGCGCGATGGTGCGCGGCGTGGCGTTTGCGGCATTGGCGACGTCGTCGGCGTGCGCAGCGGTCACCCTGAGCCCGGCGTGGCCCGGCCCGCGCGCCGCAGCCGACATTGGTGCGATGGCAGCGATGGTGCCGGGGCTCGTCGTGTTTGCGATTGTGTTTGCAGCCAGCTTCCGCAGCGCGCTCGGCGTGGCTGACGACGAACGGAGCACGCGATGAGTCTGCGTGGCACCCTGGGCGACTTCGGCATCGCCGACATTTTTCAGCTCATCGGTCATCAGGCAAAGACCGGCGTGTTGCTGCTCAAGGACCGCGAACTCGAGGTGAAGATCTTCTTCGTCGAGGGCAACGTCGTCAAAGCCGAGCAGAGTTCGCGCGACAAGGCCGACCTGCTCGGCAACATCATGGTGCGCGCGCAGGCGTTGAGTCAGGCGCAGCTTGAAGCAGCACTCGTGCAGCAGCAGCGGACCTTGCGTCGGTTGGGCGACATCCTCGTCGAGATGCAGGCGGTCGACCGCGCGACGTTGAAGGAGTTTGCGCGCCTGCAAACCACCGAAACGATCTACCGCCTGTTTGGCTGGAAGGCGGGCACGTACGAGTTTGTCGCCGAGCCCGTCGACTACGACGAGGCCAGCTACGAGCCGATCCGCTCCGAGAACATCCTCATGGAGGGGTTTCGGATGGTCGACGAGTGGCCTGCGGTGCGAAAGGTCATCGCGTCGACCAGCATCACGTTTCGCGTGCTGCGCAACCTGCCGGCCGCCGACGCTGCCGTCGACGAAGACGACGACCTGCTCGCTGGGCTCGACGACGCGCTCTCGGGCGACGACAGCGTTCCGCCGGCGCCGAAGTCGATTGGCGCTGCTGAGCGCGCGGTGTTCGCGTTGGTGGTGCCGGGCCGCACCGTCGCCGACATGATCGACCTGTCGCGCATGGGCGAGTTCGAAACGTCCAAGGCGCTCGCGTCGCTCGTCGGCAACAGCATCCTCGCGATCGTCGCCGCCGAAGCGACCGAGACGCGCGCAACCGACACAGCTCGTCGAGCGGTGATCACCGAGGTGCAGTCGTTTGGCGTGCGCGTCGCGGTGTTTGCGGGCATCGCTGCCGCCGTGGGCGCGCTCACGTTCGCCACCACGCGCCTCGACGGAGCGTTGCTGCACCCAAGCCCGCTCGCCACGCCAGCCAGCGCGTTGCTCGAGGCCCAGGGCCAGGTTGGGCTGAGCCGCTTGCGGCGCGCGCTCGAAATTCACCGCTGCGAGCGCGGCCAATATCCCCAGCAATTGCAAGATCTTGCGGACCAGGGCCTGGTGCTCGCACGCGACCTGGCATTCCCGTTTACATCGCCCTACAGCTACCACCCCAACGCCGACGGCACCTACGCCCTCGCCTTGCCGCTGCGGTGATGTTCGCTGTGTGGGCGTGGAGGCTGTGCTGCCAGATCGACCGACCCTGACTGTTGTGAGGCACCTCGAGGGTGAGCCGTCTGCCGACGTGGCCGACGAGCCCTCGTTGGCTGGCACGCCATCGCCCGCCAGCCCACCACCACGACGTCGAAGTGGACCTGCACCGTCGACGCGGGGTGCTGCCGCGCTGCGTGTGACCGTGATGACGGTGGTGGCCGTGATCGGTGCCTTCGCTCTTGGTCCGCGGCTCGTGCGCAGCGACTTGCCCATTGATGTCGCCCTGCTCGGCACCGCGGCGCGCGGCGTGGTGGTGGCCGACCGCGACTACGCCCTCGTCGACGACGTCACCACCGATGAGCTGCGGCGCTTGTCGTCGGCGGGGGCACTGCCGCTGTGGGACCTCGACGACGTTCGCGCTCGACGCGACGCGCAGATCGTGCAGAAGGCCGTGGTGCGCACCGCGGTCGCCATCGAAGCACTGCGCCGCAACCAGAACCAGAACCTGAGCCAGGCCGAGGGGCGTGCCGAGCAGCCTCCGCCCGCAGCGCGTGGGGCCCTCGACGAGGTGCGTGCCGTCGTCGCTGGCGAACTCGCGGCCGTCGGACTCGAAGCGCCGCGCGACGACCAATGGCGCGCGTTGCTTACGGTGCTGTGGCAGGCCCCCGGTGCCGCCGACGCGGTCGGTGCTGTGGTGACTGCAGGGTTTCTCGACCCCGTGGTGCTCGCCATGCCGTCGTCGTCGACAGAGCTGCGCGTGCGCGGTGTGGGCAGTCACGAAGAACAAACCGTCGACATCGCCGACGTGCTCACGTTGCCGGTGGCGCGCCAGCGGTTCGAGCAGCGTTTGCAAACGGCCGTCGTCGACGTCGCACCGGTCGCGCCGTCGTCGTTTGCCGCGAACCTGAAGCTTATGTCGGCGTGGCTTGCCTCGATGTTGGCGCCCAACCTCACGTGGAATGCGGCGGAAACCGAAGCGCGTCGACGCCTTGCTGCCGAGCGCGTGCCGCCCACGATCGTGCGTGCGTGGCGAGGTGAAACCGTGCTGCGTCCTGGCGAGATGATCACCACGCGCCACCAACTGTTGGCCCGCGCGATGGCCGTGCAGCAGGCCAACGAACTGCGCACGCGCGCGATGGTGGGCACCGCCTTCTTCGTCGCCCTCGTGTGCAGCGTCGTCTACTTGTTCGGCGCACGGCGCGTGTTTCAACGTCGGCTGCGCTCGCGCGATGTCGTGTTTCTCGGCGTGCTCGTCGTCGCAGAACTCGCGTTGTTGGTGGTGGCCGATGTGGCTTCGCCCTTCGCGGTCGCGGGCATTCCCGGCGTGCAGGCGACGATGCTGGCGTTTGCGCTGCCCGTCGCGTTTGGGCCGATGTGCGTGCGGCTCACGCTGCCTCCCGACGTCGCCATGCTGTTCGCGCTGGTGGTGGCGTTGTTGGGCGGTGTCGTCGTCGAGGGCGGCATGCAATGGGCGGTGGTGGCCACGCTGTCGTCGATGACCGCGGTGGCGGTGGTCACCGGCGGACCGCGTCGCTGGACGGTGCTGCTGGCTGGCGGTGCGGCGGGCCTCGTCGGTGCGTTTGCAGCGCTCACGCTCGAGCTGTTTCGTGGTGCGCTGAGCGGCACCGAATTGCTCACGCTGTTGGGCGCGTGCTTGCTGGGCGGTGTGTCGTCGGGCGTGGTGGCGGTGGTGTGCGTCCCCGTCGTCGAGCGCCTGTTCGGCTACGTCACCGACCAGCGGCTGTATCGGCTGGCCGACTTGAACAACCCGTTGCTCAAAGACCTGATCGTCCACGCGCCGGGCACGTGGCACCACAGCGTGCGCGTGGCGGTCCTCGCCGAGAAAGCGGCCGTGGCGGTGGGGGCAAACGCGTTGTTGGCGCGCGTGATGTCGCTCTACCACGACGTCGGCAAGATCTCGGCACCGCTGTCGTTTCGCGAGAACCAAAACGGCGACAACCCCCACGATCGCTTCGCGCCCGAAGAGAGCGCCGACGTTTTGCGCGCCCACGTCGACGAGGGCCTGGCGTTGGCGCGTGAGCATCACCTGCCATCGGCGGTCGCTGCGGTGATCGCCGAACACCACGCCGACAGCCTGATGGATGGCTTCTTCGACAAAGCGAAGCAGCGGGCACAGCAGGCGGGCCTGGCGCACTCCGTCGACGAGCGGGCGTTTCGCTACACGGGGCAGCCGCCGCAGACGAAGGAGTCGGCGATCGTCATGCTCGCTGACCAGATCGAAAGCGTGGCCCGCAGCCTCGATCCTGACGACGTCACGGCACAACGGTTGGGTGCGGTGGTCGACCACTTCGTCAACCGCGCGCTCACCACCGATTTGCTGGCGTCGTGCGACCTGTCGCTCAAAGAACTCGAACGCGCGCGTGCCGCCCTCAAAACGGCGTTGCAGGAGTTGATGCGGAGCCGCACACCCAGCACCGATCCTCGACGTGGAGAGACCTGATGGCCCTGCAACTCACTGGCTCGCGCCTGCTGCGCACCGACGAAGCCGCTTCACTCACGGCAGCACGCGCGGTGTTCAAGGCGGCAAAGTTCACCGGCCTGACCGTGGGCGTTACCTTCGTGCTCGACCTCGAGATGCAGGCCCTCAACCGCCGTTGGCGCAAGAAGAACAAGCCCACCGATGTGCTGTCGTTCTCGGCGTTTGAGGGCGAGTTCGTCATCGGTGACGACACGTTTTTGGGCGACCTCGTGATCAGTGTCGAGACCGCGGCCCGCCAGGCGCGCGAGCAGGGGCACAGCCTCGACGTCGAGATTGCGGTGTTGGTGTGCCACGGCTTGTGCCACCTCGCCGGCCTCGATCACGAGCGCGGCGTGGTCGAAGCCGAACGCCAGCTCATGGTCGAGATGAACATCTTGAGCTGCGCAGGCCTGCCCGTGACCGCAGCCCTCGCAGGCCGCGGGTAGCCACCTCGTCGCGGCGACAGCTCAGCTGCGGTAGTGGTCGACGACGGGGTAGCGCCGCGCGACCAGGCCGAAGCAGAGGGCCGCCACGAACGCGAAGCCGGCGAAGAAGAACATCTGAAACGCGACCACGCCGAAGCCTGCGCTGGTGATCGACGACGTCACTGCCTCGTTCTTCACCGCGCTGTTGGCGAGCAGCACCCAGAGGTTGCCGACGGTGACGCTCAAGCTCCAAAAGCTCATGAGCACACCCTTCATCTTCGGCGGTGCCTGCGAGTAGGCAAACTCGAGCCCCGTGGCCGACACGAGCACCTCGCCAAACGTGAGGATCGCGTACGGCAACACCTGCCACACAATGCTGAGCGCGTTGCCGCCGTCGAGGTGCAGCTGCAGCAGGCCCACCACGATCCACGACACACCCGAAAACACGATGCCTGCGGTCATGCGACGCAGCGCTGTGACCTCGAGGCCCAGGCGACGCAGCCCCGGGTAGAGCACGAGGTTGTTGAGCGGGATGAAGGCCATCACGAGCAGCGGGTTGAGCGCCTGCATCTGGCTGGGCTGAAACCACTCGGGCTTGGTCATGGCGCCGGCCTGGATGACCCACGTCGACGTTTTCTGATCGAACAGCGACCAAAACGGCGTGACGAGCGCAAACAGCACGAGGACACGCAGCACCGATCGCGCCCCGTCGATGTCGGCGTCGGGGTGATGGCCGCGGGCGCGCTCCAACTGCAGCCACGCTCCGCCGCCGCCGAGCGCCAGCAGGAACACCAGCGCCAGGCAGAACGCCGGCACGAACCCCAGCGAAGACATGGCTGAGAGCGCACCAAACGCCAGCAGCACGCCGAACGCCGCCACGGCGAGCCCGAGGCGCGGACCGCCGACTTTCGACAACAGCGCGGTCTTGAGCACCGCCGAGAACGCATCCGGGTCGGCGGGCTTGGCGGGCACCATCACGTACTGCTTGCGGCCGAGCCACAGCACGACGGTGGCGACAAACATCAAGACCCCGGGCACGCCGAACGCCACCTTCGGTCCGTAGGCCTTGAGGAAGAACGGAATCAGCAGCGATGCGAAGAACGAGCCGAAGTTGATGATCCAGTAAAACGCGTCGAAGACGATCTTGGCGAGGTGCTTGTTGGACTGGTTGAACTGATCGCCGACAAACGATGAAACGCACGGCTTGATGCCGCCTGAGCCAAATGCGATCAGACCAAGACCCAGATAGAATCCAGCCCGGTAGCCCTCGAACACCGCCAGGCACGCATGCCCAGCGCAGTACACCAATGAGAGAGCGAAAATGGTGTTATACTTGCCGAGAAATCGGTCGGCAACCCAGCCACCCAGCAGTGGGAAGAAGTACACGCCGATGATGAACGTGTGCATCACGTCTTTGGCGGCGGCGGCGCGGTCGGCTTCGGCCACATCGAGCAGCAAAAACGAGATGAGGAACGTCGTGAGGACGTTGCGCATCCCGTAGAAGCTGAACCGTTCACAGCCTTCGTTGCCGATGATGAACGGGATCTGCCGCGGCATGCGCGCAGGTTCGGGAAGCGTTGGCACCGTCGTCGTCGAAGAGGTCATGGCAGGCGTTCTCCACGCAGGGCGGCGAAGAAGCGCTTGGCCTTGCCGGGGGCGCTTTTGCCCATCACGCCGGCGCGCGCAAACAACGCCTCGAACGCCCGCTTGGCGACGAGGGGATCGAGGCCGTGGGGCACTTCGAACTCGACTTCGTGGTGCACCTGGCCACCGGGAAACATCACGCGATCGAGCTCGAGCACGCCGCGAAAGCCCTCGGGGAAGTCGACGTCGATGCGCGTGCGCTCGTTGAGGAATTCACCAACGACCATCACCGGGTCGCCGGCAGCAGCTTCGCGCATGGCCACCATCATGGCCTTGCGGGCAGGGCTCGCGTCGGCGTCGTCGGCGAGCAGCTCGATCGCCAACGACGGGTTCGCCAACACCGCGGCGGCTTCGGTGTTGCTGATGATGATTTCTTCTTCAGGCACGTGCGTGAGCGTGCCGTCTTGCGACTTCTTCGAAGCGCCCTTGGCGGTGACAAACATCGTCGTCGCTGTGGGCGAGACTTCCTCGCGCAGGCGCAACACGAACCGGCCACGGTCGAGGCCGCGGCGGCCGGTGTCGAGGTAGCGGTTGCGCTGGATCGCCGTGAAGGCCGGCGTGGCTCCCGTGGCGATAGCAATTCGCATCAAGGCGGCGAGGTCGTCGACGCGGAGTTTGAGTTCGATTTCGGTGCCGGTGGGGGATGCCATGCGGGAACACTAGCAGGTTGCTGAAAAATGGCGCTTTGGGCGCGACGATGACGTCGTCAAACTTGTGTTCGACGACGTCATTGCCGTTTCGGCGCTCGATTTCGTGCCTCTCGGCTCGTTCGCTGTT
>JBIKRQ010000195.1:0-12111 GCA_044349155.1 Myxococcota bacterium
CAACGTCGTCGGGCCCGCGCTCGACGACGTTGTTTGCTTTGTGCACCCAGGCTCAGAAGGTGACGGTGGTGTCGATCTGCTCTTGCGTCATGCCCGACTGGTACTGCCCGTCTGTCAGGTAGTTCGCGAGGATGTCGTTGGCGACGTCGTCGACGAGGGCGGCGCGCTCGGTGGTGGCCAGCGCGGTGGTGCCGGTGTGTCCGGTGCCCACGATCGTAAAGGTCACCACGGTGCGGGTGGCGCCCGCAGGAACGGTGATGGTGCGCGTCGCGGTGAGCACATCGCTGAGCGTGTTGGGGTAGATGAACGCATCGCCGGTGACGGCGCGGGGTTCAGCCTCGGCGGACTCGAAGCTGATGGTGGCGCCACCACCAAAGACGAAGCCCACATCGCGATCGGTACCACCGAGGTCCCACGTCGACACGCCGGCATTGTCGCCAACGATGTCGAACGTGCCGCTGCCATCGGAGCCAAACCCCGTCGTCAGCGTCACTTCGACCTCGAGGGGCTCAGCACCGCTGTTGGTCAACACGTCGACGTGGCGGGCCCACAGGCGGTTGGGTGCGGTGTAGAAGGAGCGGGTCACGTCGAGGCCCACGAGCGTGCGCTTTGGTCCCTCGATGTTCTGCAGTGCCGAAAACGGCGAGACCACCCAACCATCAAGGTCGGTGTCGAAGGTGCCGTTGCGCACGCCGCTCAGCGGCGCGCCGCTGGAATCAAGAAAGCCAATGTCGTCGAGGATGGGCAGCGAGAAGTTGTCGTCGAACGACCACGACGCGCGCCGCACGATCGCGACGGCGAAGGTCTGCCCGGTGAGTGCTGACACATCGAGTTCTTCATCGCGCAGCGGGGCCGACGCCACGACAGCACCGCTGGCATCGCGCAGTTCGACGACGGAGGTCTCGGGCGCGTTGTCGATGAACGTGTAGGGCACCAGGCCGTCGGTGAGCCACTCGAGCGTTGTTGCGTTGGCCGGCACCGTCACGCCCTGCTGCACGAGCTCCGTGTTGCTCGTGGGCAGCATCACCAGGTAGCCGTCGATCGAGCTGGCGGGCACCAGACCGGTGCATTTGTCGACGAGCGGACCGTACGCTGTGAGCTCGTCGTAGGTGACCTGGCCGTACGTCGCCGAGACGCCGTCCACGGTGACCTGCAGGGCTTGTGCGTGGTCGAACTGGTCGTCGCCGCCATCGTTGATGCCGAGCTGGGCATCGAGGTCGAACATGTTTGGATGGTCGGTGGCCGTGTCGACCGCCGCTGCGCCGACAAAACTGACCACGGCGGGGTGCACGCTGACCTCGTCGGTGCGCAACACCGGCGGCAACCCGGCCATCGTGGGCTGACACAGCGGGTCCAGTTCTCCTTCTCCTTCTCCTTCTCCTTCACCTTCACCTTCTCCTTCACCTTCACCTTCACCTTCACCTTCGCCTTCTCCTTCGCCTTCTCCTTCGCCCTCCCCTTCACCTTCACCTTCGCCCTCGCCCTCGCCTTCGCCCTCACCAGCGGTGTTCGAGCCATCGCACGCCGCGATGCCCGCGACGCACACACCCAACAGCACCATCGACACACGACGCCACATGCTCACTCCTACACGCAAGAGCGGGGACCGTCGCACAGTCGCGGTGGTGGCGCCAACGAGTCAGGCCCGGCATCGACGACGTCGACACCGGGCCTGTGGGAAGAGAAACCGGCTTTTGCGGCCGCGCTCAGAAGTTGGCGAGGCCGTCGATCTGCGCCTGCGTCATGCCGGTGAAGTACTGGCCATCGGTGAGCACGTTGGCGCGGATGGTCGCGATCTCCTGGTCAACGCGGGTCGGGCGTTCGGTGCCCGTCAATGCCGTGGAACTCGTGCGCGCCGGGCTCATGATCGTGAACAGCGCGAGGGACACCGTGCCCCCTGGCGGGACGGTGATCGTGTAGGTCGCTTCAACGATATCGTCCCCCTCGGTGTAGTCGAAATCGTCTTCGATGGTTGCGCGCGGGCCGGTCGAGGCGGACTCGGCCACAAGTGTTGCGCCCGCGCCGAAGACGAAGCCCACATCGGGGTCGCTCACGTTCAGGTCCCACGTCGACAACGAGGTTCGTTGCGTACACCACCTCGGCCGTGATCGCTGTGGCGGTCGAGTTGGTGAACGTGTCCACCGAACCGGGTCAACTCCAACCTCCCCGCCAACAAGCCGCGCCTCAGAAGTTGGCGAGGCTGTCGATCTGCGCTTGCGTCATGCCCGTGAAGTACTGGCCATCGCTGCGCAGGTCCGCCTGGATCGTCGCAATGGTGCTCTCGACGAGGGTCGGGTGCACGGTGTTGTCGGCGGCGGTGGCCCCCGTGAGCACGGGGCTCATAATCGTGAACACCGCGAGCGACACGGTGGCGCCGGGCTCGACGGTGATGGTGTACGTCGCTTGCACCTCGTCGTTGCCCAGCTCGCTGTCGCTCACAGCGCGCGTGAAGTCGAAGGCGCCCTCATCGTTGCGCGTGCCGCTCGCGCTGTAGCTCGTGAGCGTGGCGGTGTTGCCAAAGAGGAAGCCGATGTCGGGGTCGCTCTGACTCATATCCCACGCCGACACGGCCTCGTTGTCGAGGTTGAACACAGCACCCGCGCCGTCGGAGCCAATGTCGCTCAGGTACGTCACGGTCGCCGTGATGGCTTCGGCCGTGTTGTTGGTGAACGTGTCAACCGAGCGCGCCCAGATGCGGTTGGGGATCGTGAAGAACGAGCGCGTCACGTCGAGACCCGCGAGGGTCTGCGCCGCCGTCGTCACGTTTTGCAACTCGGCCTGCGGGGCGATGGTCCACCCGGTGAGATCGGTGTCGAAGGTGCCGTTGATGATCCCCCCAAGCGGCTCGGCGGCGCCATCCTCGAACCGGATGTCGTCGACAAAGTTGGGGCCACTCGCGTCGCCGGACCAGCTGCCAGCAAACGAAACGGTGACCGTCACCGTCAAGCCCGCCAGCGTCGACACATCGAGCGAGTCTCCGCCGAGGTCGGCCGACACCTCGGTCGCACCGCTGCTGACCCGCACTGTCGCCGCGCCTGGCGAGTCGGGGAGCTCATAAAAGCCGACGTTGCTGCGCCACCGCAGCACTGCCGCCCCCGCTGGAACCGCCACCACTTGCGAAAGCACCGCATTCGACCCCGACAGGAACGCCTGGCCGCGCACCGCACGCACGTTGGTCGTGCCAGTGCAGTCGGCCATCACCGGTCCAAAGAAGCTCAGGTCGGCGTAGGTCTGCGACGCCCAGCCAGCCGGCGGCGAAATGGCTGCCGTCGAGACCGACAGCGCAAGCGCATTGTCGAACTGGTCGTTGCCGCCGTCGAGGATGGTCATGTCGCTCTCGAGGTCCCACACCGAGAGGCTCACGTCGATGCTCTCAGGCAAGGTCGCTTGCGCAAACGCATACACCGGTGGGTGTGCGGGCGTTTCTGCGGAGCGCAAGATTGGAGCGGTATCGGCGGTCTCCGCCGCGCAGAGATCAACGACGACAACCTCCTCACCTTCGCCTTCGCCTTCGCCCTCGCCTTCACCTTCGCCCTCGCCCTCGCCCTCGCCCTCGCCCTCGCCTTCACCTTCGCCCTCGCCTTCACCTTCGCCCTCGCCCTCGCCCTCGCCCTCGCCCTCGCCCTCGCCCTCGCCCTCGCCTTCACCCTCTCCCTCTCCCTCGCCTTCACCTTCACCTTCGCCTTCGGCGGGGGCGTCGCAAGCAACGGGCAGCACGCCCAGCGCGGCGGTGAACATCAACGACGACAGAACCTTCTTTTGCATCAGCACCCTCCTGTGGTGGTGCGCGCAGCATGCACCACTGCTGAATGCTGCTGCCGCAGCGTGTCAAACGGAGGCAGTTCACTCACAGGCTCGTGCCACGACGCGGGCTTGTTGGCTTCGACGCCGGCATCTGCACGGTCTCGTCTTGTTTCATCTCCGTCTTCGGTGACACCGTCAGGGCAACGAGGCGGTCGTTCGCTGATGTGCTCGAGTCCCACCCAGCGGCCGACGGAGACCGCTATTTGCTGGGCTCGTTCCACGACGCGGGCTTGTTCGCCTCGAACGCCGCCATCGCCCGCGCTTGCGTTCGCTTCTCGAGCACCGCCTTTTCCTCGTCGGTGCGGTTGGGATCGCGGGGCGTGAGGGTGATGGCGAACAGCTCACTGTTGCCCTCGCCCGAGCCCCAGCCGCGCACGTGCTTGCTGTCGTCGGTGTAGGCGGAGAAGGCGGCCGACTTCGCGAGTTCGTCCGTCAACTTCGCCGTGTCGATGTGCGCCTCGCCCCACACCATGCACGGATACTCCGCGCAATCGATCGCGGTGATGTCGCCCTTGATGCCTGCTTCCTTCAACGATGTCGTCAACGTCGACAACAGCTCCTTTTCTGTGAAGCGCACGGGCAGGTCTTTGGGAAACGGCAGCGCTTCGCCTTCGCGGTCTTTGCGCTCCACATCCAGCAGCGCGAGTTCTTCGTCGCGCTTGTCGACGATGGCTCGCAAGCGTGCGTTTTCATCCACCAGCGCGCGCGTGTCGCCAGCCACCGCTGCTTCGGTGGCTTGCACCGTCGACAACACCGTCGCGAGTCGCCGCTCAGCCAGCTGCAACGCTGTCGACGACGACACAGGTGCGCTTGCGGCCTCAAGCGTGCCGCGTTCACCCGCCTGCAGCACCACTGCACCGTGTGGGTTCTGCAGCCGCACGGTGCCCTCGTGCACCGCCACGGTGACGACGACACCGAGGGTTGCGCCCATGGCAGCACCAAGAACAAGGGAGCGGGGGTGGTGTTGCGCCAACATCGTTGAATCCTCCATCGAGATTGAAAAGCATGTGCCCGTGACGACGACAGCGCCGCCCGGGGTGGTCACCACAAATGGTGCATTGCTGTCGTGTGGGTCGACGCGAAAGAAGGCTTCGCCCGCGGTGAGCGAAACACCGCCATCGAGTGTCAGCGTGCTGTTGGGCAGCAGCGTGATGTGGGCACCGTCGACGTCGATCTGCTGTCGTTCGCTGCGTGTCGCGACGGTACCGGTCGTTCGCGACACAGGAACGAACCGCGGCACCGTCCACAGCAGCGACGCCGCCAACGCGCCGGTTGCTGCCGCGAGCACGAGAGGCCAGCGGCGTGGCGTCGACGTCGTTGGTGACGTTCGCCGGGTCTGCTCGCGCAGCACACGCGTTGCGAAGTCGGCTGGAGGGAGCAGCTCAGGCAGCAGTGCGCGGTAGCGTTCGTGCTCGGCGTCGTCGTCGTTGCCGTTGTTGTCGTCGTGCTCGGTGCTCATGGCTGCGCTCCGGAAAAGACGGCCTTGAGTGCTTCTTTCGCGCGCGACAGGCGGCTTTTCACCGTGCCCGTGGCGATGCCAAGGATCGCGGCGGTGTCTTCAACGCTCTCGTCGGCGAGCACGCGCAACACCACCACGGCCCGGTGCTCGTCGCTCAGGGTTTGCAGGGCACGCTCGGCGGCCAGGCGTGCGCCGCGATCGCTGGTGGCTTGTGCGGTGTCGACCTCGGCGCTCAGAAACGCGAGGGCCGCATCGTCATCGAGGACGGGGCGTCGTTTTCGTCGCCGCAGTTCATCAAGGCAGTGGTGTGTGGCGATGGTGAGCAGCCACGTCGAGCAGCGCGCCGTACCCTCAACATCGAAGCGGGGCAGGGCCGACAGCGCCTTCAAGAACGTCTCCTGCGCTGCATCCTCGGCACTGTGCACGTCGCCCAACACACGCGCACACAGCGAGTACACGCGGCGCTCGTAGCAGTGCACAAACGCGCGCACGGCCGCTTCGTTGCCAGCACCGGCCCGGCGCAACACGTCGGCCGCCAACTCGTTTCGACGAGCGGCAACAGCAGCAGGGGCGACAAGACGAAGCGGCATCACAGCAGGGGTTTCACGCCAACGCGCCCGCCACGGTTCCACGCCCGCGCCGATTCCGCCAACAGCTTGAATCTTCGTACTTCTTCGTCGCGGTGTGCCGTTTGTGTACCCTTGGTTCCATGCGTTGTTCCACAGGGGTGCTCCTCGTTTCGGTGTTGTCGCTGCTCGCGTGCGAGGCACCCGTCGCCGATGGCGCCGAAGGCGAAGGCGAAGTGGCAGAGGGCGAAGGCGAAGGCGAAGTCGGAGAAGGCGAAGGCGAAGGCGAAGTCGCAGAGGGCGAAGGCGAAGGTGAAGGCGAAGGCGAGGTTGATCCATTGCCGGGCACTGCTTCGCTCACGTGTCCGACGTCGCCACCGGTTGAAGGCAAGGTCGACTGCGCGCTGCGTGTGCTCGCCAACGATGGCGCTGTGGTCTTCGACGGCACGGCCGGTGTTGGCTTGCGTGGTCGGTCGTCGTCGTCGTTTCCCAAGCCGCAGTACGCGATCGAGTTGCGCGACGCGGCGGGGGCCGACCTCGACGTCGATCTGTTTGGCATGGGGGCCGACGCCGACTGGGTGTTGAACGGCATGTACATCGACCGCGCGCTGTTTCGAAACGCGCTGGCCTTCAAGCTCTACCGCACGCTCACGCATGAGCAGCAGTGGGCGCCGCGCTCGGTGTACGTCGAGCTTGTCGTCGACGGTGATGCCCGCGGTGTCTACGCGCTCACGCAGCGGGTGAGTCGCGGCGAAGGCCGCACGCCGGTGGGCGACAACGATGGCAGCGGCAACCAGTTCATCGTGCGCGCCGATGAAGAGGGCTTTCCCTCAGCGCTGCAGTACGGCCACTGGGACGTCGTCTCGCCAAAGACCTCACAGCAAACGCCCGAGGTGCTCGCCACCATTCAGGGCCGCCTTCAGCGCATGGAGACCGCGGTGGCCGCGGCCGATGCGACGGTGTGGGACGAGATCGACCTCGACAGTGCCGTGGCGTTCGTGTTGCTCGAGGAGTTGTTCAAGAACAACGACGCCTTCTACCTGTCACACCACCTGTACACGGGTGTCGACGGCAAGCTGCGGTTTGTGCCGTGGGACCTCGACCTCAGCCTTGGGCAGCCCATCTACAACGACAACGAGAACCCGCAGACGTGGCTGCTGTACCGCCCCGACTTCATCGCGCGGCTGGGGGCGGCACCGGGGTTTCAAGAGCGGTTGTCGTCGACGTGGCAGCAGTGGCGCAGCGATGGCTTGAGCGACGAGCTGATCGACGTGTGGCTCGCGCTGTACCCCGACCTGCTGGGTGATGCCGTGGCCCGCAACTTCGAGCGCTGGCCGATCGCCGACATCAACTTCTTCGGCAACAACCTCACCACCGTCACGTCGATCGAAGAAGAGCGCACGCGCGTGTCGTCGTTTCTGCACGCGCGCATTGCCTTCATGGATGGTGCTGTCGACACCTGGTCGACCACGACGCCCTAGATTCGACCGCTTGCGGTCGAATTTGTGTTGATATTCATGGATTTGGCGGAACGCCAACTCCATGAAAACAGCACGCTGCGGTTGCGTCGTTGGCTGTTGGTTGCCACACCCTCGCGCTGAGGTGTGTGGATGGCCGGTGCTTCGCTGCTTGCTCTGCTCGACGACATTGCTTCGATCCTCGACGACGTCGCCGCCATGACCAAGGTGGCCACGCAAAAAACCGCCGGCGTGTTGGGCGACGACCTCGCACTCAACGCGCAGCAGGTCTCGGGCGTGAACGCCGATCGCGAACTGCCCGTGGTGTTTGCCGTCGCCAAAGGTTCGGCGGTCAACAAGCTCATCCTCGTGCCGTCGGCGTTGTTGCTCAGTGCGGCTGCGCCGTGGGCGGTCACGCCGTTGTTGATGTGCGGCGGTGCGTTTTTGTGCTTCGAAGGTGTCGAAAAACTCGCCGAGAAGTTCCTCCACCACGACGCACCCGACGACGACAGCGCTGCTGACACCGAGCGCGACCAACTCATGCAGGGCCTCGCCGATCTGTCAGTCGACATGGCAGCACTCGAAAAGAAGAAGATCGCGGGTGCTGTGCGCACCGACTTCATCTTGTCGGCCGAGATCGTCGTCATCGCGTTGGGCGAGATGACCGAAGCCACGATGGCGGCGCGCGTGTTTTCGCTCATCACCGTCGGCGTGGTGATGACCGTCGGCGTGTACGGCCTGGTGGCGGCGATCGTGAAGATCGACGACGTGGGCCTGTGGTTGCGTGCTCGCGGCAGCAAGGTCGCCGGCACCGCGCTCATCTCGTTTGCGCCGTTGCTCATGCGCGCGCTGACGGTGCTCGGCACGTTGGCGATGTTCCTCGTTGGCGGCGGCATCCTCGCGCACGGCATCGCCCCGCTGCAGACGTGGTTGCATGCGCTGACCGGTGCGGTGGCCACCGCCGCGAGTGCGGCAATCAACCTCGCCGTGGGCATCGTCGCGGGCTCGGTGGTGCTCGGCGTCGTCACGCTGATCAAGCCCGTGGTCAAACGGTTGTTCAAGCGCTCCAGCAAGCAGTAGCCACGGCAAAATGCTACTGCTGCGGCATGGCCGTCGCTCGTCGTCATCTCACCATGCATCTCCTGCGCTGCACGTCGTGGTGCGTGTTGCTCGTGGTCGCTGTCGCGCTGGCGAGCACCGTTGCTCTCGCCGATCTGACCAGTGGCAACATTGAAGCCGTCGTCGCCATGGCCGTCGTCGCCGGTGCTGCCGCGATGGTGTTCATTGTGTCGTTCGCGTTTTTTCACGACGCGGCCCACGGGGCGCTCGGGCTGCCGAACCTCGGCAACGATCTCATTCTCTTCGTCACCAGTGCGCCGATGATGATGTCGGGCCATGGCCAGCGGCAGTTGCATCTGCGGCACCATGCGCACCCGCTCACCCCCGACGACCTCGAGGGCAAGGGGGCCAACACCTCGTTGCTCGTCTCGATCCTTGAAGCACCGCTGGCGTCGCTGCAGATGCGCGCGGTGTCGTTCGTTGCCGTACCGCCGAAGGTGCGCCCGTGGGTTGCCGCGGAAAACGCCCTCAACGTCGTCGTCACGCTCGCGCTGTTGGGCATGGCGGCCACCGGCGTGTGGAGTGTGGCGGTGGTGCTGGCCACGTGGTGGCTGTTGCAGCTCACGATGAACGCGTGGGCCTCGCACGTGCCGCACCGAGCGCCCGTGTGGCTCATGGCGGTGGCGAGTCGCCTCGTGTGGACAGGCTCTCCCGTCGTGCTCAGCCTCGTGTACCACCTCGAGCACCACGCCCATCCACGCGTGCCGTGCGCCACGCTGGGGCCCGACCTCGACCTTGGCAGTCCGCTGCTCGAGCAGCAGCAACAGCGCGCGCTCTCGTGGGCACCGCTGCAGCCACAACGACCACGGCCGTCGCACGTGTTGCGCGGCATGGGATGACGGGATGAGCCAATGACCAGCACCGATCCACCAGGCGAGCGTTGGCGTGGCGACGACGATGCAGCGCAGTGGTCGTTGCGCGCGCAAACCTTCGCGCCGCCGTTGGTGGTGGTGTTGGCGTGGTGGGCCAACAGCAACGTGGGGCTGTCGGCGTTCTTTTCGCGCACGTTCTTTGGCATGTGGGTGCACGAGCTCGGGCACGCGATCACGTCGTGGTGGTGCGGCTACTTCGCCTTCCCCGGGCCGTGGCGCACCATCACGGGCGACGAGCGCAACCTCGCGGTCATCCTCGTCGTCGTCGTCGTCACGGCGGCCACCTTGTTCTTCGGTGTGCGCACGCGTCGCATCGCGTTTGTGATCGCGGGCGTGGTGGGAGGCGTGGCGTTTGTGGCCGGCACCATCGTGGCGTCGACGAAGACCGCGTCGATGGCGATCACCTTCGGTGGCGATGCGGCCAACCTCATCCTTGGGCCGCTGCTGGTGCTCACCATGCAGTTGCCGCGCACACACCCGATCAAGAAGCGCTGGCTGCACTGGGGCTTCCTCGTCATCGGTGCTTTCGCCTTCGCCGATGTGGCGCAGAGTTGGCTGCGTGCGAAGGACGACGTCGCCGAGATCCCCTTTGGCAACATCGACGGTGTTGGCTTCTCTGATGCCTCAAAGCTCGTCGAGGACCACCACTGGAGCGAGCCGCAGCTGGTCAACCGCTACAACACCCTCGCCATGGCGGGCTGGGTGGTGCTGGTGCTGGGCCACGTTCTCGGCGTGCGTGCCGCGCGACGGCGCAACGAACACGACAACGACAACGACAACAACAACAACAACGCGCCCCGCGAGCGCGACCACCACGACAACGACAGCGGTCCGATCCACGTCGGCACCGTCGTCGAGCCACCGGCGTACCAGGGCTATCAGCCCGTGGTGACCGCACCGCCGCGCCACCGCGAGCCCATCGACCTGTAGTCGTCAGGCGCGCCACAGCGGCAGATGTGGCGCCAGGCAAGCCTGCAACCAGTCGAGCACCACGCGCACCCGTCGAGGCACGCGCCGTTGGTGCGTGTGCAGCAGCGAGACGGGCAGGGGGACGCAGGTTGCCTCGGGCAGCACCTCGACGAGGGCCCCTTCGGCCAACAGCGTCGTCACCCCGGTTCGCGGCAGCTGCGCGATGCCAAGGCCAGCGAGTGTGGCCAGGCGATACGCGTCGGTGTTGTTCAACGTGACCACGCTGCGCATCCGCACCAGGTGCACCACATCACCGTCGACCCATTCGAACTCGGGCACGTCGGTGCCGAGTGCGGTCGTGTAGTGCACAAGCAGGTGGTGTTGCAGATCGTCGACGCTGCGGGGCACGCCCCACGCCTGCAGATACGCCGGTGACGCCACGTTGGTCATCGCCATCGTGCCCACGCGAATCGCCACCAATGACGAATCGGGCGGCCTCCCCGCGCGCAACACCACGTCGAAGCCTTCGCGCACCGGGTCGACAAAGCGGTCCGTCGTCGAGATCTGCAACTGCAGCTGCGGGTGCGCGCGGTGCAACTCGGCCAGCTGTGGCAACACCGCCGAACGCGCGAGTGTGACGGGCAGGTCGATGCGCACCACGCCGCGCACGGGGGCTGTTCGCACAAACTGGCCCTCGACGTCGTCGGCCAACGCCAACAGCTCGCGCGCGCGCACCAACAGCAGTTCGCCATCAGCGGTGAGCCCCACGCTGCGCGTCGTTCGGTGCAGCAAAGTGGTGCCCAGATGCTGCTCGAGCCGACGCACCTCGTTTGATGCGCGCGTCTTCGTCATCGACAGCACCGCTGCAGCGGCGGTGAAGCTCTGCTGCTCGGCCACCACCACAAAGGTCTTCAGCTCCGAGAGCGGCAGCGTCGTCATGGGCCGTCCAGTCGCGACAGGTTAGGCACGCTCCGAAACAGTAGACCGCGCCGTCAGGCACATACGGTCGCGCATTGTCACGAAAATCGAAACAGTGATTCCGCAAGCGCAGCACTGCGCCACCGCGGCGGCGCGACTACAAGCAGCCGCATGAGCAACACGACCTCCTCGCCCATCACTTCCATTCACACCGCACTGGTCACCGGCGGCAGCCGCGGCCTTGGCCGCGCCATGGTGTTGCACCTCGCCGACGCGGGCATCGACACCATCTTTTCGTACCGCACGCGCAAAGACGAAGCCGACATCGTGGTCGCCGAAGTCGAGCGCCGCGGCAGAAAGGCCATCGCGCTGCCGCTCGACGTGACGTCGTCTGATTCGTTGGCCACCTTCGTCGCCGAGGTGCAGCGCGTGCTGCCCACGCTGTCGAGCACGGGCAAGCTCGATGCGCTGGTGAACAACGCGGGTGTCGGCAACGGCGCGCCGATCGGCGAAGTCACGCCGGCCCTGCTCGACGAGATGTTCACGGTGCACTTCAAGAGCGTGGTGCTGCTCACGCAACAGCTGCTGCCGCAGCTGGCCGACGGTGGCCGCGTCGTGAACGTGTCGAGCGGCCTCACGCGCTTCTCGATGACCGGCTACGCGGCGTACGCGTCGATGAAGGGCGCGGTCGAGGTCTTCACGCGCTACCTCGCGCTCGAACTCGGCGCGCGCCACATCACGGCGAACGTGTTGGCACCCGGCGCGATTGAAACCGACTTCGGCGGTGGCCACGTGAGAGACAACGCCCAACTCAACGCCATGATCGCCAGCCAAACCGCCCTCGGCCGCGTGGGCCTCCCCGACGACATCGGTGCCGCATTGCGCCTGCTGCTGTCGCCCGAGGCGCGCTTCATCAACGGTCAGCGCCTCGAGGTCGCCGGCGGCATCCACCTCTGAGCGCGAGGTCCATTGCACGTCGTCGAGCGCTTCATCGTGCTCGACGACGT
>JBIKRQ010000197.1:0-12009 GCA_044349155.1 Myxococcota bacterium
CTGGCAACCTCGAGAACCTCGACGGCCACGTCGACGTCGCGCGCTACACGTTCGTGAAGGGCGACGTGCGCGACCAGCAGGCGATGGAGAAGGCACTCACGGAGCACAACGTTGACGTCGTGGTGCACTTCGCCGCCGAGAGCCACGTCGACCGCAGCATTCATGGGCCGCGCGACTTTCTCGAAACCAACATCATGGGCACCTTCGCCCTGCTCGAGGCGATTCGCGCGCGTGCTGCGGCGGGCCACACCGTGCACCTGCACCACGTGAGCACCGACGAGGTGTTTGGCAGCCTCGGCGACGAGGGCTTTTTCACCGAAGAGACGCGCTACGATCCGCGCTCACCCTACTCGGCGAGCAAAGCAGCGTCGGACCACCTGGTGCGCGCCTACAGCCACACGTACCACCTGCCGACGACGCTCTCGAACTGCTCGAACAACTACGGGCCGTTTCACTTCCCCGAGAAGCTCATCCCGCTGATGATCCTCAACTGCCTCGAGGGCAAACCGCTGCCGGTCTACGGCGACGGGCAGAACGTGCGCGACTGGCTCTACGTCGACGACCACGCCGAGGCCATCTGGCTCATCCTGCAAAAAGCACAGCCCGATACATCGTGGAATGTCGGTGGCCGCAACGAGTGGAAGAACCTCGACCTGCTGCACACGCTGATCGACGTCGTCGCCGAAGAAGCAGGCAAAGACGTTGCAGCACTCAAGGCGTTGATCACGTTTGTGAAAGATCGCCCCGGCCACGACCGTCGCTACGCCATCGACTGCGGCTTGATCGAGCGCGAGCTGGGCTGGACGCCGAAGCACGACTTCAAGTCGGGTCTGCGCAAAACGGTGCGCTGGTACCTCGACAACCCGACGTGGGTCGAACACGTCAAGTCGGGCGCGTACAAGACCTGGCTCGACAAGAACTACCAGGCCCGCTGAATGCGCGCGCTCGTTGTCGTCCTTGCTGTGGTGGCGCTGGTGTCTGCCTGCGCCACGCCTGCCGTGACGACGAGCGACCGCATCTCCCTGACGCTCGACGAGGCACAGGCCATTGCCGACGCGCTGGAGGCCACGCCTGCGGGTGTGGCCGCACTGCCTGCGCCAACGAGTGAAGACGAAGCGTTGGCGGTGTTGAAGGCCGATCGTGTTGACGCCTTCGCGGGCGTTGTGGCCTTCGCGCAGGCGCGTGCCCTCGTCGTCGATCGCTCGGCCGAAGTGGTGTTGAACGACGCGGCGTTGCTGGCGCAGGCACAGTTGGCGTGGGGCGAAGCTGAACTCATGCTCGCAGAGCTTGTGGCGCGCGAGCTACGCACCACCTCGTCGTCGAACCTCGAACTGCGGCGCGACGACGAAGCGCTGCGCTTGATGGCCGCTGAGCATGTCGACGCCGGTGCACGCGCTGCCGAACTCGTGCTGCAGCTGGCACCCGACAGCTACCTCGGCTACCGCATCGCCGCCGACGCTGCGCGCCTGACGACGAACTGGGCGGCCTGCACCGAGCTGCTTCGCCGCGTCGAGCAGGTGCGCCCCGACAGCAACGGTCTGCGCTTTTTGCGGGGCCTGCAGGCCTGGGGCGAGCGCGGCGACGACGTCACGGCGCTGCGGTTCTTGAACGATGCCGTGGCCCACGACGACGACTTCGTGCGGGCGCGGGCGTGGTTGGTGGTGATTGCCTCGGGCGACGAGCAACGCGCCGCACTCGAAGCGTTGGCGAAACAGGCGCCGTACCACCATGTGGTGCGCCGCTTCTCGACGACGATGGCACCATCCAATTGATCGCTCAGCCCAGTTGGCGCAGCACGTCGAGTGATTTGAGCGCCACGTTCTGGCGACGCAACCACCCCGAAAAGATGCGGCTCACTTCGCGCAGCACGTCGTCGTCGACGGGGAGGCTGACGGCGTCGTCGGCATTGCTGCCCAACAGGAACAAGCACGCCTGCCGAGCCGCATCGCCAAACGGCACGCTGCCCGGCGATGGATGCGCCAGGAGATGACCGCGGCCAGCGTCGTAGGCGACGGCGGGCATGCCGGGATCGTCGACGACGTCGGTGAGGTCGGGCAGTACGCCCAGCTCGGCGAGCAGGTGCAGCTCAAACGCCCGCAGGATGGCTGCACGCGGTCCGTGACGGCCAAGGCCGGTGATGGTGTCGACGATGACATCGAACAGCTCGGGCAACGGTGCGCCCTCGGGCACGAAGCGTTCGGCGAGCTCAATCACGTAGCCCGCGAAGCACCACGCCCGCAGGTTCGTCGACAGCGCCATCAAGCGGGTGTCGGTGTCGAGCTCGACGAGGTCGACCATGTCGGTGCCGCGGCGTGGCTTCAGGATCGCCTTGCCGAGGGCAGGGGCCATAAGCCCCGGATAGCGCTTGCGCGACGAGCGCGCGCCCCGTGCAAAGGCAGCACAGCGACCGATGGTGCGGCCAAAGCAGCGGACCACGGCGTCGTTCTCGCCGTACGGCACGACCGCGGCGACGAGGACGTCGTCGCTGAACGGGTCAGCCACCCGAGCTGATCTCGTCGAGGCGCAGCGGCGCGCCCAACAACTCGAGCCGGCGCGCACACTCCTGGCCAGCGACGTCGCCGGGGAAGCGCGACGCACACGTGCGGAAGGCGTCGATGGCCTCGTTCTTCATGCCCGTGCGCAGACGCGACTCGCCGAGCTTGAACCACGCCGGCGCCAACAGGCCGCGCACGTTGTTGCGCAAGCGATCGCTGTCGCAGCGCGTGAGGAATTCGCCGAGCACGCGCTGCAGGTCTGGATCGCGACCGCGGGCGGCTTCGACCTCGGCAAGGCGCGTGTAGGCACCGCACAAATCGGGCTGCTGCTGAATCGCGAGGTTCAGGTGCTGGGCCGCCTGGTCGTGACGACCAAGCTTGTACAGCGCCGTGCCGAGTTCCTGCTCTGCGTAGTAGGGCGTGGGGTAGAGCAGGTTGGTGCGCGCCTTTTCGAAGTGCGCCAGCGCTGCCTCGGGGGTGCCTTTGTCGACGAGAACGACGCCAAGGGTTTGTTCGGCCTCGGGGTATTCGCGCTCGGCGGGAGCAGCATCGGTGGCTGCATGTTGGGCCCGCAGAACGATCGCGCGCTCGAGGTGCACGATCGCGTCGTCGTGACGACGGAAGCCGAGAAAGTACACCTGCGCCATCAGCAGATGCATGGCGTCGTCGTCGGGGGTTTTCTTCTCGGCGTTGATCAGTTCCTGCAGCGCCTCGCGGTACTTGAAGTCGCGCTGGGGCATGTCGCCGGCGGCTTCGGCTTTGTTGGCTTCACCCAGCACGGCGACCGCGGCCTCGTAGTGGCCACGGCCCTCGGCGAGGGTTTGCTCGCTCGGCCCATGCACGCACGACGTGGCGAACGAGACGACGGTGATGGAAAGAGCAAGCAGACGACGACGCAGCATGCGCAGGCTGTAGCACTGCGACAGCGATGTCGTCAGCCCTGCGGTGCAGGTGATCGCTTCGCGAGGCGCGCGGTGGCGGTGGCCCAGATGGCGGCCGGCACCATCACAGCGAGGATGACCGGCGTGGCGACGATCGCCGCGATGCTGTGGCCGATGAGGGCGGCGATGGCCGATGGCGTGAGCGGTGCGTCGTCGACGAGGCCAACGCCGGCGCGCAACGTGCCCAGTGGTCCCTGCAAGGTGGCGTCCATGGCCGGTGCGTTGACATCGGGCAGCAGCGCGTACGTCGACGTCGCCGTCGCATGACCTCGGGCAAACGCGCGCAGCATGTGCCGTGGCGCGCGCATGAACCCCATGAGCATGGCGCTGCTGTCGAGGACCCAGGCCACCCAGTAGCCGCGCACACCCATGCCCAATTCGAAGCTGCTGATCATCGACTCGCCGAGCCAGTCGGTGCCGTAGCCGGTGAGCAGGTGGTTGAGGTCGTGCACGCGCACCGCTGCTCGGCGGTCGGCGATGTTGGGCAGGTACAGCGTGGTGCCGAGGGCTGGCAGCTCGATGAAGCGCGCGGTGTACGTGCTGTCGTCGAAGCCCGAGCGCGCAAAGTAGGCCGCGCGGGCGTCGACGACGCGCATGTCGTCGGGCCACAACGCGCGCACTTGCGCAGGGGACAACGTCGACGGATCAACGACACGGGTCGAGTTCATGACGGACTCCTGGTTGAGAGACAGCCGCGCTCCAGCAGCACGACGCCTTCGCGCAACATGGTGCGCGCGCCGACGAGGTCGATGCGCTCAGCAACGAACGCAATCAGTGCCGCGTAGTAGATGGCGAACGACGACGACGCGGCGACGATCGGCACCACGTCGCTGCGAAACGACCCATCGCGTTGGCGCTGCTCGACGTCGAGCACGAGTGCGGCCAGCAGTTGAAACGTGATGGTGTACTGCCGGTCGCCCGCATCGCCTTGCAGAAAGGGCAGGTGCTGCACAAGCACCCGCGCGAGCGCCCGATCGCTGGCGTAGACGGCGAAGAACGCGTCGTAGAAGTGCATGGCCACGTCGACGAAGCATCCTTGCGGCACGGTGCTCGACGCTTCGGTCAGCGCTGCGCCGATGCTGTTTTCGAACACGAGTTCGACGATGTCTTCCTTCGTCGGCGCGTAACGAAACAGCGTGCCGTGGGCGATGCGGGCGCGCGTGGCGATCGCGCGCGTCGTCGTGGCCTCGTAGCCGTCGCGGGCAAACAGCGTTCGCGCCGCCGCGATGATCCGCGTGCGCGTGTGCTGCTGCTGGTCGTCGCGCTTGCCCATGATCTGCTCCGCGGTGCTCGCTTCCAAAGATGAGCATGCTCATCTTTGCGTGGCGCTGCCAGTGAGCGTGCTCATTTTGACGTCGGTGCGCGTCAAGTGACCGCAGGCGCGACAGCTGACCGATCGGCCGATGACGCACAAACGTTGCTGTCGGGTCGTTGCGGTTGCGCCGCTGGCCGGTACCAAGGGGCCATGACCGACCGTCGCTTTGTCGCTCTCGTTGTCAGCTCGTTCTTGGCCGGCATTCCTGCCTGCGACTGCGGTGTCACTCCGCTGTCGTCGCCGCCCGGCAGACTGTCGGGCGTTGCCTGCGATGAGGCCACCGGCGAGCCGGTTGCCGCCGGCAGTGCTGTCACCATCGAAGTGGATGGCGAACCGCGCACGGTGCTCACCAACGACGTTGGCAACTGGTTCATGGGCGACGTGCCCGCTGGCACAGCAGAGCTCCTCATGCCGAGTGGCCGCCGGCTAGAGGTCGACGTGGTGTCGGACGAGACGACCACGGTGACCGACACCGCCTGCCGCGACATTGCTGCCGAACACCCGGGCTCGATCAGCGGCCGCGTCTGCAACGCCCATGTCGGCGATGTGGTGGCAGGTGCTGATGTCGTCGTCGTGCTTGCTGATGGAACACGCCTCGAAACCACCACCGATGCCGACGGCAACTTCGCCTTCCCCGACGTGCCGCAGGGCAGCTACGCGTTGTCGATCGCGGGCGATGGCTACTCGCGCACGGTGGTGGTCGAGGTGGGTGCCGACGAAGCCGTCGTGCTCGACGTGGGCGGTGCCTGCTCGATCCCTGAACCTGGTGCCACTGGTGCCGTGAGCGGCCTGGTGTGCGCGTCGGACTTCGGTGGCCTTGTTGATGCCACGGTGAGCATCACCCTCGACGACGGCGACGTGCTCACGGTGCAGACCGACGACGACGGTCGCTTCGTGCTCGATGGCATCCCCGAAGGCGATCAGGTGTTGGTGATCCAGAAGGGCAGCTTCCGCGCCGAACAGGTCGTGGTGATCACTGCTGGTGAAACGCTGCAGCTCAACGAGGATGAATGCGCGCTGGAGCCCGACGACATTCGCGTTGCGTTCGTGAACGGCAGCGACAACGACCACCTGCGTGACGTGCTCGGCAGCCTCGGCATCAACGAGTCGCAGATCGACTTCTTCAACGGCGACTGGGCTGAAGAACTCCTCAGCGGCGACGCAGCCGTCATGGGCTACGACATCCTGTTTTTGAGCTGCCGTTCCGAGGAGTCGACCTACTTCAACTCGTCGGCAATGCGCGACCGCTTGCGCGAGTACGTCGAGGCTGGTGGCAGCGTGTACGCCTCCGACCAGGCCTACGGCCTCATCGAGGTCACGTACCCCTCGCAGATCGACTTCGAAGGCGACGACGACGTCCGCGCGGCTGCCAACAAGGGCGATCGCGTCGACGACCTTGTGGCCAACATTGTCGACGGCAACATGGCGACATCGTTCGGCCAGACCTCGGCAACGCTGCACTACCCGCTGCGGGGCTGGTCGGTGATGCGCAGCGTGGGCAACGACGTCGACGTGTACGTGAAGGCGAATGCGCCCCTGAAGGACAACGGCGGCCGTGTGAACAACGCCCCGCAGATCGTCGGCTTCAGCGAGGGCGACGGCCGCGTCATCTACTCGTCGTTCCACCAGGAGCCGGGCACCCACCCCGACCAGCTCCACATCCTGCAGCTGCTCATGTTCGAGCTCTGAACGATGCAAGGCAGCTGGCCGTGCTCCGAGATGTGCAGGTGTGTCGCCGGCACCGCATCGCCCGTTGAAGCGCTGTAGGCTCGCCGCGTGCGTGTTTGCGACCGATGCGGCCTTGTCTACGACGACGAATTCGACGTCTGCGCGATCGATGGCGGCGCCCTGCTGCCGTCGTTGATCGGCGGCCGCGTGCTTGCCGGGCGCTATCGCCTCGAGCGGCAGCTTGCCGAAGGCGCCATGGGCCAGGTGTTCGAGGCCGTGCACCTCGCGGTGGGCAGCCGTGTCGCCGTCAAAGTCATGCAGCCGCAGCAGAAGGATCTGCAGGTGGCGACACAGCGCTTTCACAAAGAAGCCCGCATCCTGGGGGCTGTGAAGCATCCGCATGCGGTGATGATCACCGACTTCGACATCGACCCGCGACCCTTTGGCGCCGTGCCGTTTTTGGTGACCGAGCTGCTGCGTGGACGTTCGTTGGCCGCGTTGCTCGACGACAAGCGCGTGCTCGATCTCGACGAGGTGGAGCGCCTGGTGGTGCCGCTGTGTGAGGCCGTCGAAGAAGCCCACGAACTCGGCATCATCCACCGCGACCTGAAACCCTCAAACGTGTTTCTGGAGCGGCTGCGCGACGGCTCTGACGTCGTCAAAGTGCTCGACTTCGGTATTGCCAAGCTGCTGCACCGCGTGGGCGACGACGTGCCCGCTCCGGTGCAGTTTGAAGACGACGCCACCACGGCACTGCGTAACGAAATCCTCTCGGCCCTCGACGACGGCGACGATGAAGCGTCCACGATGCACGACCGCAAAACCACGCCGACGAAGCAAGGTGAGGTGGTGCCACTGCGCCCGGGCTCGACGTGGGCGGGCATGATGGTGGGCACCGTGCCGTACATGGCCCCCGAGCAGATGACGGGCGAGCGCACCACCCGTCGCGCCGACGTGTACGCGTTGGCGGTCATGATCTTCGAGATGCTCACCGGGCGTCTGCCGTTTGAAGGCGACGACGACGACATCATCCGCGGCAAGCTCAGCGATGAGCGCCCTTCGATGCGCGAACATGGTGTCGATCTCGGTGGCGGCCTCGACGAGCTGCTGATGCAGTGCTTCGCCGTGAACCCGGACGAGCGCCCCGAGCGCGTGGGCCTTGTCGCCGACGCTGTATCGCGTGCTGCCGCCAATCGGCGTGGCGCGGTGAGCGATCCCGTGGGCGTGTTGGCGGTGCGGTTGTCGTCGACGGCGCGCGCCCTCGAGCGCGTGCTGGAGCTGCCAGCCGAAGAGCACGACGTGGCGCGCGACCTGCTGTTGTCGGCGGGGGCAGCGCTGCAGCGGGCACGCACGCTGTTGCCGTTGGCGAAGGTGGCGTTGTCGGCACCGCCACAGGCGGCACTGGTCGCGGCACATCTCGAACTCGACGACGTCGTCACCAGCGCCCGCGCCACGTTGTTGCAGATGGCCCACGTGCAGCCCGACAGCGGTGCACGCTTGATGCTGTTGTGGCGCCGGCTTGATGGCATCGTGTCCGAAGTCGCCACGCTCATCGAAGACGACATCGTTGAGGATGACGGCGATGTGCTCAACGCCGTGTTTGAACCCGCTCCGGTGCGCGCGGTTGGGCCACCCATCGACGACCTCGTCGCACAGCTGGTGGGGCGCGATCCGCTCGATGCACGCACGGCGCTGGATGCCCTCGTGAACGACCGCGTCGACGAGACCGTGCGCGCCCTGCACGACGGCAGCGCCCTCGCGGGCACGTTGCTGTCGGGGCTGTGGCGGTGCGCAGATTCGCTGTTGTTGCGCGACATCGGCGCCGACCGCGGTGCCTTGCGCTTCATGCCGTTTCTGGCGGGTTTGACGTCGGACAGCACGGGGACGGCGGCCCGCTTTCAACGCGCGATCGACTTGCTGCGTAACCGCTCGGGGGCGGCGATTGTCGATGCGATCGGCGACACCGTCGACGACGAACCGCTGCTGCGCTGCCTGCTGCTCCACCCGATCCACGAGGTGCGTGCGAAGGCCGCTGCACGCGTGCCGCTGGCGGCCCTGTGGACAGTGGTTGAGCATCCGCGCACCCCGTTGGCGGTGCAGGGCGTGGTGTTTCAACAGCTGAAGCGACGAGGTCACGTCGACCACCTCAAGGTCTTCTTCTTCTGCGTGCGTGACGCGATTGCCGGTGCAAGCCACGCCGAACTGCGCGAAGCGGTGGCTCTCGTGCGGGGCTTCTTCGACATCGGGGCTTTTCACGAAGACCTGCTGTTTGAGCCGCTGCTCGAGCTCGAACGCCAACTGCGTGAACGCGCGGGTGCTGCTGGCCTGCTCGACGATTCGTGGGCCCACGCCGTCGCCATCTTCGTCGACGAGGGCCGTGCCGACGAAACCCAGCTCGATCACCTGCGCGACGTGCCGTTGCCGCTGCAGCGCAAACTCGCGCGCGAAGGACGCTTCCTCGCCACGTTCGTGTGTCATGCCAACGAACGCATCGCGCGCGAGACGCTGCCGCACCTGCTGCGCCTCGAAGACGTCACGCGCTACCTGCGGCAGGTCACGATCCACCGCGTGGTCCTCGTTGAACTCGCCAAGCGCCGACGCTTCTTCAAGAAAGACCCGCCGAAGCTCGCGCTGTTGAGCAATCCGAAAACGCCCGCGGCGATGGCGCGCAACTACATCGGCCTCGTGTCGGACGAGCAGCTGCGCAACCTCGCCGCCAACCGCCACATCAACCCCGATGTGCGTCGTTTGATTCAGCAGCGGCTGGGCTGAGCCGTTTGGCCTGCACAGCGCCGCGCACCCGCGAATCGTGCTAGCTCCGTCGTGCAGTGTTCAAAGTGAACACCCGCAGGCGCGCGAGAACAGCATGCAGGAACGCCCCGGTCAGCGCCCCACCAGTGTCAACCGCGCAGTGGTGCGGCCGCCCACAAGCCCCGCAGGACCCGCGCGCACGTCGACGGCGATGCCGGCCGCGATGACCGTCGAGCGCGGTGGCGTGGCGACGACGATGCCGCTGATGGCCGGCCCCCGTTACGTCGTTGGTCGGCACGACGCCGCCGATGTGGTGTTTGAAGACGACGGCGTGTCGCGCCTGCACGGTGTGTTGTGCGCCGTCGACGGCCGCTTCGTGTTTGAGGACTACGGCAGCCAGAACGGCACCGTCGTGTTGCGCGCCGATGGCAGCGAGCAGACGTTGACCGCGCGCGAGCCCGTTGTCGTCGGTGTGGGCGACGTGATTGAGGTGGGCGGGGCCGACAGCCGCCTGTGTTTGCTCGAGCACATGCCCGAAGCCGATCGCCGCCTGCGCGACGAGGGGACGGAGGTGAGCGACGCGGCGCGTGCGTTTGCTGAGCACCTGCGCCTCGCCGGGCGCACGCGGGTGCCCGTGTTTCTCCTCGGGCCGTCGGGGGCGGGCAAGACGCACAGCGCACGCCGCCTGCACGAACTGTCGCGCCTGCCAGGGCCCTTTGTGCCCATCAACTGCGCGCGGTTGCCGACGGAGCCTGCAGCGCTGCACAGCGAGCTTCTGGGGCACGTCCGCGGGGCCTTCACCGGCGCCGACGCGGTGCGCACCGGCAAGCTCGTGCAGGCCGACGGTGGCACGCTGTTTCTCGACGAGGTGGAAAGCCTGCCGGCGGTGGCGCAGGGCTTCTTGCTCGACGTGCTCGAAGGCAGCGGCGACCTGGCCCCGTTGGGCTCGACGTCGATGCGCTTGAAGCCGTTGGCGTTTCGGTTGGTGTCGGCGTCGAAGCGGCCGCTGAGTTCATCGGGGCTGCGCGCCGATTTGTGCGAGCGCCTCGCCGAGGGACACCTGTGGCGCGTGCCGGGCCTTGAAGATCGCGTCGACGACATTCCCGGATTGCTGCTGCGCTTCTGCCGCGAACAGAGCGGGTTGTTGGGCGTTGACGTCGTCATGACGCCTTCCGCGATTCGCTACGCACAACGCGCCACCTGGCCGGGGCAGGTGCGGCAACTGCGGGCCACCGTCGTGGCGTTGGCGCAGCTGGGGCTCGCGCGGGCGCTCGATGCGAGCGATGTTCAAACCGGGCGCGTGATCGTCGACGAGCGCGACCTGATCGGCCAGCTGCGCGAACGCGGCGAGGCCTTTGGCGCCGTGGTCGACGAGCTGCCCCACAAGGGCGATGCCCGACGCCTCACGCGCGCGCAGGTCGAAGCCACGCTGTCGCTGTACGACGGCAATCAGGTCAAAGCCGCGGCCGCCCTCGGCATCGCGCGTAACACGCTGCGCAAGCGCCTCGCCGACGAGACCTGAAGCTGATCGCCGTCACGTCGTCGGTGACCACCGCTTGCATCGACGCCACTGCCGCAGTCAGGATGCGCCAACTTGTCCACCACCACCACGGAGCACGCGATGTCTGAAGCCGAAGCCATGAAGGCCGAGATCGAACGCCTCAAAGCCGCCCTCGAAACCGAGAAGAAAAAGGGCACAAGCAAGATCGGCATCTCGATGAAGGTGTCGGAAAAGGGTGGCCTTTCGGTGTATGGCCTGGGTCGCTTTCCCGTGACGCTCTATATGGAGCAGTGGGAGAAGTTGCTGTCGCTCTCCGAAGACATCAAGAAGTTCATCGCTGAGAACCAGGAAACGTTGAAGAAGAAGGAAGGCTGAACATGGCGACAAAGAAGAAGGCGCCCGACGGCGACGAAGGCACTGCGCCTTCTTCCGCCATGCCGATGCCAAACCCGATGATGGGCCAGATGGCGCCCATGATGATGCCTGGCCAAATGCCTGGGCAGATGATGGGGCAGATGCCGCAGCAGATGATGGGGCAGATGATGCCTGGTCAGATGCAGCAGCAGCCGATGATGCAGCAGCAAATGCCCGGTCAGATGATGGGTCAAATGCAGCAGCCGATGATGCAGCAGGGCATGCCGGGCCAGATGCCTGGTCAGATGCCTGGTCAGATGCCCGGCATGATGCCGCAGATGGGCATGGGCATGGGCATGGCGCCGGTCATGCAGCAGAACCCGATGATGATGATGCTGCAGCTCATGCAGGGCATGCAGGGCATGGGCGGCGGCTTCGGTGTCGACGCTTCGGCCGTGCCCTTCGGCGGCAACACCAAGGTCGACGTCGACGCTGGCCTCGAGCAGGGCATCGTGCGCCCCGCGCGCTTCGAGAACCGCATCAAGACCCAGGAGGCGCTGCCGCTTGGCAACGTGCTCGACCTGCTGTGCCTCACCGAGGACGGCAAGAACGCCCTGGGCGGTGTTCCCGTCGGTTGCACGATGGTGTTCGTGGGCCCGCCGGGCAAAGGCAAAACGCGCACCGCTCTGGCTGCACTCTCGCGCGTCGCCACGACGGGCAAGAAGGTGGCGTTCGTGGTGGCCGAAGAGGGCTTTCACGACGAGAGTGGTGCAGGTCGCGACGACCTGTGTTCGCGCTTGTGCAAAGTGGGCATGGCCGCGACGGGGCTTGATGAGGCGAACTTCGAGAAGAAGGTCCTCGACAACCTGTTCGTCCTCGAGGCGCAGTACCACAAGCACAACACGTGGGACGACTTCGTCGCGAAGTACCGCTACCTGGTCGAGAAGGAGGAGATCGACTTTGTGGTCATCGACTCCCTCAACA
>JBIKRQ010000015.1:0-35885 GCA_044349155.1 Myxococcota bacterium
GAATCTTCACCACGCATGACAGGTAGATCCGGAACACCCGATATTTGGCGCAGCTCTCGACGACGAACACCTCATTTCTCGTCGAGAACCGACTGCCGACTTTTTCAGCAACCTGCTAGCGCAGTCGCTTCTTCAACGCATCGGACGACAGCGTGCCAAAGGCGACAAACAGCTCGGCGGTGGTGGCGGCGGGCCGGCGACCGCGTGCGGCGCGCAACCAGTGGTTCAACACCGCGCCCTTCTCGTCGACGCGATCGTGTGGGCGCTGCAGGTTCATGTGCCAACGCACCACGACTTTGCCGATGCGATGCACAAACACCACGGTGCCATCGGGCAACACGGCCTCCACCACGCCGACGTGCGAGAGCGGATCGTCGTCGACGCGGCCGTTTTTGTTTTCGTCCCACGTGTTGTCGAAGAACACGAGATCGCCGGGCAGCGGTCGATTGTGGTGCAGGGCCCCTTCGGCATCGACCAGCGAAAACAGCGCCTTGCTCGACAACGCGCCCTCGTCGACGATCAAGACACCTGCCTTGGCGTAGATGCCCGCGGTGACGCCGGAGCAATCGAAGCGGTAGCGCACGCCGCCCACCACCAACGGCGCGTTGCCCACCGACACCGACGCTGCTGCGGCAATGCGCTCGCGCAGAACCATGGTGTCGTCGTCGTCTTTGACCTGCTCGTCGATCACCGGCACCACGGTCACGGTCGGCGACACGGGCGCTTCGGGTTCTTCAACGCTCAGTGGGGTCTCGCTGCGGATTGTGCTGGCCACCGGCGTACACCCCGAGCAGGTGCACAAAACGACGACAGCAACCGCAGCGACAAACCTCATCCCAGCACCTCAAGCCACAACATCTGCCCGTCCTGCTCCACACGCACGGGCGCCTGACCGCGCAGTTCCACGACGAGTTCGATTCGGAAACGCCGATCTTCTTCCACCGTCGGCATCACCCGCACGACCGCACTGCCGAGGCCACGCGCATCCAGCACGCGGCGCACATCAAGACCGCTGGCACGCGTGTCGACGAGCGTGAGCACCAGATCGCGTCCGCGCCGCGCCACCTGATAGCGCGCACCACCGTCGACGCGCACACCCACCCGGGCGCCCTGACCGCTGCGTTGCACGGTGACCTGCGACAACACCGAACGGCCGCGGCTTTCATCGAGCTCGCCTTCGTCGTCTTCGTTGCCACCCCATTCGTCGTCGGTGGCGGGCAGGGTGACGCGCTCGTAGCGGTTGCTGCTGCTGCGCGAGATCTCCACCGTGCGCCCACCCTCCACACCACCAAACCCAGCGGTGGCCGGCGGCGCACGCACCGCCGCTGTCGTCGTCACCGCCGGTGTCGCGACACGCACGGGCACAGCAGGTGCGATCGGCGCAGCAGGTGCCACAGCCACGGGCGCGCCGCCAAAGCCAACATCGTCCGCTGGCGCTGGGGCAGCGCGTCGGGCGCGTTCCTCGTCGTCACGACGTTGCTGCTCCAGGCGCGCGCGCTCCGCGTCGTCCCGTTGCTTCTGCTGCAGTTGCGCCGCAGCGACACGTGCTTGCTCCTGCTCTTGCTGCAGGCGCTGCTTCTGCTCGGCGGCGAGGCGCGCGACACGGGCTTTCTCGTCGTCATCGCGCTGCTTCTGCTCAGCGATCTTCGCGAGGCGTGTTTGCTCCTGCTCAGCAGCGATCTTCGCGAGTCGGGCTTTCTCCTCGTCAGCAGCGATCTTCGCGAGTCGAGCTTTCTCCTCCTCAGCAGCGACTTTCGCGAGTCGGGCTTTCTCCTGCTGGTCAGCAGCGACTTTCGCGAGTCGGGCTTTCTCCTGCTCCGCTGCGACGTTCGCGAGGCGAGCTTTCTCCTCGTCAGCAGCAATCTTCGCGAGTCGGGCCTTCTCCTGCTCGGCAGCAATCTTCGCGAGTCGGGCCTTCTCCTGCTCGGCGGCGATCTTCGCGAGTCGGGCCTTCTCCTGCTCGGCAGCGATCTTCGCGAGGCGTGCCTTCTCGTCGTCAGCAGCAATCTTCGCGAGTCGAGCCTTCTCCTGCTCGGCAGCGATCTTCGCGAGGCGCGCCTTCTCCTGCTCGGCAGCGATCTTCGCGAGGCGCGCCTTCTCCTGCTCGGCAGCGATCTTCGCGAGGCGGGCTTGCTCCTCGTCAGCGGCGATCTTCGCGAAGCGAGCCTTCTCCTCGTCAGCGGCGATCTTCGCAAGGCGGGCCTTGTCCTGCTCCTGCTGCAAGCGTTGCTGCTCAGCGAGTTTGGCCGCCCGCGCTTTCTGCTCGTCGTCGCGCTTCTTTTGCTCCGCAGCGAGACCAGCGACGCGGGCCTTCTCCTGCTCGGCAGCGAGAGCGGCGACGCGGGCCTTCTCCTGCTCGGCGGCGAGGGCGGCGATGGCGGCGACGCGAGCCTTCTCCTGGTCGGCGTTCGCCTTCGCGAGCCGCTGCTGCTCGGCGGCGAGCTTCTCGGCGGTGGTGCGATCGACCTCGGTGCGGCGCGCGGCTTCAGCGGTGGCGGCGGCGAGCCGTTGCTGCTCGGCGACGCGGGCCTGCCACGTCGTGACGAGCTGGCCGTGATCGCCCTGGTGCACAAAGCGCACGGCCACGCCCTTCTTCTTCGGCACCGCCTCGAAGTCGACGTCGTCGACAAACGTGAGCACCACCCGCGCTCGGTGGTCGGCCACTTCGGGCTCAACAACCGCATCCGTCACGAGCAGATCGGGACCACGGCGCGCGATCGAGGCGCCACCGAGCGCAACACCCGGCAGCTCAACAATCCACGTGCCTGCCGCGCTGCCACGAAACACCTGAAACGTGGGCGCACTGTCGGCCTCGACGTTCAACACGACGTCGGCCAGCGGCACCTCGGGCCCCGACGCCGTCAACGTGAGCCGGGCGGGGGCAGCATGGGCTGCGTCGAAGGCAAACAAGGCCACGATGGCCGCCGCGATCACGAGGCCCGTGCCCGACAGGTCGGGGCGGCGGCGCAGGTGGGCAGGGGACGTGGGCAGAAAGGCAACGCGGCTCATGGCAGCCACCGTAGGAGGCGGCTCCGGCTGTCTCCACTTTCTGACCAACGTCGCCACGTTCCCTACATTCACCGACATGCCAGAGGCCATCGACCACGCGGACGGCGCGATTTTCTGCGCCGGCGCGTACGAAGTTCCACGGATCGGTGCTTGACGCGACCGAGCGTAGCCGGCATGTCCCCCGCACGAGATCGGCGCATCCCCTGTGTTTGGGGCAGCGCAGCTACCTGAGAAGCAGTGCCCCGAGTCGCGAGACCCAGGCGCAGAGGAACGAATGCCAACGATCAACCAGCTGGTCCGCAAGGGTCGCACGCAGATTCAGAACCGCAGCGCTTCCGCTCACCTCGAGAAGTGCCCGCAGCGCCGCGGCGTGTGCACCCGCGTCTACACCACGACGCCGAAGAAGCCGAACTCGGCTCTCCGTAAGGTGGCCAAGGTCAAGCTGACCAACCAGCTCGAAGTCATCAGCTACATCCCCGGCGAAGGCCACAACCTCCAGGAACACAGCGTCGTGCTGATCCGTGGCGGCCGCGTCAAGGATCTCCCGGGCGTTCGCTACCACATCGTGCGTGGCACCCTCGACGCCGTTGGCGTCAACGCCCGCCGTCAGGGTCGCTCGAAGTACGGCGCCAAGCGCCCCAAGTGATCTGACCTCATCTGATCAGGCGTTGGCTTCGCGTCGACGCCTTGTTCTGTTTTCATGATTGTCGGCACCACGCCGACCTGCACCGAGTCATCCATGCCACGTCGTCGCGAAGTCCCGAAGCGTAAGGTGAACAACGATCCGAAGTACCAGGATCGGATCGTCACCAAGTTCATCAACGTCGTCATGTTCGACGGCAAGAAGGCCGTCGGCGAAAGCGTCGTCTACGGTGCTTTCGCGCTGGCCGAAGATCGCGCCAAGGAAGAAGCCCTCAAGGTCTTCAAGCGCGCCCTCGACAACGTTCGTCCTGCCGTTGAAGTGAAGAGCCGCCGCGTCGGTGGTGCCAACTTCCAGGTCCCCGTTGAAGTCCGCCCGGACCGCCGCATGGCCCTCGGCCTGCGTTGGCTCCGTGACGCCGCCCGCGATCGCGGCGAGCGCACCATGACCGAGCGCCTTGCCAACGAGATCCTCGACGCGGCCGCTGGCCGTGGTGGCGCCGTCAAGAAGCGTGAAGACACGCACCGTATGGCCGAAGCCAACAAGGCCTTCGCCCACTACCGCTGGTGACCACGATGCCCGGCGCACGTCGTCGGGCTCGCCTCATCTGGCAGAAAACAGCGCCCATCGGGCGCTGTTTTTGTTTGCGTGTTGGTACCGAGCTGGCGATCAGCCCGCCATGACGACGACCGTTCCTCGTGTGATCGTGGCCCCCGCTGGCATGCGCGACTGGCTCAAAGACGCGGTGATCGCCGGCGGCGGCGTGGTGGTCGACGATGCGGCCGACGCCGATGCCGTGATCTGGACGTCGCCCCGTGATCCCGACGGCCTCAAACGCCTCCTGGCGCACGCCCCGCACCTGCGCTGGGTGCAGCTGCCCTGGGCCGGAATCGAGCACTACACGGGCATTCTGGATCGCGAGCGCACGTGGACCGCGGGCCAGGGCATCTACGCCGACGATGTGGCTGAACACATCCTGGCGCTCACGCTGGCCGCCCTGCGTGATCTCAAGCGCCGCGCGACGGCCACCACGTGGCAGCCACCGTCGGGGCGCAGCCTGCGCGGCGCGAAGGTGACCGTGTTTGGGGCCGGCGGCATCACGCGCGCCCTGGTGCCGTTGCTTCAGCCGTTTGACGTCGAGCTGACCGTGGTTCGTCGTCGGCCCGAGCCGTTTGCGGATGCTGCGCGCACGCTGACGGCGTCGTCGAAGGCCGAGGTGATCTCCGCGGTGCGCGGGGCCGACGTCGTGATCCTGGCGCTGTCGCTCACGCCGGCCACCGCGGGGCTCGTCGATGCCGAGGTGTTGGCGGCGATGTCGTCGTCGACGGTGCTGGTGAACGTGGCCCGCGGAGCCCACGTCGACACCACAGCACTCGTGCAGGCGTTGTCGTCTGGGGCGCTCGGGGCCGCCGCCGTCGACGTCACCGACCCTGAGCCACTGCCCGACGGCCATCCGCTGTGGCGGTTGCCGAACTGTTTGATCACGCCCCACTGCGCCAACACGCCCGAGATGGCGGTGCCGGTGCTGACGAAGCGCGTCGTCGACAACGTGGGGCGATTCGCGCGCGGCGAGCCGCTGTTGGGCCTGATCGACGTCGACGCCGGCTACTGACGCTGTGCCGAGAGCGCCTGCACGAAACGCTCCTCGAGCGCTGCGTCGTGGCCGATCACAAGCAGGAGTGGCCGCAACGCTGCGGTCAGCGAGCGAAAGAAGGACACCACGTCGTCGACACGGTCGGTCGGGTGTGACGTCGTCATCACGGTGGGGCGCGATGTGCCGCTGTGCACTTCAGCCATCACGTTGGCCCAATCGACAGCGTCCTCCCACGCGGCGCAGGCATGCCCCGCGCAGACGACGGCGCGACAGTTGTTGAGCACGAGGTCGGTGGCGAGCTGCTCTTGTTCAGCACTGGTCAACGCTGCCCCCACGTCGACGAGGAGCACGGCCCACGGCCCGGGTGGAGGCAGCGTTGGCAGGATCCACGGCGCGAACACGGTGTGCTGCCACACGCGCCATGCAGGGTGGTCGACGACGAGGCGCATGGGCGGACCCTACGGCATCCCGCGGGCTCAGACTTCTTACGATTGAACCAGCAGGCAGCGAGGTCGAGAGTCGCGGGCGAACCCGACACCCCGAGGACGCCCATGATGAAATCGTTGATGACTGCTGCCGGCCTTGCCTTGTTCTTCGTCGCTGGCGCCTGCGAACCGGCCGACGGTGGCACCGAGGGCGAAGGCGAAGGCGAAGGCGAGGGCGAGGGCGAAGGCGAAGGCGAGGGCGAAGGTGAGGTCGGCGAAGGCGAAGGCGAAGGCGAGGGCGAGGGCGAGGGTGAAGGCGAAGGTGAAGCGCCGACGCCACACTGCTCGGGCACGCCGAGTGCCGCGGTCCAAACGACCTGCGAGGGCTTCGCCGCAGGTATTCAGTGCAGCCCCGTGAGCGGCTGCCGAAACACGGGCGAGTGCCAGCCACTGTTCACGCAAAACGACTGCGTTCTGCGCGGCATCAGCGCGTGCGGCGTGGGTGCTGGCGGCGACATGTGCCGCGTCGAACTCGCCGAGCCGATCCAAAACAGCGTGTGCGTGCAGACCGACTCGAGTGCCCGCTGCTTGACGAGCAACCTCTACGACCGCGGCAGCTGCGAAAACTTCACCGACGGTGGCGCCACGAGTGCCGGCACGTGCACGTGGGAAGATGGCGGCGCGCCAACGTGTCAGGCGGCCGAGTGCGCGTTTTATCCCGTCGAGTCGTTCTGCACGGCAATTGCTGACTGCACCTGGGGACCGTGAAGCACGTCGACGAGCGAACGTCGTCGACGTGGATGTCGCGCAGCTCAACCGTTGATTGAGCCCGGCGAGACTTCGACGACGCGCTCGCCGTGTTCGGCGCTCACTTTGCGGTGAGCAGGACGCGGGGATCGGCGATGCGCAGGCCCGTCTTGACCGCTTTGGCGTCGGCCTCGCTCGCGTTGCCGGGGTCGAGGGCGACGGCGAGGGCAGCGGCCTCGACGACGGCGTCACCCCCACTCACGGCCACCGCTTTGACGATCGCCGTGAGGTGCGTTCGGTACACCACGAGCAGAGGCGTGCGTGCGCGGCTCGCGGCGGCGGCGATGGTGTCGTCGTCGACGTCGTCGACGGTGGGCACCGCTTCGTTGAGTGCTGCCACGCGAGCTGCGGGGTGGCCGCCGTGGCTGAGGGCCGACTTCGAGGCGCTCGCGGTGTCCTGCAATTCGCCGAGCACTTCAGCACCCCTCGTGATCTTCACCAGTGTGCGGCGCACCGTGCGCGTGGTGCGGGTGCCGGGGAAGGACTCGCTGACGACGTCGTCGACCAACTCCGTCGGGCTCTCGCGGCTCAGCTGTTTGTTGAGGCTGGCGATCTCGTCGGTGCGGCGGTCGATGTCGGTCTGGCGGGTGTTTTCGCTGCGCAGTTTTTCGGTGTGGGCGATCTTCTCCTGCAGCCGCTCGTAGTCGCGGTTGGGCACGCTCTTCTTCCCGCGCACCACCTGGGCTGTCTGGGTCTCGGCAGCCGTGCTGACGTCGGTGGTGGGCTCGCCGAGGGTCAATGTGACCGTCACCGGGCCGGCCTGGTCGAACGTGATGGCTTCTGCGCCAAACGCGTTGGCAGCGAGGGTGTTGGCCGCCGCACTGCCCGTGGCGCGGACCCTCAAGCCGTGGGTGGCTTTCAACGACTGCAGCAGCGCCTCCTTTTTGGCCTTCGCATCAGCGTCGTCGGGGTAGAGGGCCAACAGTTGCGCGTACACGGCGACGGCCGATGCTGGTTGGTTGTTGGCCTCGAGGGCGGCAGCCTTTTCGACGAGCTCGGGCTTGGCGCGGCTCTCGATGCTCTGAAACAACGTCGTCAGCTCGGCGCGAAACGCCTCGAGGTCGGTGGTGGGGCCTTCAAGGCCCGAGGCGTAGAACTGCTTGTTCATCGCCAGCTTGAGGATCGAGGCCGCCTGGTAGGCCGGGTGCGTTGTCGGCAAAGCCCGCACGGCGTCGGCCAGGGTGTTGAGGGGCGGAAAGATGGCGCTCTGGCGGGTGTTGTCGTAGCCGGCGACGTCCCACAGTTCCGCCGACAGTGCGATGGCCCCCTCGAAGTCGTCGGCGGCGATGAGCGCGTCCATCTTCTTCGACATCGCGTCGATCTTTGTTGCGGTTTCTGGCTCCAGCCCGCCGGTCGCCACCACCTTCATCTGGTGGTAGCCGGCGAGCATCTGGGCACAGCCCGCCGTCCCCACGAGGACGATCGACGTCGACAGCGTGAGCGAGAGCTTGAACGAAAACGAGCGCAGACGAGACGGCAGGGACTGCATGGTGGTGCTCCACTGAAGGGACAAAACCCTACCGAGCCACAGCAGCCTTCCCTCTGACGACGGTCTGACACTCAGTCCACACCGTTGTCGACGACGAGTCCCGACACCCGGTGGTCCCAGCCTGCTGTGGTGACGGCGACGGCACCTTCACGGTGTGGCAGACCATGCACGACGACAGCGCCGACTTGTTCGGTGTGCAGCGCGGCCTTCATCCACAGCGCTCCGGTATCGAGTCGCCACACCACAACCTCGCCCTGCACCGTGCCCGCCACGAGGAAGCGGCGGTCGACGTCGACGGCGAGGTCAGTGACGCGATCGTCGCCCACGTCGAAGCGGCGAACGACCTGCTCGCTGCCGGCAGCGCGCTGTTCGATGGTCCGATCGATGGCGACGTAGACGTGGTCGACAACACCGTCGACGTCGACGCTGGCGGCCACCTGGCTTGCCCCCACGGCCTTGCCCAGCAGCAACCGCGCGGCGGGTGTGGCGGTGACGATGACGCCACCGCTGTCGAGGCCAATGAGGCCACGGCCATCTGGCAGCGTGCGGCCGTCGACAAAGCTGGTCTGCATCAGGGTGGTCGGGCCAACGAGCGCCACCGGTTGCGCCAACGGTGCATGGACAGCCCACCACAGCGGGCCTTCCCGGTAGCCAAGACCCCACAGCTCGCCACTGGCGACGACGCCGATCCGTCGCAACGTGAAGCGAGGGCTGACATCGATGCCATCGCCAGGGCCGCTGGCCCCTCGCGGCCAGACCACCGGACCGCGATCGTCGACGCCACCGGTGACGATGCTGCCGTCGTCGCGAAACGCCGCCTGCTTCACCGTCATGCGCAACCCCGCATCGAGGGCGTGAACCGCACCGTCGGCCAGGCTGACCGTCGCGACCAGGCCGTCAGCACCAGCAGCGAGGGCAAGGGTTCCGCTGCCGTCGACGTCGATCGACGACAGGCCTTTGCTGAGCATGATGGCTCGCGGTGCCGAAGGACGCCCCATGAAGCGCGTAACGTGTTGCCCGCCAAACGTGACGAAGCGATCGGTGCCTGTGACGAGCACAGGACCGCGATCGTCGCGGCCGAAGTCGCCGCTGAACGCACCCGTGGCGACGCGCAGAAACACGGGTGCTCCCGTCGAGCCGCTCACCTGCAGGACGCCCGGATGCGTGAAGGTCAGCTGCTGCACCACACCCACATCGGGGCGCTCGCCCAGCACATCGAGTTGCCCGGTTCGCGGGCGATAGCGCAGCAGCTCTGAGCGCAGCGTGCCGATGATGAAGGCGGGTTCATCGCCAGCGTCGTCGACAATCACGGCCGTGGCCCGCTCCAGCCGTGCACGAACTGCCGCCGACAGCACGGGCGCGTTGCTCACGCGATGTGACGCGGCCTCGCCGGCCGACACGCTTTCGACACTGCCGTCGGAACACAGCAGCAACACGTGTTCGTCGACGATGGCGAGCCCCTGCACGACGACGTTGGTGTGTCCCTGGCCGCACACCGGCACCGATGTTGCTGATGGACCTGGCGCCTTCAGCGACGGATGCAGCTCGCCAACAACCACGAGGGCACGATTGGCAGAAGCATACTGGTGGCTGTCGACGTCGATGGCCAACGCGGTTTCCACGGGCACTGCTGTGCCGATGGGGGTGCGCGTGTGGTCGGTGAGCGACACGAGACTGAGGGTGTCGTTGAGGTCGCGCACCAACACGATGGGCTGCTGGCGATCCCAGGCGACGGCTGCTGTGGCGACATCGACAGCACCCACGTCGACGGTGGGCTGGTTGGCGTGGCGCCACACCAGACGCGCACCGGTCCGGCAGGCAAACGTTTCAGAGACGGTGCCCGGCACAAAGATGGCGTCGCAGCCGAGGTCGTCGACGTCGGTGGTGCCTTCGACTGCCAGGCCAGGGCCACCACTGCGCGGCGTCAGTGCGGAAAGGATGCCGCGGGCCTCGGCGGTTGCCAGGTGCCGCTCGTGCGTCTCGTCGTCGTCGTTGGTGCTGGTGAGTTCGAGGACAGCGCGGGCCAGGCTCGCTGCGTCTCGGCCGCGATCGGCGCTGTGTGCCTGACGGGCCTGCACCACGAGGGACTGCGCGAGGCGGGTGTCGGCGGTGCTCAAGGCTGCGCGCGCCTGCACCTCGGCAGCGCGGGCGCGGTCTCGTTCGATCACGGTGCGGGCGAACGCGGCGATGCCGACGACGACGACGACGACGCTGGCCACCACCGCCACCAGTCCCGCCGTTCGGTGTTTGCGCCACAGACGCACCACGCGGTCGCCGAGGCCCTCGTTGTGGGCCGACACCAGACCGTCGTCGAGGAACGCCTGCAGGTCGGCGACGAGGGCCGCCGCGTCGGCATAGCGGATGTTGAGATCCGGGTGTTGGGCCCGCACGACGATCGCCCGCAAGGCGGCCGGCACGCCGACGGTCGACGACGACGACGACGGTCCCTCGATCAGCTCCGCGAGCACCACGCCAAGGCTGTAAACGTCGGTGGCGGGTGAAGCCTTTGCCCCCAGCAGAAGTTCGGGAGCCTGATAGCCGACGGTTCCTGCAGGCGACGACGACGACGACGACGACGATGTCAGTTCCGCAAGCCGGCGGCCCAGGCCCCAATCCGAGACCTGCACCTCGCCGAGAGGGCCCAGCAGGATGTTGTCGGGCTTGAGGTCCCGATGGACCACGCCGCGGCCGTGGGCGAAGGCGACCGCTTGCGCAGCGCCCAGCAGCGAACGCACAAGGCCCAGGCGGGCGCTCAGTGACGGCGAGGGGCTGCTCCACACGTCGTGCGCCACTGCTCGCAGGGTGCGGCCACGCACGAGACGCATCGTGTAGTAGAGGCGGCCGTCGCTGGTGCGGCCGGCGTCGTAGACGGGGACGATGCCTGGATGGTCGAGCTCGGCGGTGAGTGCGGCCTCGTGCAGCAGCAACGCTTCGGTCTGTGCGTCGGGGTGCAGGATCTCCTTCCAGGCCACGTCGCGCCCGAGGCGACGGTCCCACGCCGACAAGACGCGACCCATGCCACCCTGGCCAAGGCGCGGACCAAGCACGTAGCGCGCGGCCTGCGCCACATCGAAGGGTGACGACGTCGACACCGCCGATGATGACGACGATGACGACGATGACGCCGACGACGATGACGACGGTGACGACGGTGCCGGTTCTCCGAGGCGCGACACCATCGAGAACGCTGGGGCCGAACCCAAATCAGGAGGAGCGCTCTTGGCCACGGCTCAGATCTCGTCGACGACGAGGTCAGCAGCGCCGAGGACCAGTTCGACAAAGCCGTGACGGTCGGAGCGCACGAGGTCGGGGCGAATTCCCGCCTGTCGCAATCGGCTGCGCAGACGAGAGAGTTGCGCGTCCCAGCGGCCCCGCAGCACAGGCTCGAGGGCGCCGTCGGGCCAGATTTCGCGGGCGACGACGTCCCAGGCGGTGGGGCCGTCGAGCTGGACCAACTCGCAGATGATGCGGGCGGCAACACCGTCGAGGGTGAGGGGGCGCGGTTCGTCGCCGCGGTGGATGTGCACCGAGTGGAAGCGGGCCACCAGACGCAGGGGCTGGGCGGTGAGTTCGACGTGGGTCGGCGGCGCGCCCGCATCGGTGAGCGGCACCAGCCGGGGCATCAGGCGCAGTCCTTCGACATCGATGGCGACGTCGGGGATCACCGCCACCGAGGACAGGGCACCACGGCGCAGCAGATGCCAGCCGTTGTCGGCAAACGACAGCCAGCCTGCGGCGTCGGCGATGACCCCGCTGCGCAACGTCGGCACGGGCGTGGTGAGCACCGACGTCGTGCCCAACAGCACCTGCAGGGGCACACCTGGGGCCTCAAGGCCAAGCACCGCGTCGGGCAGGACGACCTCGAGGACCTCGCACGTGGTGGCCGCAGCGTCGCTGTGGTGATCGGGGGCGAAGGCGAGGCGTTGTCCCGGTGCCAGCACGACGTCGGACTGGGCGACGCCGTCGACGGTGAAGCGACCACGCAAGCTGAGCAGCCGCAGGGTGTCGCCGCGCAGGCTCACCATGGCGTGGGCCTCGGAGATGCGGGGATCGTCGAAGGTGAGGCGACACACACGCACGCGACCCACCAGGTCGCCATGCCCAAGCTCGACCACGCGCCCATCACCAACCAGAATCACCGCTCGCGCCTGCATCGCGGGACTGTTCCCACTGCGCAGGAGGCTCGACAATCATCAACCGCGGTCGTCGCGGGGTAGGACCGCCGCTCACGGACATCTGACCGTGTAGGGGCCACTCGCACCATCGACCCAGGTCGGCTGGTTTCGACCGCTTGCGGTCGAATTCATATTGATATTCGAACACTTGGCGGCACGCCAAGTGTTCGAATTCCGATGTCAGACCCGCGTCAGAGCACTGGTGCAGCGGGCCTTTAGCCTCCAGGACCTGTGGAGGTGCGTGATGGCAGTGACTGATGTTGGGAACGTTTTTCGGCTTGTGTGTGTGTTGGGTGCCCTGTCGGGCTGTGCACCAGCTGACAGCGAGGGAGCTGGCGAGGGAGAGGGCGAAGCCAGCGAGGGCGAAGGCGAAGGCGAAGCAGGGGAAGGCGAGGGCGAAGGCGAAGCAGGCGAGGGCGAGGGCGAAGGCGAGGGCGAAGGCGAAACGCCTGCGATCACGGCGGTCGAGGTCACCGTCGACGGTGCTGCCACCACGCTCGACGATGTCGAAGTTCGTCGTGGCCTGCTGTTTACGCCGCCACAGGCCACCATCACCAGCAGTGGCGGGTACGGCTCGGCGATCACCGCCGGCTGCAACATCACGGGGGACGTCGCGCAGGGCGGTCAGACGCTCATCATTCGCTCCGTCGGGTTGAGCGGCAACATCGTTGGCAACTGCGCGCAGAACCTTGCTCAGATCGATGGTGCTGAAGACAACATGCGGCTGCAGGCCGGTGGCGCGTGCAACGGCAGGAACAGCTGCGTCTACGACCCGACCGAGGCGATGGACACGTACCTGTTTGAGTGTGAGCCCCAGAACCTGCTGGTGACGCTGCAGTACGAGTGCGTGTCGTTGGCTCCAGCACCCGCGTTTACGGTGCCGACCCCACGCGTCGTCGTCGCGGCGAGCGATGGTTTGGGTGCTGCCACCTGCACCGAGCGCGGTGCCCAGTTCGCCCTCGACGGTGTGCCCACGCCGTTTGATCCGGAGCAGTGCTTCATCACGATCACCGAGCGCGGCGAGCGCAGCATCACCGGCACGTTGACCGCCCGCTTGCTCGGCCAGGACGCGCCCCACGACGTGACGATGACGTTTGAGCACAACCGCAACCGCGTTCGTCCAGCTGCGGGCATTCACCTCGGCAACGATGTCTGCCTCACGAACACCGTGGCGCACACCGTCCGCACCGAGGGCAGCGAGACGTTCGACGACTTCGTCACGGGCCCGCTCACCTGCCAGCGCGGTGAACCGCTGCAGCCACTCACGTTGATCCGTCGACGGGCAAACGCCACATCAGCGCTCGTGCAAGACGCTGGCTGCGGCCTCGGGCGGTTCAACCTGGTGCACGAAGGTGGCTCAACGGTCGACGGCGGCTGTGGTTCGGTGTTCCTCCCCGCAGAGTCGGAGGAGACGCTGCGCGTGGTCGCCAACCAGCTCAACGTCTGCAGCGCTGGTGGCTGCGTCGAGCGTCCGATCGCGTTTTTGTCGTTCGGCTTCGGCGACGCGGCTGCGGCCGTGCCGTAGGTCGTTTTTGAGTGCCTGACGAAGTGTTAGGCACTTAAACTACAGTGTGTTTTGGTGTGTGAATTCGTGAGCCTGGCGTTCCGACAAGTGCACGAAAATCGAATATGACTTCGACCATAAGCGGTCGAAATTCAGGGCTTGGCGGCACGCCAAGTCCCTGAATTTATTCGTATCGGCGCTGTTGAAATCCTGGTGGGATGACGAATGTCAGACCCGCGTCAGAGCACCCATCCAACAGTTCTTTAGCCTGCCAGCTCTTTGGAGGTGAGCGATGGCAGCGACGCGGATTGTTGGGCTCTTGTTTGTGTTGGGTGCCCTGTCGGGCTGTGCAGCAGCCGACACCGGGGGTGAAGGTCAAGAAGGCGAAGGCGAGGGCGAAGGCGAAGGCGAAGGCGAAGGCGAAGGAGAACCTGGCGAGGGCGAAGGCGAAGGTGAGGGCGAAGGCGAGGGCGAAGGAGAACCTGGCGAAGAGGGCGAAGGCGAAGGTGAAGGCGAAGGCGAAGGTGAAGGCGAAGGCGAAGGCGAGGGCGAAGGCGAAGGCGAAGTTGGTGAAGGCGAAGGCGAAGTTGGCGAAGGTGAGGGCGAAGGAGAAGGCGAAGCGCCCGCTCCGTGCAGCACCGACACCTTCTGCGGTCCGCCGAACGCGACGTGCTCCGTCATCAGCGATGGCTTTCGCTGCGGGTGCCCAGCTGGCTACCGCGCCAACGGCAACAACGCCCTGTGCCTTGATGTCGATGAGTGCGCCCAGACCGCCTCGTTGTGCGGCACCGCTCCTGGAACGGTGTGCGACAACTTCGACGGCGGCTTTCAGTGCTTATGCGCCGACGGCTTCCAAAACGCGCGCGGCGTCTCCGGCTCCGACCCGACGCGCAACGGCTGCGAAGACACCAACGAATGCGCCGACCCGACGTTCTGCTCGGCGATTTGCAAGAACAGCGCGGGCTCGGCGGAGTGCCTGTCGACGGTCGCTGACGAAACAAGCCCGTTTTGGCAGTACGCCTGCCCCGGTGCTGACGATCGCTTCATCGACAACCCCACGTTCTTCGACATGGATTGCCGCTGCGCCAACCAGATTGGCCGACCGACCAGCACGCAAGACCCGCTGTTTCCGGTCTTCGACCGCTGCCGCAGCATCACCACGCTCGCGAACCAGGGCACGGCGATTGGTGAAGGCACCAGCGTTCGCGAATGGCGCGTGCTGTACAACGCGACCTCGGGCTCGACGGGCTACAACGGCGGCTTCCTCGACGACGACACGCGCGAGCTTTACGTGGGTGCGCAGTGGAGCGACAACCGCGCCACCAACGGCGATCCGAACCTGAAGAACTTCGGCGTGCTGATGGCGATCAACGTTGATTGGGACAGCCCTGAAGTCGGCAACCGCCGCGTCATCTCGGGCAAGTTCCTGACGGGCGATGGCGACGTGGACGTGGGCAGCGGCCCAACCCTGCGCGCGGTCAAGAGCGTGCAGCGGGGTGCTGACGGCATGTTCTACACGTACTCGCAGGAGTCGGGCACGCCGCCGCAAATCATGCGCGTCGACCCGCTCACCGGCGATCGCACGTTGATTTGGATGGAGCGCGAGATCCTGTTCTCGACGACGCCAGGTGCGATGCCCGCTGACCAATGCGACAACGGCTCGACGACCATCGTCGACTCGAACCGCCGCAGCTTGCAGGTCGAGAACACCTCGATGTCGTGGACGATGTCGCCTGCTGGCGAGCACTACTTCGGCATCAAGCAAGCAGGCTCACCAACGGCAAACGGCGGTCCGCGCGGCGTGGTGAAGATCAGTGCCGACGGCAGCACCTGCACGTGGGTGACACGCTTCGCCACCACCGGCGCGCGCAATCCGTACCGCGAGCTTCCACCTGAGCAGCAGGGCCCGACCTACGGACTGCCCAACGGTACGGGCCCGCTGGGCACTGGTTTGTCGAACGTGTCGAGCAACCCTGTGAACCTGTTTTGGGGCAAGGCGGCCGACACCGGACTGGAGCAGGACTTCTTGTTTGTCCTCGACGGCATCGGCAGCGGCGGCAACGGCACGCAGTACTACCGGATCGATCCGACGACGGGGAACAGACGCGCGGTGCTGCGCGGCATCCTCGGCGACACGTTCTCCGTGTGGGATCCAAGCCGCAGCAAGCTGTGGACCTCGGGCGGCTTCGCGGCGACGATCCTCGTGCCCCTCGACATCACGAGTGCCACACCAGCGACATTGGGCGGCATGCGCTGCTTGTCGACGACGTCGGACATTTTTCAGTGCATGCGCGGGCCTGGCGACATCAACAACCAGAACCGTTCGGGCACCTTCTTTGACCCCTACGACAACAACCTGGTGTTGTCGCACGCGTCGTTCGGCTTTGTGCGCGTCGAGGTCCACACGGGCAACACCTACACGTTCTCGCTGTAGAGCAACCAGCTTGCTGCACACAACAACGCCGCCGAAGCCTGCTGCTTCGGCGGCGTTGCTGCGAACGGTGGCGGAGGCTCGTGGTCTCTTGAGCATGCTGTGCAGCGATCGCACACTGACGGCCATGACGCGTCGACAACAGACGAAGCCGGCCACGACGTCGAATGACGACGACAAGCCGCAGATCAGGATCGACACGCGCGACCAGCTGCGTGACTGGCTGCTCGCTCATCACGCGACGTCTGCGGGGGCCTGGGTCGTCACCACGAAGCGTACGGCGGGCGGTGTGGTGGCCTGGAACGACATCGTCGAAGAGGTGTTGTGCTTCGGCTGGATCGACTCGCTTCCGCGATCCCTCGACGAGCACCGCACGATGTTGCGCATCACGCCGCGCAAACCGTCGAGTGCGTGGTCGGCGAAGAACAAAGTCCACATCGCCTCGCTCATCGAGCGGGGCCTCATGCACAGCGCAGGACTCGCTGCGGTCGATGCCGCAAAAGCGAGCGGAACGTGGACGCTGCTCGACGAGGCAAGCGCCCTCGTTGTGCCTGCCGACCTCGAGGAGGCCATGTCGGCGGTGCCTGCCGCACGGGGCCACTGGGACGCGTTTCCGCCCTCGGCACGCCGCGCGATCCTCGAGTGGCTCAGCCTGGCGAAGCGCCCGCAAACCCGTGTCGCCCGGGTGGCCGACATCGCGCGCCTCGCCGGCGAAAACCGCCGTGCCAACGAGTGGAAACGCGCCACGTGACTCGACCGCCAGCGTCGACATGAATTGACTGGCGGGGACGTTTCCCCGCCCGCCCCTCAAGAGACTCGCCTCGGCGACAAAACCGCAAAGCCGGTTTCTCTTCGAGGCTCAAAAAGCGCTCCGGCCACCGTGCGGTGAGCGGAGCGCTTGTCGTCGTCAGCGAGGTCGTCTCAGGGCGAGATGGTCGTGACGTAGGCGGCCTTGCTGTCTTTCACCTGCAACACCACCGCGGGCTTGATCGCGTTGCGGTTCGCGTCGAGCGAGATGGTGCCGGCCACACCGGGGTGGTCCTTCGTGACGGCGATGGCGGCCTTCAGCTTGGCGCCGTCGGTGCTGCCCGCGCGCTTGATGGCCTCGATGGCGACCATCGCTGCGTCGTAGCCGAGGGCACCAAGGGAGTCGGGCTTGCTGCCGTACTTCGCCTCGTACGCCTTGATGAAGGCCTGCGTGCGCGGTGTTGGATCTTCGGTCGAGTAGTGGTTCGAGAAGTAGCTGCCGTCGATGGCGCTGCCGCCGAGCTCAAAGAGCTTCTCGGATTCCCAGCCGTCGCCGCCGAGCATGGGCACCTTCAAGCCGAGCTCGCGCGCCTGACGGGCGATGACGCCGACGTCGGTGTAGTAGCCGGGCACATAGATGGCGTCGGGGGCTTTGCCCTTGATGGCGGTGAGCTGGCCGCGGAAGTCGGTGTCGCCCTGCGAGTAGGCTTCTTCGGCGACGATCACACCGCCGCTCGCCTTGAAGGTCTCGCTGAAGAACTGCGTGAGGCCGAGGCTGTAGTCGCTCTTGTTGTCTTTGAGCACGGCGACGTTTTTCGCCTTCAGCGTGTCGGTGGCGAACTTCGCCATCACGGTGCCCTGGAACGGATCGATGAAGCAGACGCGGAAAATGCCGTCGCCCACCTCGGTGACCTTGGGGTTCGTCGACGACGGCGTAATCATCGGCACGCCGGCTTTTTGCGCGACCGGTGCCATGGCCAACGAATTCGACGACGCCACTTCGCCCAGGATGACGACGACCTTGTCTTGATTGATCAAGCGCGTGACGGCGTTGGCGGCTTCTTCGCTCTTGCCCTGGTCGTCGTACACACGCACGGCGACCTTTTTGGCCTTGCCGTCGATGGTGATGCCGCCGGCGGCGTTCACTTCGTCCAGCGCCATCTGCACGCCGTTTTTCGTCGAGATGCCAAACGTGGCCTGCGCCCCCGTGAGCGAGCCGACCTCGCCGAACAAGATCGTGTCGGCCTCGACGTGGGCTTCAGCGGTGGCGGGCGTCGTCGTGGTGGGAGCACCCGAGCCCGTGGGCTCCGTCGTGGCTTTGCGCTCGCAACCCGCGAAACTCGACAGCGCCAGCAAGGCCAGGGCCACAAACGAACGACGGTGCATGAAAACTCCCACGGTGTCCGCGTTGTCCGGGGCGGACAGCGGGGCTTCGCGCGTGTTCCACGTCGTCGCGGGGCTTTCAAGCGCCGCGCTACGGCTTTGGGCCAAAGGCGATGGCGCCGCCGGGCAGCAGGTACAAAATATCCATCGTGCCGCCGCTGACGGTGGGGACGTGCCACGAGCCGGGCGCGTACACGACGATGCCAGCGGGTTGGCCGTCGAAGCGGGGGTCGCCGTCGACGACGAAGCAGAGGTCGACTTCGCCGTTGCCGTGGGTGTGGCCGGGGCCCGGGCCGTTCATATGCACCGCGTCAATCGAGAGATCGTCGGCGTCGACGGCCTTCTTCACGCGCGAAAAGCGCACCCCGTTGGCTTCGCGATCGCACAGCCAGCCGGCGGTGCGGCCCTCGACGAACAGGGCCTGCAGCTGCTGCCACGTGGGACCGCCGACGGGCAGCACCTCGTTGAGGACAGCACGGGTGGCGACGACGTTGTGCAGGTCGCAGCCTTTCATGGCGGCAATCACGGGCGCGAGGGCGGAAAGCAGGGCGTCTTTGGACATGGTTCGAACTGTGTGTGGTGCAGAGGTCGGCAACGCAACCGCCGTGCAACCCTGCTACAGTCGCGCGCACGATGGACACAGCGACGATGTTGACGGTGCACACCTGCAGTGGACGCTCCTGTGCCTGAGCCACGCACCCTCACCATTCGCTTCACGCGACAAGACGGCGTCACGCAGCTCGCGGTCGTCGACGCTGGCACCACCTTGATGTTGGGCCGCGACGTTGTGTGCGATGTGCGCCTCGATGGCCGCAAGGTCTCGCGTCGTCATCTGCGCCTCGAGAGCCGTGCCGACGGCATCATCGTCGTCGCCGACGCTGGCAGCCACAACGGCACCTTCGTCAACGCCGTGCGCGTCGACGAGACCGGCGTGTCGGTGTCCGAGGGCGACATCGTCATGGCGGGCGAATGGGAAGGCCGCGTTGAGCTGTCGGCTCCGCGGCGCGGACCAGGCATGATGCCGGCGACGCCCACGCCGGCGTTTCAGCAACAGCCGTTCTCCGACGCCACCGACCCCAGCCTGCGTCGTCTGCCCGATCCCGCCACGCAGCCGCCGTCGTTTGCGCCGCAGTCGTTGTTGCAGGCCCAGCGGCAGCCGCAGCAGCCACCGTCGTCGGCGTTGCCGTCGACCATGCAGATGGGCTCGGGCTTCATGGCCGCCGTGGCCGAAGCGGTGCCACGTGGGCCGATGTCGACGACGGCTCCTGCTGCGCGGCCCTCACCCGTGCCGGGCTTGCCTCTTGCGCCTGCTCCGGTGGCCCCGACGGCGCGCCCGCTCACCACGCCCACGACGTTGCCGCAGCGGCCGACGACGATGGTGCTGCCGATGAGCATGCGCATTGCAGATCAGGTGGGCCAGTCGATGACGCCGGCGCAGGGCAACGCCTGGGGCTGGGAAGACACCCCCGCCAGTGCCGTGCCCGAGTCGTTGCGTGCTGCCAGCATCGACGAGAACCCGATCGTGCGCCGCTTCGCCGAAACGTCGACGTCGCTCGACTTCCGCGGCCTCAGCGACTTGCCAGCACTCGAGCAGGGCACCGCCGCCACGTCGATGGGCATGCGCGCGCCGGCGCAGGCCATCGATGGCATCGCGCTGCGCCTCGTCTTCAAGGTCACCGAAGCGCTGCAGTCCACCGACTCGATGGACGACTTCCTGCGCGAGATGTGTGAGCAGCTCTCGCAAGCCGCACGCGCCAAGGGCGTGACCGTGCTGTTGCCCGATGAGCACGGCGTGCTCGTACCGCGGGTCATGAAGCAGCGCCGCGTCGACGAGAAGATCCAGCTGTCGCGCACGGTGATCGACTACGTCGTGCAACACCAGGCAGCGCTCACCACCGAAGACGCGTCGGCCGACGAACGCTTCTCACGCGGCGAGAGTGTGCTGCGCTTCGACTTGAAAGCCGTGTTGTGCGTGCCGCTGATTCGGCGTGCCCATGGCGATGCACCGTCGGGCGTGATCGGTGTCGTGTACCTCACGCGCGATCTGCCGTTTACGAACACCGAGCGCGACCTCGTGGCCGCCCTTGGGCACTTGATCGCGATGGGCCTCGAGCGCACGCGTTTGCGCGAAGAGTTCGCCGCCGCCGAACGCACGCGCCGCAGCCTGGAACGCTTCCACGCGCCCGACGTCGTGCGCCGCTTGATGATGGAGAGCTCGCAGGGCGTTCACCGCGACGGGCTGTTCCTCGAGCCGCTGACGGCGACGGTGCTGTTTTGCGACCTCGCGGGCTTCACCACGTTTTGCGAACAGCACGAGCCCGAAGAGGTGGGCACGCTGCTCAACTCGTATCTCGGCACCATGACCGAAACGGTGTTTGCCCACGGCGGCACCGTCGACAAATTCATCGGCGACGCCGTGATGTGCATCTTTGGTGCGCCGTTTTCTTCGACCGACGATGCGTTGCGCGGTGTGCGCTGTGCCATCGACATGCGTCGCAATTTCCGCGCGCTCGTTCGCAGCGGGGCCGTGGGCGACGACGCACGCCACCTCGATGTGCACATCGGTGTGAACACCGGCAAGGTCGTGGCCGGCACCGTCGGTTCTCCTCGTCGTATGGAGTACACCGCCCTCGGCGACACTGTGAACATCGCTGCGCGTCTTGAGGGTGTGGCCAAGAAGGGCCAGATCGTCATCGGGCCTGCCACTGCTGCGCTCGTGCAGAACGAGATTGGGCTGGTGGCGATGGGGGCTGTGAATCTCAAAGGGAAGGGGCAGGGCGTGCAGGTCTATCAAGTGCCTGATCCCGACGAGCAGCAGGACCTGATGTAGTCGTCTGCTTCTTGCTTCCCGTCACGTCGTCGTCGCCGCTCGCTGTCGAAGCTCCTCGCTACATTTCGCTGTTGGAGCTGCTCGCTTCACGTCGTCGACGAAACTGCGTTTCCGCTGACGAGTGCGTCCTCGCTTTGGGCACACAGCCGCGCAGACCTCCTCAACCCGAGCAGGAACGAGCACGTGCACACTGGCGGGCGCCGGGTCCGACGCCTCGCAGGAGCGCGACCGCAGGAGAAACGAGCGCACCACAAGCAGGCTAAGGGGCGGGCGTCGCTCCGTAGAACGCGGCGCAACTCCCCGAGATATCAAGCAAAAGCGCGCGGGGGCGCCGGGGGCCGCCGCGCAACGCGGCCCCCGGCTCGCGCCGAAGGCGTAGTCCAAAGCGAGGACGCACTGATCGCCACTCGTCGAGTGACGCAACGATGTGAAGCGCGAACGAGGCGCTACGCAGCTGCGAGTGCCTTCAAGTACTCAGGTGACACCACCTTCTTGAGTGCTGCGCGCTGCTGCTCGTCGACGACAACGCCAGTCAGACGCTCGTAGCGGGCCAACAGCGCATCAAGCTCAACACGTTCGGCCTCGCTGATCTCGTGCACCAGCAGAGCACGATGAACACGACGTGACAGCGTGCCATCGTCGACGACGAAGGCTCGGCCGCCCGACATGCCCGCACCGAAGTTGCGGCCAACAGCCCCCAGCACGACGACGGTGCCGCCGGTCATGTACTCGCAGCCGTGATCGCCCACGCCCGCCACGACGGCGACGGCCCCGCTGTTGCGCACCGCAAACCGTTCGCCGGCGCGACCCGCCACGAACAGCGCGCCCGCGGTCGCACCATACAAAGCGACGTTGCCCACCAACACGTCGTCGACGCTGCCCGAGTTCGGTGGACGCGCGATCACGACTTCGCCGCCCGCAAGGCCCTTGCCCACACCGTCGTTGGCTTCGCCCACCAGGCGCAACGACACACCCGCCGCGAGAAACGCGCCGAAGCTTTGGCCTGCTGAGCCGCGCAACGACAGCACTGCGTGACCGCCTGGACCGGCACCTCCTCGACGAGCGATGGCGCCCGACAACCACGTGCCCACCGCGCGATCGGTGTTTCGCACCGTGCCTTCGACTTCGACAACGCGGCCGGCGACGACCTCGTCGACCACGGCATGCCACGCGTGGTCTTTGTGCTGCGAGACATCGACGCGGTGCACTTCACCTGGCCCGCGCACTGCCGGTGACGACGACGACAGCAGCGGTTGAACGTCGATGGCGCGCGCCTGCGCGTGCGCGATCGTGGTGCGGGGCGTGAGCAGATCGACGCGACCGACGAGCTCATCGAAGCGACGCACACCGAGCTGCGCCATCACGCGGCGGACGTCTTCGGCGACCCACATGAAGTAGTTGACGACGTGGTCGGCCTTGCCCGGGTACTTCGCGCGCAGCTTTGGATCCTGCGTGGCCACACCAACACCGCAGCTGTTGAGGTGGCACTTGCGCATCATCACGCAGCCCGCGGCGACCAGCGCCGACGTGGCCAGGCCCATTTCGTCGGCCCCCAACAACGCGGCGATGACGACGTCGCGGCCCGTGCGCAAGCCGCCGTCGACCTGCAGGCGCACGCGTTGCCGCAACTGCAAGGCCGTGAGCACCTGACGTGCTTCGGCGAGGCCGAGTTCCCACGGCACACCCGCGTGCTTCAACGACGACAACGGCGAGGCACCGGTCCCGCCCTCGAAGCCCGAGATGGTGATGCTGCCGGCACCGGCCTTCACCACGCCCGCAGCGACGACGCCGATGCCAGCTTGCGCAACGAGCTTCACCGAGATGCCCGCGTCGGGGTTCACCGACTGCAGGTCGAAGATGAGCTGTTTGAGATCTTCGATCGAGTAGATGTCGTGGTGCGGTGGTGGCGAAATCAGCGTGACGCCAGGCGTGCTGTGGCGCACGGCGGCGATGCGCGCGTCGACCTTCTCGCCGGGGAGCTGGCCGCCTTCACCGGGCTTGGCACCCTGGGCGATCTTGATCTGCAGTTCACGCGCGCCCGTGAGGTACGGCAACGTCACGCCGAAGCGGCCCGAGGCGACCTGGCGGATGTAAGAGCGGCGATCGTCGCCGTTGTCGTCGACGATGTCGCGGTGGGCTTCTTCGCCGCCTTCGCCGCAGTTGCTCTTGCCGCCGATGCGGTTCATCGCGATGGCCAACGTTTCGTGGGCTTCGGGCGACAACGCACCCAGGCTCATCGCCCCACTGCCGAAGCGGCGCACGATGCTGCTGGCGGGTTCGACCTCGTCGAGTGCTACGGGGGCGGCCGTGCCTGCGATGCTCAGCAGATCGCGCAGGGCCGCAGGAGCAAGGTCGTCGTTGTCGTTGTCGGCGAGGGCGCGAAAGGCCTCCCACAACGCGGGATCGTCGCCGGTGCGGGCGGCCTTCTGCAACGCCTTCACCGTGAACGGATCCCAACGGTGGCGCTCGCCGTCGCGCTTGAACACGTACAGCCCACCGACGGGCAACGCGCGCGGTGCGTCGACGACAAAGGCCTGTGCATGACGAATCGTGAGCTGCTGGTGCAAGCGCGTGAGCGACAGCCCGCCAAGGCGTGCGGGGGTGTTGGTGAAGAAGCGATCCACGACGTCGGCGTCGATGCCAATGGCTTCGAACAACTGCGCGCCGCGGTAGCTCTGCAGTGTGGAGATGCCGAGCTTGCTCATGATTTTGAGCACGCCGTCGTCGATGGCATCGATGAAGCGATCGATGGCCGCCTTCTGCGTGCCCTCGATGCGGCCATTGCGCACCAGCGACTTGATGGTGTCGATGGCCAACCACGGGTTCACCGCGGCGGCACCAAAGCCCAGCAAGCAGGCAACGTGGTGCACCTCGCGCACATCGCCCGCCTCGACGACGATGCCGACGTGGGTGCGAATGCCTTCGCGCACCAGCCGCTGCTGCACTGCCGACAACGCCAACAACGATGGCAGTGCCACATGCGTTTCATCCACACCGCGGTCCGACAGCACCACGATGGTGTTGCCATCATCCACGGCGGCCACGGCGGCATCGCACAAGGCCACAAGGGCGGCTTCGAGGGCGCTGTTGTCGACGGTGTTATCGACGGTGCTTTTGGCCTTCAGCGGGTACAGCAGCGACAGCGTGCGCGCTTCGAACACGCTGTCGTCGTGCACGGCCTTCAGGCGTTGCAGCTCGCGCGAATTGAGCACGGGACCTGGCAATGGCAGGTGGTGGCACTGCTCGGGGGTTTCATCGAGGGTGTTGCCATCGGGGCCCACCGACGACGTCAACGTCATCACCAGCCGCTCGCGCAGCGGGTCGATGGGTGGGTTGGTCACCTGCGCGAAACGCTGGTGAAAGAAGTCGAACAGCGGCGGGGCTTTCTCGCTCAAGGCGGCGATCGGCGCGTCGTTGCCCATCGAGCCGATGGGTTCTTTGCCGCTGACCGCCATGGCCATCACCGTGCTGTCGACGTCGTCATCGACCCAGCCAAATGCGCGCTGTTGTACGAGCAGTGCGGCATCGTCGGTGGGCGTGGGCGGCTCACACGCGGGCAGGTCGTCGAAGCTCATCGCGTTTTTGTCGAGCCAGCGGCGGTACGGGTAACGCGAGACGATCTCGTGTTTGACGTCGTCGTCTTCGAGGATGCGGCCCTCTTCGGTATCGACCAGAAACATGCGGCCCGGCTGCAGCCGACCACGGCGCACGATCTGCTCGGGCGGCAGGTCGAGCACGCCGGCTTCCGACGACAAGATCACGCGATCGTCGCTGGTGACGACGTAGCGGGCAGGGCGCAGGCCGTTTCGGTCGACGGTGGCGCCGATGGTGAGGCCATCGGTGAACACCACGGCGGCGGGGCCATCCCAGGGTTCGAGCAACGAGCCGGCGTACTCGTAGAAGGCGCGGCGGTCGTCGGGCATGTCGACGTCGTGTTCCCACGCTTCGGGGATCATCATCATCAACGCGTGGGGCAATGAGCGACCACCGAGCACCAGCAACTCGAGGATGTTGTCGAAGCTCATCGAGTCGCTCTTGCCGGGCTCGAGGATCGGCCAGAGGCGATCGATGCCACCGGGGAACTTCGCGGATTGCAGCAGTCGTCGACGGGCGGTGATCCACGCGCGGTTGCCGCTGACCGTGTTGATTTCACCGTTGTGCGCAATCACGCGCAGGGGTTGTGCAAGGTCCCAGCTGGGCTTCGTGTTGGTCGCGAAGCGCGAGTGCACCACCGCGAGCCCCGACACCATGTCGACGTCAGACAGGTCGGGGTAAAAGGCACCCAAACGCTCCGGCAGCGTGAGGCCTTTGTAGACGATGGTTTCTGACGACAGCGAGGCGACGTGAAAGCCGCTGGCGTCGTCGACGGAGAGCTCATCGCGCACGCGCCGCTCGATGCGTTTTCTGATCACGTACAGCACGCGCTCAAACGCGCTGGGGGCCAATCGACGACGACCAACGTACAGCTGGCGCATCACCGGCAACGACGCGCGCGCCACCGGACCAACGACGCTGCTGTCGATGGGCACACTGCGAGAGCCGAGCACGCGTTGGCCTTCTTCGGCAACCACCTCGTGGATGATCTGCTCGACCGCCGCGCGCGCTGTCGACGACGACGGCAGAAACACCTGGCCGATGCCGTAGCCCCGACGCGATGGCACCTCGATGCCCAACGCGAGCCCTTCGCGCTTGAAGAACCGGTGGGGCAGCTGCAGCAAGATGCCCGCGCCATCGCCGCTGTCGGGGTCGTTGCAGACGGCACCGCGGTGGCTCAAGCGCGCCAGTATCGACAACGCATCACGCACGATCGCCGTCGACTTCTCACCACGCAGATGAGCAACAAAGCCCACGCCACAACTGCCCGTTTCGAACTCAGGGCGGTGCAGCGACAGCGAAGGCGTGGTCATGGCGCATCCCAACCCGCCAGGATCGACGCAGCGCGTTGGTTGCACGGCGCGTCCGGAAGCGGTATCTGCGCGTAACGCACCGCATCACCCAGGGCAAATCCGGGACACTTCCGGCCTCTGCTGCGACGCGTCACGCGAAGGACAACGCCCGATGAACACCGCCACGATCGACGCTGGTTCCACCGCCTGGATGCTCGCGAGCAGCGCGATGGTGCTGTTGATGGTGCCGGGGTTGGCGCTGTTTTACGGCGGGCTCGTGCGGCCGAAGAATGTGCTCAGCACGATGATGCACTCGTTCCTCGCGATGGCCGTCATCGGCGTGCACTGGATCGTCATCGGCTACTGCTTGAGCTTCGGCACCGACGTTGCGGGCAGCATCGGCTTCGACACGTCGCTCATCGCGCTCAACGGCCTCGACCACACGAAGCTCTACGCCGACAAGGGCGTGCCCGAGCTGGTGTTTGTGATGTTTCAGGGGAAGTTCGCGATCATCACGCCGGCGTTGATGTCGGGGGCGTTGGCCGAGCGCTTGAAGTTGCGCGGCTACCTCGTCTTCATCGTCGCCTGGTGCACCCTCGTGTACTGCCCGTTGGCGCACATGGTGTGGGCGAGCGACGGCTGGTTGTTCAAGCTTGGCGTGCTCGACTTCGCGGGCGGCACCGTGGTGCACATCGCTGCGGGTGTGTCGGCCCTCGTGTTGGCGATCATGGTGGGTCCTCGTCGAGAAATCTCGATGGGTGCATCACCGGAACTCACGCCCAACAACCTGCCACTCACGTTGCTTGGCGCGGGCTTGTTGTGGTTCGGCTGGTTTGGTTTCAACGCGGGCAGTGCGGTCGCCGTCGAGAGCCCCGTGGCAGGCACCGCCGCAGGCCTGGCGTTTGCGACGACGCAGGCTGCGGCAGCGTCGGCCGGGCTGACGTGGTTGTTGCTCGAACGCTTGCACGCGCAGCGCGCCACGAGCCTTGGGTTGGCGTCGGGCATGTTGGCGGGCCTTGTCGTGATTACGCCGGCCGCCGGGCATGTGTCGCCCGCGTCGGCGTTGGTGATGGGCGCGTTGGCGGCGGTGGGCTGCTACGTCGCGGTGCAGGTGAAGAACAAGAGCCGTGTCGACGACACGTTGGACGCTTTCGCGGTGCACGGCGTGGGTGGCATCATCGGCGCGTTGTTGGTGGGCGTGTTCTGCTTCACGCCGACAGCGGGGCTGTTGCACGGCGACATCGCGCAACTGGGCAAGCAGGCCATCGGCGTGCTGTTCACGATCGCGTTTTCGGGTGTGGGCACGTTGGTGATCGCCTCGGTGGTCATGCGCTTCGTGGGCCTGCGCGTCAGCGACGACGAGGAAGTGGCCGGCCTCGACCTCAGCATCCACGGCGAGCGCGGCTACCACCACGCGTGAGCCATCGTCGGAGATCGGCTCAATCTGTCTGACAACGTTGCGGGTGAAGTGGGATAGCTTCACCCCATGTTCACCACGTTGCTGTTGGCGTTGACCCTCGTCGGTGCCACGAAGAAGACACCGCCGCCGCCTCCGCCGCCTACGCCTGCACCGGTGGTCGCCCCAGCGCCACCCGCGCCCGTGGCAGAGGTGAAGAAGGAGCAGCCGCTGCGCATCGGGGTTGTCGACGTTGGCGAGTCCAACGTTGGTCCGTTGATCGCCAACGTTGTGGAAGACGCGTTGCTCGTCGAGCTGCGTAAGCTGTCGCGCTCGAGTGTGATTGGTTGGAAGGAAATTCGCTCGATGCTCGACGTCGAAGCGAGCAAGCAGTCGCTTGGCTGTTCCGACGAGTCGTGTTTGTCGGAGATCGCTGACGCCGTCGGTGTCGACGTGCTCGTGGTCTGCTCGGTGGCGCACACCGACTCGAGCATCATTGCGGTGCGTCGCATCGATCAACGCCAGGCGAAGGTGGTGGGCGACGTGCAAAAGGTGCTGCCACGGGGCAACGGCGGCGAGTTCCTCGGCGTCATCGGCCCCATCGTTGCCGAGCTGTTTGCCGACCTGCCGTTGCGCCGCGGTGCGGTCCGTGGCGTCACTCCAGAAGTGGCGCGCGCGTTGTCGCCACCGCCGGTGCCGCCCTGGGCGACGTGGGCCACGGCGGGCGTGGGTGTCGCGGGGATCGCTGCTGGCGGCGTGTTGGTGGCGTCGGCGACGCAGTTGCACGCGGGATATGTGGACTACGCCAACCGCGGCAAGAACGAGGTGATCGACGGCGCCACCCTCGTCGACAAGGGCAACGCCGCCAACACCACGCTGAACGCAGGCGTTGTCGTGGGTGCGGTGGGTGTTGGCCTTGGTGCCGTCGCCGGCGCGATGGCGGTGTTCACCGATTGGGATGGCATTTCCAGCAAAGCGGGTGACGAATGAACGCGGCTCGATTGTGGATGCTGCTGGCTGCGTCGATCGTTCTCGTCGACGGCTGTGCCTTCGACCTGGGCGTTCCTGGCGATGTGCAGGTTCGCTGCGCCAGCAACGACGACTGCCCCGAAGGGTTGGCGTGCGCGCGCACAAGCTTGTGCGTCGACGTCGAGCGCCTTGCTGATGAACCCATTGTCTTCACCACCGAGCCCGTGCTCGATCGCGATGTGGTGTCGTGCGTTGAAGGCTTCAACGTTGCAACGATGAGCTTCGCGCTCAACACCGTGCCAGTGCAGCAGACCATCACCGTCGACGACATCGCGGTGAGCCTCGCGTGTACAAGCGATGCAGGCGTGGTCCAGTGCACCGTACCAGCCACGGTGTTCGGGGCGTGTAGTGGTGACGCCGACGTCGACCTCGCGGCAGCGGGCGTGCACGCGGTGGTGGTGACCGCCCAGGACCTGCTCGGCAACGTGGCGCGCGGGGCGATGGCGCTGACGCTCGATGTCACGCCACCAGCACTGCTCAGCGACAGCACCCAGGTCTCGCTGTTTCCTGGCAACGACAACCCGCGCCGCGCGTACGTCATCCTCGACGGTGAGGCGCTCACAGCGGCGACCGACGGCACTGTCGCCACCATCGGCTTTGGTTTGAGCGAAGCGGCGATCGTCAACGAGGTGGTGGCTGGTCCGGTGGCGCTGCTGGATCAGTCGATTGCGTCGGCGTTCGTGCAGCTCACACCGACGGTGACAAGCACCTGGCCCGAGGGCGCGCTCGTGCTGGTGGCGTCGGTCGTCGACACCGTTGGCAACGCCGCCACGATCGACCTGGGCGCGAGCTTGTTGGTCGACCGCACCCCGCCACCCGAACTCAACGTCGACACCGTGGTGCTCCAGCGACAGCCGTGGGGGACAGCCGAGCAGACCGCGGCCCATCTTGTTGTCGAGGGCGCGGTTGGTGCCACACAAGAACCGTTGGCGGTCATCAACGTTGTGCTCGAGAGCGGCACGTTTCTGCAGACACGGGCGGCGAGCGATGGCTCGTTTGCCGTCAACGGCGTGGGCGACTCGCGCACGGCCTCGGTCGTCGTCGTCGATGCTGCGGGCAATGCATCAGCACCCGTCGATGTCCGTCGCGTGCGTTGGACGGCCACGTTGAACGGCAAGGTGCCTGCCAGCACGTTTGAGAACCCCAACGTGTTGCTTGAAGTGCCACATTTTGGACCGTCGCTGCAGTCGCCATTCGATCGCGAAGTGCGCACGCCCGCGGCGGTGACGGCGATCGACGGACAGGCAGTGACGACGTCGGCATCGCTGCTGTTCACACCGCGGAAATTTTCCTCCGAGGCGATCGACATTCACCGCCACCCGGTTGTTGGTCGCGATGAGCGCACGGGGCGCTTGATCACCACCGGTGGTCGGTTCCGCATTGGCTTCGACGATCAGGTCTACGTCGTCGACGACACGGTGAGCGTGCTTGGCACTTCCGATCTCCCGGCGATCGGCGACGCAGGCAGTGCCTACGACAAGGCGCGGGGCGTTTTCGTTGTGTTCGGCGGTCGTTCGTCAGCAGGCGTCAGCGGTGACACGTGGGAGTCCGCCGACGGCCTTGCATGGCACCAGGTCGCCAGCGGCCCGCCCGCCCGAGAGTTCGTCGCGGCGGCCTACGACGAGAACCGTGCCGCGGTGGTCGTGTTCGGCGGCAAGTTGGGCGCGTCGCTGTTGGGCGACACGTGGGCCTGGGATGGCACGACGTGGACGGAAGTGACGAGTGCAACGTCGCCGTCGGCGCGGTCTGGGGCCGCGTTGGCCTTCTTGCCGGGCACGGGTCTGGTGCTGTTTGGCGGAAGCACCACGGGCAATGTTTTGAGCAGCGAGACGTGGGTGCTCGCCGCCGATGGCTGGACACGCGTGACCACGCGCACGACGCCACCGTCGACGGAACAAGCCGGCATGGCCCTCGATCCGGTCACGAACACGGTGCTCATGTTCGGCGGCGCCGATCCTGCTGGCGGCGCCGGGCTCAACAGAACCTGGACGTTTGATGGCAGCGACTGGACCGAGCACACCACGCGCACACAGCCAAACCCTCGCCTCGCGTTTGGTATGGCCACCGACGACGACAACGGGCGTGTTGTGCTGGTTGCTGGCCAGGAGAACGTGCCCACGATCGGTGGTGCGTTCGCCGGCTTTCAAGACGTGTGGCAGTGGGATGGTGCGTGGAGTCGGATCGACGTGAACCGCACAGATTCACCAACGATTCAGAGCCGCGGCGTCGCCTTCGATCCGGTGCGCAGCGAGGTGGTGTTGTTTGGCGGTGCACAGGTTGGTGGCGCTGCGCAGCTCGTGAACGCCACGCACACCTACAACGGCACGACGTTCACCGCGAAGTCGCCGGCGTTCAACATGAGCGCTTCGTTCTCGTCATCACTTGCCGCCTTTCGCGGCGGCGTGTTCGCCATTGGCGTGAGTGACACGCAGACGTTTCGGTGGAGCGGGAGCAACTGGGCCGTGGCTGCGGGCGATCCGCCCGACGGCAGTGCGCAGCTTGTGACCGACAAGGCCAACGACCGCATCCTCGCCATCGGTGCAGGCAAGACCTCCAGCTACAACGGCACGACGTGGACCGTGGTGTGCACCTTCGGTGGTGCCGCCCTGTGTCCTCGCAGTGGTGCGTTTGCGGCCTTCGACGAACTCCGCGCTGTCGTCGTGGCGTTTGATGGCGTGAGCGTGTTGACCTTCAACGGCAGCACCTGGGTCGACGACGGCGCTACCCAACTGCCCGAGCCGGCGACGGCCGGGACCCTTGTGTTTGATCAGGAGCGAGGCGCGATGCTGATGGTCCGCACGAGCATCGGCGGCGCCTTTGATGTGCATGCGTATCGCGATGGTGTGTTCACGAAGGTTCCGCTCGTCGACGACATCGTGCCGCGAGCAGCGGCGGCGATTGTCTACGACGGCGTCAACAGGCAGGTCGCGGTTATCGGCGGCAACAGCAGTGCGACGGCATCAACCACGAACGAGATGTTGGTTGTTGAGCCGGACGCACCGCCAGCACACCTGCTTCGCGTGGCCCTCGCTTCGGCAGGGCGTGGCACGGCGGCCATCGAGCGCGTCTCGCTCAACGTCGCCGCTGTCGACGTCGATGTGTGGGTTTGGGTCAACGGCGCCTGGGACGCTGTCGAAGTCGTCGACGGTGTTGCTGCGGTCGAAGACGTGCGCGTTTCACACCTGCCCTTTGGTGAAGACGGCTCGGTGTTCTTCGCCTGGACACCGCGCACCGCCGGCATCGGCAGCAGTGTTGCGACCGACGCGGTCTCGGCGGTGGTGGACTACCGTCGGTGAGGCCGAGGCAGACGGTTCGACATCCGCACGCTCGGAGATGACAGCGACGACGACGTTGCTACAAACAGGTGCTTGCAGAAATTCGACCGCATGCGGTCGAATTCGGGTTTCTCTTCGAGGCTGAAGGACCACTGATGTCGTCGTCACAGCCCCTCGTGGCACTCCTGGGGCCCACCAACACCGGCAAAACGTACCTGGCGCTCGAGGCCATGTGCGAGCACGACGACGGCGTCATCGGCCTGCCCCTGCGCCTGCTGGCCCGCGAGGTCTACGACAAGCTCTGCCTGCGCCTGGGCAAAGACCGCTGCGCACTCGTGACCGGCGAAGAAAAAATCGTTCCGCAAAACGCGCGCTACTTCGCCTGCACCGTCGAGGCGATGCCCTCGGCGTACAGCGTTTCTGGCAAGCCGCGGCCGTTTTCGTTTGTCGCCGTCGACGAGATCCAGCTGTGTGCGGATCGCGAACGCGGGCACGTGTTCACCGACCGCCTGCTGCACCGTCGCGGCACACGCACCACCATGGTGCTCGGCTCCGACACCATCACGCCGATCTTGCGGCAGCTCTTCCCCGACGTCGCCGTGGAGCGTCGACCACGCCTGAGTCGCTTGCGCTTCGCTGGTGAAAAGAAGCTCGCGCGCTTGCCACCCAGAAGCGTCGTCGTCGCGTTCTCGATCGCCGATGTGTACGCCCTCGCCGAACGCGTGCGTCATCACCATGGTGGTGCGGCTGTCGTGACCGGTGCGTTGTCGCCGTCGACGAGAAACGCCCAGGTCGCCATGTTTCAGCGCGGCGAAGTCGACGTGCTTGTGGCCACCGACGCCATCGGCATGGGCCTGAACCTCGACGTCAACCACGTCGCCTTTGCCGCCACGCGCAAGTTCGATGGCGACGACGTGCGTGACCTCACCGAGCCCGAGCTGGCGCAGATCGCCGGCCGCGCTGGTCGCCACACCACCGACGGCACTTTTGGTGTCACCGATGGGCTGCACGCGTTCTCGCGCGATGTGGTGCACCGCCTCGAGCACCACGAGTTCCCACCACTGCGGCAGCTGTGTTGGCGCAGCAGCGACCTCGATACGCGCAGCCTGGCCGCGTTGCACCAGTCGTTACGCGCGTCGCCGTCAAACGACCTCGTTGGCCTGGTGGGCTTTGGTCGGCCCGCCAGCGATCTGCTCGCGCTCGAGCGCTTGATGCACCAGCCCCTCGTCGTCGACACCGTGCGCACGCCCGCCGATGTCGCGGCGTTCTTTGAGCACTGTCAGATCCCCGACTTTGCCCGCCTCGCCCCCGACGATCACGCCGGTTTGATCCTCGCTGTGTGGTCGATGACCAACGACGGCGGCTTCGTCGCCGAAGACTGGCTGCACCAACGCCTGCGCGAACTCGACGACGTCGATGGCGATGTCGAAACCCTGGTGGCCCGCCTCGCGCGCGTGCGCACGCTCGCCTACGTCACGAACAAGTCGGGCTGGGTGAAAGACGACACGCACTGGCAACAGCGCACGCGCGCCCTCGAAGACCGCTTGTCGGATGCGTTGCACGAACAGCTCACGCACCGCTTCGTCGACACCCTCCACCGCGTGGTGGTCGCGGGCCGCGTCAAAGCCGACGTCGACGACGAAGGTGGCGTCGTCGTTGCGGGCGAAACCATCGGCCGCCTGCAGGGCCTGCGCTTTGTCGCCGAGAAGTCGGAAGCGGGTGCTCCTGCTCGACACGCGTTGCGTGTTGCGGCTGCTGCCCGTGGCCTTCATGCCCACGTGCAAGCTCGTGTTGAGGCGTTGTTGGCGGCTACACCCGACAGCTTTGTCGTCGACGTCGCCACGCGCACGGTGACGCACGAGGGCGAGCCGGTGGGCCGGGTGGTCAAGGGCCGCAGTCGGTTGTGGCCGCGCGCGGTCCCGCTCACCGATGGCGTCGTCCTCGACGATGGCGCCTTTCGCAGCAAGCTCGAAGAGCAGCTCACGGCGGCGGTCCGTCACTTCGTCGAGCGCAGCCTGCCGCTGGTGGTGGCCCTCGACCCCGATGCGTTGCCGAGTTCAGCACGTGCGGTGGCGTGGGCGGTGAAAGACGGCCTGGGCATCTGCGATCGCGCTGCGGTGCAAGCCGAAGCGGGTGCTGTCGACGTCGATGGCAAGAAGGCGCTGTTTCGCGCGCGCGTGCGCCTGGGCTTTGTCGACGTGTTTGTCGACGACGCGTTCAAAGACAAGGCGATCCGCGCGCGCGCGTTGCTGCTGGGCGTGTGGCGCGACGTCGACGTCATGCCGCCGCTGCCGCCGTCTGGTGCGAGTTCGTTTCTGCTGGGGGATCGTCCTGCGGCCTTTGTGCGTGGCCTTGGCTTCGCCGTACACGATGGCCCCGCGGGTCCGCGCGCGTTTCGTGCCGACTTGATCGACGACGTGGCGGTGGTGCTCAAAGCGATGAAGCCGCCGTGCGCCTTGCCGTCGTCGTCGGTCGAGAAGCTCGGCTGTTCGCGCGACGAAGTGGTGCCCGTGTTGCGCCAGCTCGGCTACGACGTCGACGGCGAAGGCCGCCTGCAACGTCGACGCTTTCGTCGTTGAACCTCGAAGAGAAACTGGCTTGGGCTCAGCTCAGTGGCTGACGCGGCAGGCCCTCGGGCACTGCTCGCCACGCCGCGCGCACGGCCTCGACCGATGCCCGCAAACACGCGCGGCGCACCACATCGGCGGCCAGGCTTTGCAGCCACGCATCGGCCAACAGCGAGGCGCGCTCGGCGTCAACGCCACAGCCCGTCAGTTCACGCACCAGCTCGATGTGGCGCCAGTGGTAGGGCGGCGATTCCGCAACGGCCGCGCGCGAGCGGGCTTCGACTTCGGCGGCGGCCAACACGTCGCGGTGGTCGACGACGAAATCCACCAGCGCGTTCCACAACGTCAGCAAGCGCTGCTGCGGTGGCGCGGTCTTTGGCAGATCGAAGCGGCGGCGCACGGCCTCTTGCAGCACGCGTTCGTCGTCGTCGAGCAGCGCGCGAAACAGCGCGAACTTGTCGTGAAAGCGCCGGTAGAGCGTGCCCTTGCCAACACCCGCCGCAGCGGCGAGCTCGTCCATGCACACGCTGTCGAGGCCACGACGCTGCATGACCTCGCGCGCGGCATCGAGGATCTTCTTGCGGTTGCGCGCGGCATCTTTGCGCTCTTCGCGCACGACGGTGCCCGGCGTCGTCGCAGGGCTCGACGGAGTAGGCGTGTCGCACGACAGCAGCGGTAACGCTCGACCCACAACACACGCTCCGTTTCAACGACCACTCTGACCGCTGCAGCTGCTTGGACAACATCGGTTGGCCTCGCAAACGCCACAGGCCGGATCTCGATCCCACCAGCCACCGGCGCTGATCCCGGCAACCTGTTGAAATCACAGAAGTCTTCGCTCCTGGGTTTCGCTGTGGCTTGCCAAACGGACCAAGGTCCGTATATCAACCTTCGCGTCGTCCAGCAACGAGCGCTGCCTGAGAGGCCTGCTGGGCGTGGTTCAAGCCTGTGTTCGAGTTGTGGAGATCACCATGTTGAAGCGTCTTGCCGTCCTCGCCCTTCCCGCCGCCATCGCCCTCGCCGTGCCTGCCAAGGCCAGCACCTGGACGGTCGATCCCGACCACACCACCGTCGGCTTCTCGGTGCGCCACATGATGGTCACCGACCAGAAGGGCGCCTTCGACACCTACACCGGCACCATCAACCTCGACGACAAAGACGTCACGAAGAGCACCGTGACCGTCGAGATCGACGCGGCCAGCATCAACACCAAGAGCAAGCAGCGCGACGACCACCTGCGCTCGCCTGAGTTCTTCGATGTCGCCAAGTTCCCGAAGGTCACCTTCGCGTCGACGAAGGTCGAGAAGGCCAAAGACGGCGGCTTGCTCGTCACCGGCAACCTCACCATCCACGGCGTGACCAAGCCCGTCACCCTCACCGTCGCCCCGCTGGGCGCTGAGCTGAAGGATCCGTGGGGCAACATCCACTCGGGCACCACCGCCACCGCCAAGATCAACCGCGAAGACTTCGGCCTTGTGTGGAACAAGGCGATCGAGAAGGGCGGCGTCGTCGTCGGCAAGGAAGTGACCATCGAGCTGCAGATCGAGCTCATCAAGAAGGTCGACGCTCCTGCTGCCGCCGCTCCCGCTGCCAAGAAGTGAGCACGCGGCGGTGCACGCACCGCTTGTGACCACCACAGAAAACGGGCTCCATGCGGAGCCCGTTTTTGTGCGTTGTCGACGACGACGGTGAAGACGT
>JBIKRQ010000406.1:0-5684 GCA_044349155.1 Myxococcota bacterium
TGCCCTTGAGCATTTCAAACGCAGCGACGCGCTTCTTGGTGTCCTTCGGGCGCGTCTGCTCTTCTACCGTGACGACGACGGTGCGGCTGCGCGACTGACGCGCGTGCATGCCCGGCGGCAAGCCCGTGAGGCCATCGCTGGTGTTGATGATGATGGTGCGCTCGGTGCCAACGGGTTCGGTGAGGAGCTTTGCAGCCGCCTGCTCAAGTGTTTCGCGCATGGTGTGACCTCGTAGGAATGGGGAGCGGACGTTCTCACGCGCAACCGACGCGGTCACCTGGAATCCTGTCTAGAATCCCGGCCATGTCTGCACAGAAACTGCCCCGGTGGACCGCCGTCTGGACCCGCGTCGCCGGCGTGGCGGTCGGCATGGGCATCTGCGTCGGCAGCTTCTTCGTGTTGAACCACAGCGACGGGCTGGGCGGTCCGTTGGCGAAAGCGCTGGCGGCCTACCTCGTCGTCTTCGTCCTCGCCGTCGCACCCATCTCGATGTGGGCCGCTGCACCGTTGTCGCGCCTGCAGCGTCAGCTCGACGACGGCGTTGCCGCTCCACAACTGGTGCCGCGTGATGTGATCGAGGCGCTGCGCCTGCCGCAACGCATCTTCGCCGTCACCTGTGCGTTGGGCACGTTGCTCGCGTTTTCGATCCTCGCCGCCACGTTTGTCGTCGACGAGCTTGCGCCGTACCGCTGGATCGGCGGCGTGGGTGGCACGGCCATCGGCTTCATTGCTGCGACCATGCAGGGCTACGCGATGGACCAGCTGGTGCGCAGCAGCGTCGCGCCGGTGATCTTGCCCCACGGCCGACTCGACCATCTCGGCACCGTCTGGCACGTGCAGACCTACCACCACCTCACGTTGTTGATCACGAACCTCGGCGTGATGTGGCCTGCGATCGCCGCTGTGCTCGTGCTCACCGACACGCGCCACGTGCCGATCGCGGCAGCACCGCTGGTGCTGCTCTACGTCGTCACGAGCACCGCTGAGGTCATCGGCATTCTCATCGCGATTTCGCGCAACGTGGGCCATTTGAAAGAGCGCCTCGCCGAAGTGCGCGATGGCAACCTCGACGTGCAGGCCCGCACCGACGGCCTCGACTCCTTCGGCATTGTCATGAGCGACTTCAACCGCATGGTGGAAGGACTGCGCCAACGCGAGCAGTTGAAAGAGACCTTCGGCCGCTACGTGACCACCCAGGTCGCCGACGAGATCTTGTCGGGACGTGTCACCCTCGGCGGCGAATTGCGCACGGCCACCGTGTTGTTCTCCGACATCCGCGGCTTCACCTCGATGTCTGAGCTGCTCGGCCCCACCGAGGTCGTCGCGTTCTTGAACGAGTACCTCACCGCGATGGTCGACTGCGTCCTCGAGCACGGTGGTGTGCTCGACAAGTTCATCGGCGACGCCGTGCTCGCGGTCTTTGGCGCTCCCGTGGGCTCCGGCAGCGTCGAGGGGGACGCGCGCGCGGCGGTGGCCTGTGCGGTGTCGATGGGCAAGCGGCTTGGCGAGATGAACGAGCGCCGTGTGGCGGTGGGCAAGCCTGCGATCGGGATTGGCATCGGTGTGCACACGGGCGAACTCGTCGCGGGCAACATCGGCTCACCACGCCGCATGCAGTACACGGTCATCGGCGACACCGTGAACGTCGGCTCGCGCCTCGAAAGCCTCACCAAAGAGCACCGTCGGCAAACGCTGATGTCGGCCGCCACCGCACGCCTCGTCGAAAACGACATCGACCTCGTCGAGGTGGGCACGGTCACCGTGCGCGGCCGCAGCGAGCCGCTGCAGATCTACGGCCTCAAGCACGAAGTGCGCGTAGCGACGTCGCCGGGCATGCCCATCGTGCCGGCGCAGACCACAGCGTCGGCAACAACGTCTCCGACGACGACGACGGCCTGACGTTGTCAACGCGCGTGTGGCTCGATAGCTGACCTCAACTTCATCCCTGAGGCTGCTGTGACCGACCTGCTTCCTGCATCTGCCCTTGAGCGCGCCAAACCGAAACAGATCAAGAAGATCGCGTCGACGTGCGTCGAGGTCGTGCGCAACACCCACGACACGGTCACGCTGTACTTCGATACCGGCGATCAACCCGAATACACGGCGGGGCAGTTCATCAGCATCGACCCGCACCAGTTCCCCGAGCTGTCGCGCCAGGTCGCGTACTTCGAGCACCTCAAGGGCAAGCGCGAGTTGTTCCGCGCGTATTCGATGTCGTCGGCACCGTCGGAAAAGCTCGTGAGCATCACGGTGAAGGCCGAAGGCTTCGACGCAAAGTCCGACAAGTACCCGCCGCTGCTCTCGCCGTTTCTCGCGTCTGAAGCGATGAAGGGCCGAAAGGTGCAGTTCACGGGCTACACGGGCCCCTACACGTTGGCCGACAACCACGACCAGGTCTCGCGGCATGTGCTGCACCTCGTGGCGGGCTCAGGCGTGGTGCCCAACTACGCGCTGCTCAAAGACGAGCTGTTGCTCAACAAGCACACCAGCGTGAAGCACACGTACGTGTCGGTGAACAAGACGAGTGCCGACGTCATCTTCGGCGATGAAGTGGCCGCGTTGGCGGCGAAGTACCCCGAGCGCTTGCAGGTGTTTCAGCTGCTCACGCGCGAAAGTGTCGACGACAAAGTCAGCACCAGTAACGTGCAGTGGCGTGCAGGTCGTCCCACGCTCGAGTGGGTGCAGAGCATCGTGGCGCACCCCGAGTCGGTGCTCATCTACGCCTGCGGCGCGGCCATCACCAAGCACCAACGCGCCGAAGCGAAGGAGACCGGTGTCGAGCCGTCGCCGCGCTTCATGGAAGGGGTCGAGGCCATCGTGCACGGCCTGGGCGTCGAGAAAGAGCGCTTCTGGTCCGAGGAATACGGCTGAGCGTTTGTCGGCCCTCGCGTTACGACGTCGTCGTCACCATGAAAGCCCACCGCGATGGTGGGCTTTTTCGCAAGTAGCCCCACAAGCCTCGACGGTTGCTCGTCACCCGCGGCATGTCGTGAGAAGCGCACGAGACAGCGACGTACTACTCGGGGACATAGACGCCGAGGATGCGGCCCTGCCACCCCGACGGGGTGCCGTAGTTCATGCGCGGACCATCGTTGATGAACTCGCCGGGGTGGGTGCCTTTGACGACGATGTCGCCGGCAGTGGGATGGCTGGTGCCGGTGCTGCCCGGGGCCACGACGATGACCGCACCCGCAGGAATGCGTTGATCGTGCGGGTTTCTGATCGGCGGGTGCAGCGCGGTGTCGAGGCGCACGAGGCCTGCTTCTTTGAGGTGAGCAGCACTCGCGTTGAGATAGTCGGGCAGCCCGCGCGCGAGCGCGCCATTCATGCGGGGCAGGTCTCCCCATTGGTCGAGCTTGCCGTAGCCCGACGTCGTCATGTAGCGCCAGACGTACTCCATGCAGCGGCCTCCACTGCCGCCAGCGTGGTTGGCGCGGGCGTGCTGCACGAGCTGTTGCATCTGGGCCTGGCCTCGCGCCGAGATCGAAACGCCGCTGGTGCCGCTGGTGGCGCCCGTCAACGTCGTCGAGGGTGCGGTCAGCGCGGTGCCCGCGATGCGTGCAGCGATCGCTTGCTCGGCGCCAACGCTGCGGCTGCGGCTGTCGCGTTGCACGTGGTGATCGACGGTGGGCGCCGTCGTCGGTGTCGTCGCTGCTGGTGTCGTCGCGCTCGTCGCTGCGGTCGTCGCTGCGGCCGGCAGCGCGAGCACCTGGCCGGGCAAGATGAGGTCGGGGTTTTTCAGCTGCGGGTTGTGGGCGATCAGCGCATCAAGGCTCAGTCGGTGACGAGCAGCGATGGCTGAGAGGGTGTCGCCGCTTTTGACCGTGACGGTCGCCGCAGGAGACGTCGCGTTCGCGTTCGCAGTCGAAGGCATCTGGCGCAGCGCGGTGGTGATGTGCATATGGATCATATCGGCGTCGCCAGTGCACCGTTTCGTCGTTCTGGCTCGCCTCGGCCACTCGACCGATGACCGGGTCTCCGAGATCCCGACGCTGGCTCGGCCCGTCGTGTTGTGCTTCCTGGTGCCGTCAGCGGCCAGGTCGTGCTCGAAGCCGATGAAGCGGCGGCCGTGCGTGCGCGGATCGCGGCGCTCAATGGGGTCATTGCTGCAGAGGCCGAGCTGCGAGACTTCGGTTTGGTGGATGCGTTCGCCGTGACGACGACGTGGGCCACGTCGGGCATCGTCGTGCCCGACACCGACGTGCCCTACAGCGTCGACGACGCCACCGGCGGTGTCTTCAGCGTCGACGGCTTGAACTTCACGCCCGCGGGCAACGCGCTGTTCGCCAACGAGTTCATCAGCGCGATCAACGATCGCTTCGACGCCGAACTGCCGTTGATCAGCCCCCTGTGTTACGCGCGCGAGTCAGCCTCGGACGGCTGAGCGCTGGTTTGACGTCGTCAGCGCCAACAAGAAAACGCCCACCTTGCGGTGGGCGTTTTTCGTCGCAAGGCGAGCTGTTTTCAGCCGCGGTCGGGGCTGTTCGGGTCGGTGCCGCGCTCGAGCTCTTCGAGGTCCGTCAGGCCGTCGCCGTCGCTGTCGGCGTTGTTCGGGTCGGTGCCGAACTCGGCTTCGAGGCTGTCGGGCAGGCCGTCGCCATCGCTGTCCTGCTCGTCAGTGCCGTGGTCGGGCGGCGTGTTGTCGGTGTCGTTGCTGTCGTCGATGCCGTCGAAGTCGCTGTCGCGGTTGTAGGGATCAGTGCCCAGCTGGACCTCATCGCTGTCGGTCAGGCCATCGCCGTCGCTGTCACCGTTGGACAGCGGGTCGGTGCCGGTCTCGAAGATCTCAACGCCGTCGAGCAGGCCGTCGCCGTCGGTGTCGGGGTTGGTCGGATCGGTGCGGACGTAGCGGACTTCGAAGGCGTCGGGCGCGCCGTCCTGGTCGAGGTCTTCGCCGGTGTTTTCGTCTTCGCCATCGAGCACGCCGTCGCCGTCGGTGTCGGGGTTGGTGGGTTCGGTGCCGGCGAACAGCTCGTCGAGATCGCCGATGCCGTCAGCGTCGGTGTCAGCGCTGTTGGGGTCGGTGCCGAAGTCGCCTTCGTAGGCGTCGGGGATGCCGTCGCCGTCGCTGTCGATCTCTTCGGGGCCGCGGTAGGTGTCGGCGTCTTCGCTGTCGAGAATGCCGTCGCCGTCGGTGTCGGGGTTGAGCGGGTCGGTGCCGTAGAAGGCTTCGTCGCGATCACCGAGACCATCGCCATCGCTATCGACGCTGTAGTCGCCGTACGAGTCTTCGTCCTCGCCATCGATGATGCCGTCGAAGTCGCTGTCGGGATTGTAGGGGTCGGTGCCGAGGTAGCCTTCGTCCTCGTCGGCCAGGCCATCGCCGTCGCTGTCGATGCGATCGTCGTCGCCCCAATCGTCATCGCCGTTGTTGCCGTCGGCACCATCGATGATGCCGTCGCCGTCGGTGTCGGGGTTGTACGGGTCGGTGCCAATCGCGAGCTCGTCGCCGTTGCTCAGACCGTCGCGATCTTCGTCCTCGTTGGGGTCAAGCTCGTCGCCGTCGCCGTCGCTGTCGCCGTCGGCGCTGTCGTCGATGAGATGAATGCCAATCGAGCAGTCTTCGGTGTTCGCGGCCACCAGTGGCAGTGAAATGGCGATGGGGGCCAGTTTGCGAACGATGGCAAAAAGATTCGACGCTCTCTTCATGAGAACCCTCCAGCAGTGTTGAACGATCGCCGTCT
>JBIKRQ010000591.1:0-3183 GCA_044349155.1 Myxococcota bacterium
GGTAAGGACGAGGTCCCGGGTTCAAATCCCGGTGGCAGCTCCATTTGTGGAGACCCTCGCTGCACAGCGAGGGTTTTTTATTGAGCCTCGAAGAGAAACCGACTTTGCGGTTTGTCGCCGAGGCGAGTCTTTCGAGGGTGGGCGGGGAAACTTCCCGCCGACAATTCGGTCCGGTTCAGTTCCAGGTTTGATGTCATTTGCTGCCATAGCTCAGCTGGTAGAGCGCGTCCTTGGTAAGGACGAGGTCCCGGGTTCAAATCCCGGTGGCAGCTCCATACACAACAAGAAAAGCCCCGCATTTGCGGGGCTTTTCTTGTTGCTCGATCTCGCTTGCGGTCGACTGGCGAGATTCGCGCGGCACTCAGCTCAGCGAACGCGCACCGCAATGCTGTCGAGGTCGAAGCCGGCGCTGACGCCGCTGCCAGTCGTCGACACGTCGACAATCTCGACGAAGCGGGCCTGCTCGAGCCCGACGGTGTCGAGGTCGAAGCCGTCGCCGCCGCCGTCGGGAAACACGCCCGCAAGGCTCGCACCTTCGGCGACAGTGGCCATGCCTGCGCAGCCGTCGACGCCGTCGTCGTCGGCGATTCCGCTCGGTGGCAACGTGGGAGTGCAGGGCCAGCCAACAAACACGTCGCCGTCGTCAGACACCGCGACGCGCGCCGGCTCGACGTAGTTGCCGAGTTCGATGGCATTGCCGTTTTCGTCGCTTCGGTGGACCGCGAAGGCGTTTTCGTAGACGACGAGGTCGACGCCTTCGCCGTTTTCGACCGGGCAGGCGAGCTCCAGCACGATGCGGCCGCCGACGCCCAGGCTGACGACGTCCGTCGACTGGAAACCTGGACCACCGCCCTGCGGCGGCCCCTGGATGATCTCGGGCATCGCCTCTGCGCCGAAGCCCGCGGCCTCGCCGGGCGAAAACGACACGACGTCGACAGCGAACGGGTCGCAGCCGACGTCGGTGTTCGTTTCTTCGTCTGGCGCGCAGCCCGCTGCGAGTGCGATGCCGAGGCAGACGAGGTGACGCATCAGACGCGCTCGATCATGCCCGCAGCGCCCATGCCGCCGCCGATGCACATCGCAACGACGCCACGCTTGCCGTTGGTGCGCTGCAGCTCGCCGAGGAGGGTGGCGATCTGGCGAGCACCGGTGCAGCCCAGCGGGTGGCCCAGGGCGATGGCGCCGCCGTTGGGGTTCACCTTCGCGCTGTCGAGGCCGAGTTCGCGCGTGACGTAGAGGGCCTGGCTGGCGAACGCTTCATTGATCTCGAAGACGTCGACGTCGGCGGCCGACTTGTTCTGCTTGGCAAACAGCTTCTTGATCGCTGGCACGGGCCCAATGCCCATGATCGACGGGTCAACACCTGCGGTGGCGAAGCCGACGAACTTGCCGAGGATGGGCAGGCCGAGCTTTTTGGCGAGTTCCATCTCGACGAGGACCACGGCGGCAGCGCCGTCGGAGACCTGCGAGCTGTTGCCGGCGGTGACTGAACCCTTCGCGTCGAACGCGGGGCGCAGCTTGGCGAGGCCTTCGGCGGAGGTGTCTTTGCGCGGGCCTTCGTCGGTGTCGAACACGACGCGCTTCTTGCTGCCGTCCTCGAGGTAGACGTCGACTTCGATCGGCGCGATTTCGGCCTTGAACTTGCCCGCTTCGATCGCGGCGAGCGCACGCTGGTGGCTCTGCAGGGCGAAGGCGTCCTGGTCGGCGCGCGAGACTTCGAAGCGCTGGGCGACGTTCTCGGCGGTAATACCCATGGGCGTGTAGGCGGCCGGGTTCGTTTCCATCAGCGCGGGGTTGGCGCTGGGGCGATGACCGCCCATTGGCACCATCGACATGCTCTCGACGCCACCGCCGATGCCCGCGTCGATTTCACCGACGGCGATGGCCTTGGCAATGTCGGCGACGGCGTGCAGACCCGACGAGCAGAAGCGGTTGACCGTGGCGGCCGACGCTTCGTTGGGCAGACCCGCCATGATGCTCGCGATGCGCGCGACGTTCATGCCCTGCTCGGCCTCGGGCATGGCGCAGCCGAGGACGACGTCTTCGATCAGCTCGGGCTTGATGCCGGCGCGCTCGACGGCGACCTTGATGACGTGGGCAGCGAGGGTGTCGGGGCGCACGTCTTTCAGCGTGCCGCGGCCTCCCTTGGCGATCGCGGTGCGGACGGCGGCGACGATGGCGACTTCACGCATGGAGTTCTCCGGTGCTTCGGCAAGAAACGTTGCGGGTGGGTAACAACGCCGACGACGCACCTCAAGCCCTGTACGGCCTGGGACGTCGTGTGCGTTGCTGAGCGGTCAGTGCTGCGCGAAGAAGGCGCCGATGCGGTCGAAGCCGAGGTTGATCGCGTCTTCGCTGGCGGCGTAGCTCACGCGCAGGCAGCCGTGGCCCTCGAACGCCGAACCCATCACGGTGGCGACTTTGCCCTGCTCGAGCAGCGTGTTGGCGAGCCACACGTCGTCAACAGCAGCGCCGTTGTTGGTCATGGTGCGCAGGCGCTCGTTGACGTCGAGGAACAAGTAGAACGCACCGTCGGGGGCCACCGCGTGCACGCCGGGAATCGCCTTCGCGCGTTCGAGGATCAGGTCGCGGCGCTTGGTGTAGGCCGCGAGCATGGTGTTGACCGCGCTGACGACGTCGGGGCTCTCGCGCAACGCGTAGGCCGCGGCCACCTGCGCAATCGCCGTGGCGCACGTGGTGCGTTGGCTTTGCAGGGTGAGCATGGCGTCGATGGCGAGCTTTGGACCCGCAGCGATGCCCACGCGCCAGCCCGTCATGGCGTAGGCCTTGGCCACACCACCGACGTAGATGGTGCGGGCCTTGGCGTCGTCGCTGAAGTTGACGGGCGAGACGTGCTTGAAGCCGCCGTAGACGAGCTTTTCGTAGATCTCGTCGGAGATGACCCACACGTCGGTGCCGACGAGGCGGTTCATGATCGCGCGCTGCAACTCTTCGGGCCAACCCGTACCCGTGGGGTTGTTGGGCGAGTTGAGGATGACGAGCTTCGTCTTCGGCGTGAGCGCTGCTTCGAAGTCGGCGAGGGTGGGGCGGTAGTGGTTCTCGCGCGTGGTCTGCACGACGACGGGCGTGGCCCCCGACAGGCGCACCAGGTCGGCGTAGGTGACCCAGTAGGGCGCAAACATCACCACTTCGTCGCCAGGGCCACACAGGGCGTCGATGGCG
>JBIKRQ010000198.1:0-11866 GCA_044349155.1 Myxococcota bacterium
TTTTCAGTGTAAAGGTCTTTCGAAGAGATTGCTAATACCAAGGTCGCACCGTCTTCACCAAACTGTTCTTTGAACTTTAAATAGTTCATTTGAGTCGGATGGTCTTTTGGTAATAAAATCCCGTAACGGTTATCTATTCTTAGATCGGTAAAAATGAAATACCCAAAAAATACGGTCAACAGAAAGATTATCGTTAGAATATATAACCTATTTCTTAATATAATGCTTGCTATTCTACTCCACATAACGATTGTTTACCTAAAAAACTCAACAAAGTTACAAATTTCAACGGGTTCATGGGGTAGAATGTGAAAACCCATGTGATATCGCGGTTGATTTACTAGATTAAAACAAAAAACCCTGATTTTGACATCAGGGTTTTGTACTCGAGGCGGGACTTGAACCCGCACGGGCTAATGCCCACAGGATTTTAAGTCCGGCGTGTCTACCATTCCACCACTCGAGCAATCCTGAGCGAGAAACGGGATTCGAACCCGCGACTTCAACCTTGGCAAGGTTGCACTCTACCACTGAGTTATTCCCGCATCGCTCTTCAGTTTTCGCCTCAGCAGCGCCGAGGTGAGGTGGGTTCTAAGGGCTTTCCGTTTTCTCGTCAAGCGTGAACTCGTTGTTTGCGGCGTCGTCGCGTTCGGATGCGTCTTCAGCGACGTCGTCAGCGGCTTCTTCGGGCTCGCTGGCGCTCAAGGCCCCGATCACTGCGCCCACAGCACCGCCCACGGCTGCCCCAGCGATCACCACGCCGGCCACCGCGGCCGTCGCCACGATCGGCGAGGACGTTGCTGTGGTGGGCGTCAGGGGGATCGCGACCAGCGCTGCCGCTGTGCCCGCCGCAGCCCCCACCGTCGCGCCAAAGCCAGCTGTGAGGCCGCCCACCGTGCCGCCTGTCGCGCTCCCGCCCACGATCGCCCCGGCCACCGACAACAGTCCCGGCATGGTGAGCGTGCCGAAGGTGGCGAGCTGGTTGAGGGTGCGGTTTTCGGCCGTGACCTCGTCGGTGGTGGTCTGCTGGGCGGCGAACGCCAACGACAACGCCACGCCGCTGCCCACCATCCCGCCTGCGAGCGCAGCACCTGCGGCCGCCAGCGGCGTCACGATCGGGTCGGGTTTTTCGGCGGCAGCCGGCACGGCCGCGAAGGCAAAGGCGATGGCAACGACAGCGGTACGCACACCAGGAGTGTACGGCGGTGTCCGCTGCTCGTCGACGACTCGACGGCGGCGCCGGGGCTGGCTATCGGGTCCGTGCCGCTGAACCACCCTTGTTTGCCTGGAGGCGCCATGCGCGCGCGCGTGATTGTCCGCTTGAAGCCCGGTGTGCTCGATCCACAAGGTGCCGCCGTCGAAAAGAGCCTGCACACGCTGGGCTTCGGCGAGGTCGCGAATGTGCGCGTGCAGAAGCTGATCGAGCTCGACATCCCCGGCGACGACGTCGTGGCGGTGAAGGCGCAGGCGGTGGCGATGGCCGACAAACTGCTGCGCAATCCCGTGATCGAAGACGCCATCGTCGAGGTGGGTTGAGCCATGGCTGTTGTCGTCGTCACGTTCCCCGGCAGCAACTGCGACAGAGATTGCGTCGCGGCTGTGGTTCAAACAGGTGCGGTTGCGCGCAGCGTGTTTCACAAGGAGCACGAGCTGCCCAAAGACACCACCGCCGTGATCCTGCCCGGTGGCTTCTCGTTTGGTGACTACCTGCGCTGTGGGGCGATGGCCGCGCGCAGCAACATCATGGGGGCGGTGCACCGCTTCGTCGACGCTGGTGGCCCCGTGTTGGGCATCTGCAACGGCTTTCAGATCCTGTGCGAAACGCAGATTTTGCCGGGTGCCTTGCTGCGCAACACCGACGGGCGCTTTCACTGCGAAGAGGTCGAGCTGCAGGTGGTGGGTGATTCGCCGCTGCTCGCTGGCTACGAACGCACAGCGCCCGGCGAAGACGGCATCGTGGTTCCGATTGCCCACGGCGAAGGCAACTACTTCGCCGACGACGCCACCCTCGATCTGCTCGAGCGCGAGCGCCGCATCGCCTTTCGCTACGCCGAGCTCGACGCTGATGGCCATGGCCGCGTGAATGGTGCTCGTCGTGGCATTGCCGGCATCATCGGCGGACCGAAGCGCAACGTGATCGGCATGATGCCCCACCCGGAACGACGCGCGTCGGCCCTCGTTGGTGGCGACGACGGCCTGGCACTGATCGCTGCTGTGTGCAGCGCTGGACGGTCTGCATGAGCGGCAAGAAGAAACAGCTCGTCTCTCGCTTGAACGACGTCGACACCACCGAAGCCGCCCATGGTGCCGAGATGGGGTTGAACGCCGAAGAATTCGCGCGGGCGTGTTCACTTATCGGGCGCTCGCCGACGAAGGTGGAGCTTGGCTGCATCTCGGCGATGTGGTCGGAGCACTGCTCGTACAAGTCGTCGCGCGTGCACCTGGGGCGCTTCCCCACCAAAGGTCCGCGCGTGTTGGTGGGCCCCGGTGAAAACGCTGGCGTCGTCGACGTTGAGCCCGACGTGGCCGATGGCTGGGCCGTGGCGTTCAAAGTCGAAAGCCACAACCACCCCAGCTACATCGAGCCCTACCAGGGCGCTGCTACCGGCGTGGGCGGCATCTTGCGCGACGTGTTCACCATGGGTGCGCGACCGATCGCCGCGATGAACCTGCTGCGTTTTGGTCGTCCGGCACACCCGAAAACCCCGTCCCTCGTCGACGGTGTGGTGCGCGGCATCGGCGGCTACGGCAACTGCTTCGGCGTGCCCACGGTGTGGAGCAATGCCGAGTTCGACCAGGCCTACGATGGCAACATCCTCGTCAACGCCTTCGCCCTTGGCGTGGTGAAGAAGAACAACATCTGGAAGGGCAACGCCTCGGGTGTGGGCAACCCCGTGATGTACGTGGGCGCAAAAACCGGCCGCGACGGCATTCACGGCGCCACGATGGCCTCGGATTCGTTCTCGGAGGGGGCTGAAACCGAGCGCCCCACGGTGCAGGTGGGCGACCCGTTCAAAGAGAAGCTGCTGCTCGAGGCGTGCCTCGAATTGTTCGCGCGCGGTGCTGACCTGCTCGTCGGCATTCAAGACATGGGCGCTGCTGGTTTGACGTCGTCAGCGTTCGAGATGGCGAGCCGCGCAGGCAGCGGTGTGCGCTTGAACCTCGACCACGTACCGCAACGCGAAACGGGCATGACGGCGTACGAGATCATGCTCTCGGAGTCGCAGGAGCGCATGCTCCTCGTCGTGCAAGCCGGCAAAGAAGACGACGTCCGCCAGATCTTTGAGAAGTGGGACCTCGACTGCACCGTGATTGGCGCGGTCACCGACGACGGCTTTGTGCGTCTCGAGAAAAATGGCGTCGAGGTGTGCTGCCTGCCCGCCGAGCCGTTGGCTGACGAAGCGCCGCGCTACCAGCGCCCGTTCACGCCGCCAGCACGTCCTGAGGCACTCACGGCGGCCGATCTCAAGCCGCTCACCACGAAGCCAGCGCAGGCGGTGCGCGATGTGCTGCTGTCGCCGTCGCTGGTGCCAAAGACCTGGATCTACAAGCAATTCGACCGCGAAGTGGGTGCGGGCACTGTGTTCGACGGCACCTTCGCCGCCGCAGCCCTCGTGAAACTGCCCGACACGAAACGCGGCATCGCGATGGCCCTGGTGTGCGACAGCCGGCACTGCGCGCTCGACCCACACGAGGGTGCGAAGCGTGCTGTCGTCGAGGGTGTGGCCCGCGTGAGCGCTGTGGGTGCGTTGCCCGTGGGCGTGACCGACTGCCTCAACTACGGCTCGCCGCTGGTGCCCGAGCAGATGGCGCAGCTGGCCCTTGGCGTCGACGGCATCTCGGCCGCGTGCGTTGGCCTCGGTGTGCCCGTCGTGAGCGGCAACGTCAGCTTGTACAACCAGACCGACGACCTCGCCGTGCTGCCCACGCCAACGGTGGGTGTGGTGGGTGTCGTCGACGATCTCGCGTCGGTCGCACCCGCGTTGGCCCTCAAGGGTGGCGATGTGTTGGTGCGTTTGGGTGCACCACCCGACTCGCTCAACGGCAGCCTGGCGGTGTGGCAGACGGCGCGCGGACGTGGTCCGTTGCCCGTGCTCGACCTCGACGACGCGGCCAAACTCTGCACGTTGGTGCGGGGTTTGCGCACAAGCCGAACCGTGCTCGATGCGTGGCCGGTGCTCGCGGGTGGCCTCGCGCACACGCTGTTCTCGGTGGCCCTTGGCAACGAGCAACCCGTGCGCAGCACCCTGCCCGAAGGCGAAGACTTCCTCGTGTCGTACCTCGGCGAAGATCGCCTGCAGTTCGTCGTCGCCGTCGATCAGGCGCAGGTGGCGGCGGTGCAGGCCGCAGCAACAGCGGTGGGCGTACCGGTGGCGGTGCTCGGCGCGGTCGGCGTGCACGAGCACTTCCGGTTGCAAGACCACCAGGGCGATCGCGTCTTCGACACCGACTTCGCTGGCCTCGTGGCGGAAGCCGAAGGCGTGATGGGCAAGATCGTAGCGGGCACGTTGTCGACGTGACGTCGACGTGATCTCGCTGTTTGGGCTGCGGTTCGTGTTGGTCGAACGAAGGTGGATGCGATGAAGATGCTTGAGCACACAGCCGACGACAGCGATGCCTTTCACGACGCGTGCGCCGTCGCTGGCGTGTTCGATCCGCAGTCGAAGGGGCAGGCAGAAGCCGCAAAGCTCGCGTACCTCATGCTGTATGCGCTGCAGCACCGCGGTCAGGAGTCGGCGGGCATCGTCGCGGGCGACAACGAAACGCTGAAGCGCAAGGTGGGCCAGGGCCTCGTCGCCGACGTGTTCACCGAAGCCGACCTCGCCGCCCTGCCCGGTGCGGTGGCGATTGGTCACGCGCGCTACGCGACGGCAGGGGCCGACAGCAGCGATCCCGATGCGCGCCTGCGCGACGCTGGCCCCGTGTACGCGCGTTGCCAGGCCGGACCGATTGCGGTGGCCCACAACGGCAACCTCGTGAACGCTGATGCGCTCAAGGCCCAGCTCGAAGAACGCGGCAGCATCTTCTCGTCGTCCGTCGACACCGAGGTGTTGCTGCACCTGATCGCTTCGACGCACGGCTCGCTGCTCGAGCGCTTGCAGAAATGTCTGAAGCAGGTGCGTGGGGCGTATGCGCTCACGATTGCCGGCGACGGGCGCTTGTACGGCATGCGCGATCCGTCGGGTGTGCGGCCATTGGTGCTCGGCAAGCTGCCCCGTGACGCCGACGCGGCCGGCCCCGATGGCTACGCGCTGGCGTCGGAAACGTGTGCGTTTGACTTGATCGGTGCGGAGTACCTGCGCGAGATCGCCCCCGGCGAAATCGTGATGATCGACGACGCGGGCGTGCACTCGCACCAGCTCGACAACGTTGAAGGCCTGCCGGTTGCCAACTGCATCTTCGAGCACGTCTACTTCGCGCGCCCCGACTCGATCGTGTTCGGCCGTGCCGTGCACGATGCGCGACGGGCCATGGGCCGCCAGCTTGCGCGTGAGCACCACGTCGAGGCTGACGTCGTCATTCCCGTGCCCGACTCCGGTGTGTTTGCCGCGATGGGCTACGCCGAAGAGAGCGGCTTGCCGTTCGCGCTGGGTCTGGTGCGCAACCACTACGTCGGCCGCACGTTCATCGAGCCCGAGCAGCGCATTCGCCACTTCGGCGTGAAGCTGAAGTTGAACCCGGTGCGCGGCATTCTGGCGGGCAAGCGCGTGGTCGTCGTCGACGACAGCCTGGTGCGCGGCACCACGTCGAAGAAGATCGTCGACATGATCCGCTCGGCCGGCGCTGCCGAAGTGCACCTGCGCATCTCGGCACCGATGACGACGAACCCGTGCTTCTACGGGGTCGACACGCCCACGCGCGAGGAGCTGATCGCCAGCCGCCTCGACGTCGCGGGCATCTGCGCGTTCGTGAAGGCCGACACGCTGGGCTACCTGTCGCGCGCGGGCCTGCACGCAGCAGTGCGCGGCGACGGCGTCACACCGCACACCCCAGGGGCGTGCGACGCGTGCTTCTCGGGCGACTACCCGATCAGCATCGGCGGGCACCGCGCACGTCGCTGATCGCGCTCGCTTTTCTGCATGTGATCACGCGCGTGGCGTCTGCGCACACGCGATCGTGCAAGTGGCGTCCGTTATGTCGGACATGGTAGTCAGGCCGCGATGTCGTCGTCGTCGCGCACGTTCCCACTGACCACCGTCGAGCGGCGCTTCTGGTTTTTGCACCAGCTGCACCCGCAGGCACCCGTGGCCAACATCGGCCGTGTCGTCGATCTGCATGGTGAGCTGTACGCCGACGACGTCGCGCGCGCGTTTGCGATCGTCGCCGAGAACCCCGTGCTGCGCATGCGGGTGGTGCAAGAAAACGGTGAGCCCGTCGGCGCGTTGGGTGCTCCCACGCGGCTGGTGAAGCTCGACGTCGACGACGCCGATGACGCCATGATCAACGCCGCCGTCGACGAGGTGGTGCGCGCACCGTACGACCTCGAGCGCGGGCCGCTGTGCCGAGCACGCCTGCTGCGCCGCAGCGACAACCACCACGTGCTCATCCTCGGCGCACACCACCTCATCCTCGACGGCTGGGGCTTGTCACGCTCACTGCCGCGGGCCCTCGCGCGTGCGCTGCGTGGCGAGCAGATGACCTTCGGCGACGAAGCTGCCCTCGACGACGATCTGTGGATCGACGCCCGCAGCGCCCGCGGTGCCGACGACGCCGCACCAGCCGCACGCGCCGCCGACAAAGCCTTCTGGCAGCAGCGCCTCGCTGGTGTTTCCGCGTTGTCGATGCCGACGGTGTTTCCGCCACCGCCACAGGCCACGGGGCGCGCCTTCGACGTCGAGGTGCCCATCGACAGCGCGCTGTTTGCGGCGGCCTCGGCGTTTGCTGCTGAGCAGGGTGCCCGCACCGTCCATGTGTTTCTCGCCGCATTTGTCGCCGAGCTCTCGCGCGCGTGCCGCACCACCGATCTGCTCATCGGCACCACACGCGCGTCACGCCCCAACGACGACGCCGACAACCACGAGATGGGCTGCTTCGTGCGCACCAAGGCGCTGCGCGTGGCGCTGCCCACGAATGGCTCGTTCGTCGACGCTGTGGCCGCCTCGCGCGCCGCCGTGCGCGAGAGCCTGCAACACGGCGCGTTCGACGCCGAGGAGCTGCCCACCATCGGTGCGCCGCTGCCGTCGGCGTTGTTCAACTACATCCCGTTCTCGGCGTTCGACGGCGTGATTCCCGGCGTCGACGTCAACGCGGGCCGCATCATTGCGGGCGGTACGGCGTTTCCGATCTCGCTCACCGTCGACGAGAAGGGCAACACGCCACGCCTCGTCGTCGAGGTCGAAGCCGATCGCTTCGACGAAGGCTTCGCCGAACGCTTCGCCCACCGCGTGCTGCGCATCTTGGCCGCCGGGCTTGCAGCCCCCACGCAACCGCTCGCGTTCCTCACACGCCTTGGCGACGTCGACGTCAGTGCCCTGTTGCGCAACGACGCCACCGCCGAACAGCGCAGCGGCGTTGTTGGCGGGCACCTTGGTTGTGCGGTGGCCGAAGACCTTGCGTCAGCCGATGCGCCCGCCCTCGTCGTCGTGACCGACCCGCAAGATCCCTCGCGCGACGTCGTCATCGAGCGCGCCGACCTGCTGCAACGTGGGCGCGCCATCGCCGCCAGCCTTGCCGTCGACGGCGTTGGTCCGGGCTCCCTCGTCGGCCTGTGCTGCCTTGACCCGCAGCGCACCGTCGAGGGCATCTGCGGCATTCTGTTTGCCGGTGCCGCCTACGTGCCCCTCGATCCTGCGGCCCCCGCTGGCAGGCACGATGCGATCCGGACGCAGGCGAAGTTCGTGGTGCTGTTGCGCGACGCCGACGTGGCCCAGCGCGCGCTCGCCGTCGTCGACGATCCTGACGTGCTCAGCATCCCGGGCAGCGACACCGATCCCGCGTACGCCGTCTTCACGTCGGGCAGCACAGGCACGCCGAAGGGTGTGGTCATCTCGCAGCGGGCGGCGATGGCGCAGTTGCAGGCGCGCGACGCGTTGGGCTTTCCCCACGTCGACCGCTCGTTGCTGTTGGCGCCGTTTTTCTTCGACGGCTCGATCGAAACGGTGTTCTGGTCGCTCACCACGGGCGGCACCATGCACCTGCTGGGCGAAGACCACCGGCGCGATCCCACAGCAATTCGGCACGCACTCTCACGTCGTCACATCACGTACACGTCGGCGGTGCCTGCGTTGTGGAGTGCGGTGCTCGATGCCGCAGCACCAGGCGACGAACCGCTGGAGGCGCTCGGGTTTGTGATCGTTGGCGGCGAGAAGCTCACGCCACAGCTCGTCGAGAAACACCACGTCCACAGCGATGCGTGGCTCGTCAACGAATACGGCCCCACCGAGTCGACGGTGTTTTCCACGTCGTGGTCAGCGCCGCGTCGCGGACAGCCAGTGCCTGCGCGCATTCCGATCGGCCGCTGTGCCCCACACGTGCGTTGCCGCGTTGTCGACGACGCGCTCAAGCCCGTGCCGGTGCTTGAAGTCGGCGAGCTGCTCGTGGGTGGCCTTGGCCTCGCCGACGGCTACCTGAATGCACCAGAGCAAACAGCAGCGGCCTTCGTGATCGACGCTGTGGACGGCGATCGCTGGTACCGCACCGGCGACCTCGTGCGCTTGTGGCCCGACGGCGAACTCGAATGGCTCGCGCGCAAAGACGAGCAGGTGAAGCTGCGCGGCGTGCGCATCGAGCCCACCGAAGTCGAAGCGGTGCTGCTCGCGTCGGGAGCGCTCGAGGCCGCCGTCGTCGTCGAGAACGACCATCTGCTCGCGTGGGTGGCCTCGGCCACGCTCACCGAAGCCGACCTGCTCACGTTGGTGCAACAGCGCCTGCCCGAAGCGATGGTGCCCGCGCGCATCGTGGTGCTGCCGTCGTTGCCAAAGACCGCGAACGACAAGATCAACAAGCGCGCCCTGCCCCGCGCCGTCGTCGACGACACCGCCACGCCGCCTGTCACCGCGACCGAGAAGCTCATCGCGCGCGTGTGGAGCGACGTGCTGGGTGTCGAGGTCAACAACATCCACCGCAGCTTTGTCGCCTGGGGCGGGCACTCGCTGAAGGCCGCCGTCGTCGTGCGCCGCCTCAGCGATGCCAGCGGTGTCGACGTCAGTCTGTCGATGCTGATGGTGGCGCGCACGGTCGCAAGCCTTGCGCGCGTGCTCGATCAACGCGGCGCGAAAACAGCAACGACGACGACAGCCAACGATGCGCCAACGCCAACGGCACCAACACGCTTCGACGCGCACGCGCTCGTGGTGCCGCTGGGCTCGCATACCGTCGACGTCAAAGACGCAGGTGTGGTGTTCCTGCCGGGCATCGGCGGGCACGTGTTCACCTTTGCGCCGATCGCCGAGCAGATGCAGGTGCCGGCGTGCGGGTTGCGCACCTTCGGCAGCGAGGTGGGCGAAGAACCGCTCATGACCGTCGAAGCGCTCGCCACGCGCAACCTGCAAGCCCTCGACGACGCCGGCGTTGGCGACGACGTCGTGTTCGCGGGCTACTCGTTTGGCGGGCTGGTCGCGTGGGAGATGGCGCTGCAGCGCAAGTTGGCGGGACGTCCTGTCCGCAAACTCGTGATCTTCGACACGATGGCACCGGGCTATCCAAAGAAGCTGCCGGCGTGGACCCGCGCGCTGTTGCACGCCGAATCGTTGCGGATGCGCGATTGGTCGGGCCGCATCGCCTACCTCAAAGAACGCCTGGACAGCGTGCGCGCGAAGCTGAATTTCAAGCTCCAACGGGCCGAAGCGTTCGTCGACGCCTACGCGATCGACGACGAGCAGCTTGCCGCCCTGCCCCTCGCGCAACGCCAGCAACTGCAGCGCCTGGCTGGTGTGTCGACGTTGGCGCACCACGCCTACTGGCCGCGGTCGTCGACGTCGGTGCCGCTGCTGCTGTTCGCCGCCGAAACCGGCTTCTCCTGGGCCGCCACGCAGATGGACGACCCGTGGCTGGGCTGGCGCACGTGGGGCAGCGGGCACGTCGAGCGCGTCGTGCTCAAGGGCGACCACCTGCGCTTGTTCATGGCAGAAAACCTCGCGGCGATCGCAAGGCACCTCGACGAGAGTGCACGTCGACGCTAACGCTCGCTGCATGTCGATCACGCGCTCCCTCGTTGTCGCCGCCCGCCAGACCCTCGAGGGCAAGTGGTCGGCACCGGTCGATCCGCTGCTGCGGCAGTTGGCGCTGCGGGCCACGGCATTCACCGCGACAACGCGTCCTTCGTCGTCACAGGCCGCGATGGAGGCCTGCTACAGCGGTGGTCGTCCGCTGCTGCTCGGACACCGCGGGGCGATGGCGCGTGCCCCGGAGAACACGCTCGGTGCATTTCGCGCGGCCCTTCACGACGGTGCTCACGGCGTCGAACTCGACACCACCCTCTCGGGCGACAGCGTGCCCGTGGTGCTGCACGACGACACGCTCGATCGCACCACCAATGTGATCGGCAAGCCCGTCGACTTCGACGCCGACGAACTCGGCCACGTCGACGCCGGCAGCTGGTTTCAAGGTTGGGGCACCGAGCCGGTGCCGCGCCTGCACGACGCCCTCGCGATGATGCCCGATGGGGCCGTCGTCAACGTCGAGCTCAAGGGCCCAACGCCGGCGTGGGTCGGCCTTGAGCGTCGCGTTGTCGAGGTCATCCGCGCCCACACGCCGCGCATCAATGTGATCGTGAGTTCGTTTCATCCTGCCCAGCTGCTCGAGGTGCGGCGCCTCGATCGCAGCATCCCGATCGCGGTGCTGCTGTGGCCAAAGGCGGTGCTGCCGCTGCGCACGGGCTGGTCGGTGCCGCTGCTGGCGCCCGATGCGATCCACCCGCCGGCGTCGATCGTCGACCGCGCCTTCGTCGACGCTGCGCGCTCTGCGGGCTTGCGCGTGCACGTGTGGGCGGTGCGCAGTATCGACGAGGGGCAACGGCTGCTCGACCTCGGCGTTGACGGCTTGATCGTCGACGACGTTGCTGCCCATGCGACCCAGTGCGGGCGTGCGCGATGAGCGAGCAGCAACCACTGCGCCTGCAGGATTTCTTGAAGCGCGAGCAACTCGTGAGCAGCGGCGGCGAGGCCAAACACGCCATTCAAGGCGGCCTGGTCACGGTCAACGGCGTCGTCGACACGCGACGCAAACGGCAGCTGCAACGCGGCGATCTCGTTGGCTACGAAGGCCGCGAAGCACGCGTCGAGTAGCGCCTGCTGACGCTACTGATCGAGCCGACGGCTCGCGCAGCCCACAAGCCCGCCGTCGTTGGTGCGCAGCAGGTAGCCCGCGTAGCGCTTACCGCGGGCCACGAAGCCGCCCCACACACCCCGCGCCGCGACGACGTCACTCTTGTCCCACGCCCACGTGTCGTAGTGCGCGGCGAAGCGGGCATCGGCGAGATCGGCACCGATCCAGGCTTGCTCGGCCGTGGGCACGCGCGCGTCGTTGACGATGAGTTCGGCCACCGCACCGTCGGCACGCGACAACGCCAGCAACGCCAACAAGCTGCGCTCGTGCAGGCCGTACAACGCACCGTGCAACGTCGAGAACGCCGTGCCCTCGGGCTTGTTGGCCGCGAGCACCACCGTGACCGGCTCACGCAACGCGGCCGCTTTCTCGACCCCGTTTTTGCCGCGCACGACGCGCTCGGCAGCGAGCAAGCCCGCCAACACGAGTCGCGGGTCTGACGACGACAGCGCCTTGAGCACCGGGGCCACCGACAACATGTCGGGTGCTGCTTGCGCAATGCCCGCCAACGCGTACGCGGCATCAACACCGGTGCCATCGACGGCCGAATTCATCTGCTCCAGCGCCACGCGCGTCTCGACGGGCGTGAAGTGTTTGGCGT
>JBIKRQ010000592.1:0-3158 GCA_044349155.1 Myxococcota bacterium
GCGGTTGAGGTCGAACTCCAGCGCACAGCGCCCATCGATCCCCGCCGCGCAACTCTCAAAAGCGGTGTCGGCGAAGTCGAAGTTCGTCGTCGTCGCCGTCTTCACTGCCGCGGTGTCGGTGGCGCGACCGAGCAGCACCTCGTCGGCCTCGGCGTTGAAACGGCCATACACGCGCATCGTGGCGGTGCGTGTGCCGCTCGCCGCGTTTTGCAGGGTGAACGTGCCCGAGAGCGACGCTGCGTCCTTCGCGAGCACGAGATCGGTTTCGTTGAGCGCGCCGTCAGACACCTCAAGCGTCACCCGCAACAGCGCCCGTTGTTCGGCTGGCAGCGAGGTCAGCAGCAGCCCCGTCGGCAATTCCAGCACTGGCGTGGGCGGGGCTTCACAGCTGGCAGCAAGCAGGACCAGCAGCGAAACGAGCACGAAACGGAAAGAACGCATGGATGCATCCTCGGCGCATCTCGCCGGCGGTTGAGTATTCTTGTCCCGGTTGTCTCGGTCCGTTGCGTACCCACACCGTCGTAGATGTAGGGGGCGTGACGACGTGCACCATTGTGTGACGCTGACCGTCAACGATTTGACCGCCCTCAAGACACCTCGGCGAGAAACCCCAAAGCGCGTCTACAGCTCGACGGTTTTCCAGCGGCCCAGCGCAAAGCGCCACGCCGTCGCGGCGAGCAGCAACACGCCGTAGATCGCCGTGGCGTACCAGCAGCCGATGAGGCCAAGGCCCATCACGATCGCGAACACGTACGACAGCGGCACCAGGCAGCCGAAGTGCAGCGCGAACTCGACGATCGCCACGAATCGCGACTCACCCGCGCCGTAGAGCGCCTGCGTGAGCACGAGGGCGGCCGCGGCGATCGGTGCGATCAAACCGGTGAAGCGCAACGACGGCACCGCGAGGGCCACAGCGGCGTCTTTGAGCAGCTCCACCTTGTCTTTGTCTTTGGGCAAAAACGCGCGCAGCAGATCTTCGGGGAAGGCAAACACCACCGCGCCGATCGCCGCCATGACGCCAACAGCGAGCAACACACTCTGCCAACCGTAGCGCGACGCGAGGTCGGGCTTCTTCGCCCCCACCGACTGCGCCACCAACGTGGCCGTCGAGGTGCCAAAGGCGATGCAGGTCATGAACACGATCATCATGATCGTGATGACGTCCCACGCCGCCGCTGCGTTGGTGCCCGGTGCGCCCTGCTGGGCATCGAGGAACGCGGGGATGCGCAAGAACAGCGCAAAGCCCGTCATGACGGCGACGGTGGCGAGGCCCGAGAACACCGACAGCACCGAGATGCGACGGGCGATGGCACCCTCGAGGTTGCTCCAGCGCAGCACCTGAAAGCGGGCGCGATCGCTGCTGTTGAAGGCGTAGGCGATGAGCATCACCGTGCCCGCACTCGCCGACAGCACCGCCGCCCAGCCAGCGCCGTTGACGCCCATCGCAGGGAAGCCGGCATTGCCGAAGACGAGCACCCAGCACAGCGCGAAGTTGATCACGTTCATCGCGATGGCGATGACCATGTGCACGTGGGTGCGGCCCAGCCCGTCGTAAAAGCTCTTCAAGCTCGCCGTCAGCACCATCGGCAAGATGCCCAAAAAGCGAATGCGGCAGAACGAAATGCCGATGGCCTGCACCTTCGGGTCGCCGTGCATGATCGGAAACAGCACCGGCACGAGCGCAATCGCGATGCCCGTGGCGACGACGGAGCTGGCAATCGCCAACACCACCGAGTTCGTGAGCACCTTGCCCGCACCGAGGTGGTCGCCTTCGCCGATGCGGCGTGCGGCCAGCGCCTGCGTGCCCACCGAGATCGCCGACAAGAAGCCGCCAAAGGCCCACAGCAGAATTAGCGATGGCCCCATCGCCGCGTGACCGGGCACCGCCTCAGCCTCGGGGAGCCGGCCGATAAACATGCCGTCGATCTGATTGATCAACGTCTGCGTCATCATGCCGATGATGACCGGCAGACCCAGCACGAGGATGCGCTTGATGAGCGTTGGTTCGACAAACCCAGGGGAACCGGGGTCTTCGACGTAGACACTCGACGTCGAGGCGCTGGGGGAGGGCAGCGGTTCCATGAGCTGCGGCGTCCTATCGGAGCACCTGGTGTGGAGCAAGCGCTCATCGCTGTGTCGACGATGCCGCAGCCGGTCATGTGTCCTACGCCTCACGACTCGTCGACGCCGCAGGTTGCGCGCGACAGCACTTTCTGCCTTGCGTCATGTGGGCACTGCTCCTACGTTCCGCCGCGCTCGTCGCCCAATTCCCTGTCTCGACGTTTGCTTGGTTACGCCCAGGAGTGTCCGATGCGCCTGTCCCGTCTGCTTCTTCCCACATTCGTGTTCGTTGCCGCCGTCGCCGCAGGCTGCCCGGGTCCCGAGTACCCCAAGTGCGAAAACGACGAGCAGTGCAAAAAGAGCAAGGATGGCGCGGTCATCAACGAGTACTGCTTGCTCGGCCAGTGCCAGGAATGCGCGAAAGACAGCCAGTGCGACGCTGGTGAGACCTGCAACCGCGGCCGCTGCGAGCAGACCTGCGCGTCTGACGACCAGTGCGGTGCTGGCAACATCTGCGAAGCCAACGCCTGCGTGAAGGCCCAGTGCACCACCTCCGACACCTGCGGCAGCGGTGCTTCGTGCGAGAAGGGTCGTTGTCTGCGCGGCTCGACGGCCGGCACCGGCACCACCCCCGCCGGCGGCGATGAAGCCCTCGACTGCAAGGCCAACAGCCGTGTGCAGTTCGACTACAACATGAGCGACCTCACCCCCGCAGCGCGCTCGTCGCTCGACACGCTGGCCAAGTGCATGAAGAAGAACGCGGGCTGGAGCCTCGTCGTCGAGGGCCACGCCGACGAGCGCGGTACCCCCGAGTACAACCTCTCGCTCGGTGAGAGCCGCGCCAAGAGCGCCAAGAAGTACCTCAGCGCCCTGGGCGTCGAGGACAAGCGCATGAAGGTTGTCTCCTACGGCGAGGAAAAGCCGCTCAACAATGCGCAGACGGAAGAGGCGTTCGCCGAAAACCGCCGTGCTGAGCTCAACGTCAAACAGTGAGCTGCAGATCTGCATGATCGCTGCATCGGCCTGCCTCGCAGGCCGTTGTCATTCGTGAGCGCCCCCCGTCCTTTGCAGTCAACGACCCGGCGTGATGCCCGGTC
>JBIKRQ010000199.1:0-11840 GCA_044349155.1 Myxococcota bacterium
TTCGACAGGCTGGGGCTTCCCCGGCTTGCCGGTGACCTCAACTGACCGAACCGCCGGATGCGGACCCGCCTGTCCGGTGGTGTGGCAGGGGAAGACCGGGCACCGCCCGTCTCCCCTATGCCGATCGCGGCGTGCGTCTGCCTGGACGTGAACGATGTGTGCGTTCTGCGACACCAAGGTCGATATGCGTGCTTGCGAGCAGGTCGGTTTGGGGCCTACTCTCCCGTCCTGTCAGCGTTTTGAGGGGTCCTGCGTGGTTGTTCGTGCCCTGATCGTTCTGCTTCTGATGGCGCTGCCCGCGTCAGCGCAGCAGACCGTGGGCAAACTCACTGTGGCTGGCGACGACGGCTTCGCCGTGAGCGACGATGGCCGATCGCGCTTGCATCTCGGCGTAACGGCGGGCACCGGCTTCGACACGAACCCGTACACCACGCCGCTGGCCGACCCATCGGGCGAGTTCGGTGGCGACGTCGTCATCCGCATCCGCCCGTACCTCGAGCTGAACGCGCCCGGCTCCACGATCGCCTTCGACGGCAAGGCCCAGCTCGACTACGGAATCCTTCCGGGCGTGGTGAATCCTCAAACGCAGCAGTTCCTGCTGTATCAATCGCTGCTCTCGGGTGAGCTGGAACTCAACCGCGGCGGCACCTTTACCTTCGCCGTTGGCGACAACGTCAGCTTCAACACCGATCCAGGCATTGCGGTGCTGGGCACGTTGCTCAGCCGCGTCCGCAACACCCTGAAGGCCGGCGTTGGGTTTCGCCCGGGTGGCGGCACGCTTAACATGCGCCTTGGCTACAACTTCAACTTCACGAAGTACGTCGACACGGTGGGCAACGCCGGACTGGTGTCGAAGGGCGCGCTCGACTCGATGCAGCACAACCTTCAGCTGCGCACCGACTACCGCTTCCTGCCCAAAACCGGGGCGTTTCTCACCCTGGGGGCCGGCTGGCAGAGCTACCCATTCACGGTGGGCCAGGGGCAAGCGTTTCCGCTGAACGCTCAGTTGGGCATCCAGGGCAACCTGCTGCCGCGTCTCGCCTTCATGGCTGCTGCTGGCTACTCCAACCCGCTGGTCCTCGACGCCACGGGCGCCATTCGAACCGGCTCGATCTTTGGCATGACGGGGCAGGCTGAAGTGCAGTGGAAGCCGTTGCAGCAGACCAGCGTTGCTGGTGGCTATCGCCGCACGTTCGAGCCGATCGCGTTGTACCAGTACATCGGCGAAAACCGCTTCTACGGCCGCGTGAACCAGCTGCTGGGCCAGCTCGAAGTGTCGGCACTCGCGGGCTACTCGCTGCTGCAGTTCGGCGACGAAGTGGCCACGCAGGCGCTCACCACGGCGGCGACGGGACGGCTCGATCACCACTTCGATGCGTCGGTGGCGCTCGACTTCCACGTGATCAAGTGGCTGTCGTTCGGGCTGCGCAACAACCTCGATCTGCGGCTCACCAATGCTGCCGATATCGCCACCAGCACCAACCTCGGCTTCGTGCGCAATGAAACCCTGGTGGTTGCCACCGCGCGCTACTGACGGGGTCTTGTGAACGTTGTCGGCATCGACGACGACAAAGCAGACAAGTTCTGAACACTCCCGGCCGCCCGCGGCTGCTGCGGTGACCTGTTGTCCGACGATGTGAGGTGCGTGTGGCGCAGCAAAACGGCGAAAAGGTGGCGGTGCTCGGGCTCGGCTACGTCGGTCTGCCGGTGGCACTGGCGTTTGCGAGGCGCTGGCGAGGGACGGTGGGCTTCGACGTGAATGCCCGTCGGATCGCCGAGCTCCGCGCGTTCGTCGACAAAAACGGCGAAGAGAGCGAAGCCAGCTTGCGCGAAGCGGCGCTCACGGTGACGAACGACGTCGCTGAACTCGCTGACCGCACCTTTTTCATCGTCGCTGTCCCCACGCCGATCGACGAGACGAAGCGCCCCGACCTCACGCCCCTGATGCGAGCGAGCGAAACGGTTGGCCACGCGCTGAAAGCCACCGCGCCTGGTGCCGTCGTGGTCTTCGAGTCGACCGTCTATCCTGGCGTGACTGAGGAGGTTTGCGGGCCCATCATCGAACGGGTGAGTGGCAAGCGCCGCGGCGTCGACTTCTTCCTCGGCTACAGCCCCGAGCGCATCAATCCCGGCGACAAAGAGCACACCCTCGAGCGGATCGTGAAGGTGGTGAGCGGCGAGAACCCCGAGGTGCTCGAGCGCGTGGCTGCGGCCTACGCCAGCGTGGTCACGGCTGGCGTGCATCGCGCTCCGTCGATCATGGTGGCCGAGGCGGCGAAGGTCATCGAGAACACGCAGCGCGATTTGAACATCGCCCTCATGAACGAGCTGGCGATCATCTTCGACAAGAAGGGCATTCGCACGAAGGACGTGCTCGATGCTGCAGGCACGAAGTGGAACTTCTTGAAGTTTCAGCCCGGGCTCGTCGGCGGCCACTGCATTGGTGTTGACCCCTACTATTTGACGACGATGGCCGAGGGGCTTGGCTACCACCCACAGGTCATTCAGGCGGGTCGCCGCATCAACGACGGCATGGGCGTGTTTATCGCTCAGAAGCTGGTGAAGCTGCTCGTGAACAAGGACGTCGTCGTGCGCGGGGCGCGCGTTGGCGTGCTGGGGCTGACGTTCAAGGAGAACGTGCCCGACCTGCGCAACTCCCGCGTGCCCGACATCGTTGCGGAACTCCGCAGCTTTGGCGTGGTCCCGCTGGTGTACGACCCGCACGCCGACGTCGACGACGCGATGCACGAATACGGCATCCAGTTGGTGGCGAAAGAAGAACTCACCGGGCTTGATGCCGTGGTGCTTGCCGTGAACCACAAGCGCTTTGTTGATGCGGGGCTCGAAGCACTTGTTGCGGGTGTGAAGCCGGGCGGTGTCGTCGTCGACGTGAAGAGCATCGTGCCCGTGGGGGCTCTGCCCACCCACACCGTGTGGAGCCTGTGACGATGAACCGCGTGACGGCCCTTGTGGTGTTGGCGGCGGCGTTGCTGACGTCGGCGGCGACGTGCGGCTTGGAGAACGCGACGACGCTGCCGCCACCGGACCTGCAGCGCGTTGAGGTGCTCGGCATCGGCGACGTTGTCGAGGTGCGCGTGTTCGGCGAAGCGGAACTCACCGGCACGCACCAGATAGGCGAGCTCGGCACGATCCGCTTGCCCCTTGTCGGCGCAATCGCTGCTGCCGGTCTGTCGCCCGATGAGCTGTCTTCGGCGATCGCCGCCGCCTACAACGGCCGCTTTCTGCGCTCGGCAGAAGTGAGCTTGTTTGTGAAGGAGCGCAACTCGCAAAAGGTGTTTGTTCTCGGGCAGGTGGCCAAGCCGGGTGCGGTGCCGATCGCTGGTCGACGCATCACCGTGATCGAGGCCATTGCCCAGGCCGGGGGCACCAGCAAGCTCGCCGACGCCAGCCGCGTGGTGCTCACGCGCGACAGTGCCGGGACGCAGGTGCGGGTCGCTGTCGACGTTGCCGCGATTGGCCGTGGGCAAGCGCCCGACATCGAGATGCAACCAGGCGACATTCTCTTTGTGCCGGAGACGTTGTTTTGAGTGGACCCGATGACCTCGGCTTCTCCGACGACGCCGCGCCCGTCGCGGCGCCACCGGCGGAAACGTTTGATTGGCGCCGCTGGGTCGGCGCGGTGTGGCGCCGCTGGTGGTTGGTGCTGCTGACCGTTGTGGTGAGCGTCGTCGTCATCAGTGCGGTCACCGTGCGCCAGCCGAAGCAGTACAAGGCGACGGTCAGCATGATCATCGACGCGCGCTCGGCACAGGTGCTCACCGGCGTCACCGACGTGTACGATGCGAGCGCGGGCGCCACGCAGGCGGCGTTCTTCATGACCGAGTTCGAGGTGATGCGTTCGCGTGCGGTGGCGCGCGCCACCGCTGAGCGCCTTGGGTTGGCCCTCGACGACGCGCACAACGGCCTCGCGGCGATCACCGACCAGGCAGAGCGCAGCAAGCGCATCCAGGCGCTCGACCCCGCCGACCTCGTCATCGACCGCTACACGATCGAGCCGGCGAAAGGCACCAACGTGGTGCGGATCTCGGTGATCGATGGCGACCCCGCCTTTGCCGCGCGCTTCGCCAATGCCGTCGCCGAGTCGTATCTCGATGTGAACATCGACAAGCGCGTCGATGGCACGAAGGACGCGAGCGATTGGCTGCTGGTGCAAAACGAAGAGCTCCGTCGGAAGGTGCGGGGTTCCGAGGACGCTTTGCAGCAGTTCATGGTCGACAACGGCGTGCTCAACGCGTCGCTCGATAGCCAACTCGAAGAGGTGAAGCAGCGGCAGAGCGCGTTCAATGCGCAGCTGGCGATGGAGGAGGCGAGCCAGATTCGCGACGTGCTCAACGTGAAAGCGCTTGAGCAAGTGCGTGCGGACCCGGCGCTACTCGACACCTTGCCTGAGGTGCAGAGCGCCACCGTCGTGGCCGCCATCAAGCAGCGCCTGATCGAGCTGCGGACGCTCGAGATGGAACTGGGCGCGCGATACCTGCCCGATCATCCAAAGGTGAAGCTGCTCAGCGACCAGAAGTCAGCCCTCGAGGCCGACCTGAAGCGCGAGGTCGACGCGCTGTTGACGTCGATGGATCGGCAGAACGCTTCGCGAGAGGCCACGATCAACGGCCTCCGCCAGGCGCTCGATGTTGAGCGCGCGAAGGAAGCGCGGCTCAACAACCTCGCCCTCGACTACGGCCGCCTGCGCCGCGAGCGCGACACCGACCAGAAGCTGTTCGACATGGTGGCGGCGCGCTTGAAAGAGGCAGACATCACAGGCGCCCAACCATTTAATAATGCACATATTCTTGACCGTGCACTGCCGCCGAAAACGCCGTTCAAGCCGAACCTGCAGCAGGCCTTGCTGATTGCACTCGTGTTGGGTCTGGCGCTTGGCGTGGCCGCAGCGTTGTTGCTCGAACTCGGCGACACCACAGTGAAGAGCCAGCTCGATCTCGAAGCACTCGTGGATGTGCCGTTTCTCGGCTTGCTGCCCGTGATTCCCGTCGAGGACGCGGCAAACGCCACCGATCGCGCCACGCGCCAGCGCCTCACGCGCGAACGCGATTTGTACATCGTGCACAACCCCCGCAGCGCTGTGGCCGAATGCGCCCGCTTCGTGCGCACCAACCTGATGTTCATGAGTCCGGATCGGCCGCTGCGCACGCTCGTGGTGACGTCGCCAGCGCCCCAGGAAGGCAAGTCGACGACGGCGGTGCTGATGGCGATTGCGATGGCTCAGGCCGGCAGCCGCACGCTGATCGTCGATACCGATATGCGCAAGCCGCGCCTGCACCGCGTGTTCGACGTTGCCAGCGACGTGGGCGTGTCTGCGGTGTTGCTCGGCGAGTCCACCGTCGAACAGGCCGTGCAAGCCACCGAAGTGCCCAACCTGAGCGTGCTGGTGTGCGGAGCGCTGCCGCCAAACCCCGCCGAGATTCTGCTGTCGACGCGCTTCGCTGACCTCGTCAAGGAGCTGGGCAGCAAGTACGACCGCGTCATCTTCGACACGCCGCCCGTGGGTCCGGTGACCGATCCGGCCATCCTCGGCACCCTCGTCGACGGCGTGGTGCTGATCACCAAGTGTGGGCAGACCTCGAAGGAGTCGGTGAAGCTCGCGATGCGGGCTTTGCGCGACGCGAATGTGCGCATCTTCGGCGCGATTTTGAACGACGTCGACGTCACCGCTCGTCGCTACGCGGGCGCCTACTACGCCTACTACCGCAAGTACGGCGGCTACTACGGCGACGATGCGGGCGACAAGAACGACACGGACAAGGCGGCACAATGAGCGGCGGACCGCTGCAGCGGGTGTGGTCGATCCTCGCGCCGTCGGAGCGACGCGAGCTGTTGTTGCTCGCCCCCGCCGTGATCGCGATGGCGATGCTCGAGACGGCCGGCGTGGCGTCGATCGTGCCGTTTCTGGGCTTGCTGTCCGACCCCGGTGTCATCGACCACCAGCCGTTGTTGCGCGCGGCGTACGACGCCCTCGGCTTCGCTTCGCGCCAGCAGTTCTTCTTCTTCGTCGGCACCGCCATGTTGTGCCTGGTCACGGTGAGCAACGTCGTGAGCGCGCTGACCACGTGGGCGTTGCTGCGCTTTTCGTGGATGAAGAACCACACCCTCGCGACGCGGTTGTTGGGTGCTTACCTTCGTCAGCCGTACGCGTTCTTCCTCGACAAAAACAGCGCCGACCTCGGCAAGAACATCCTGTCGGAGGTGCAGTCCGTCGTCACTGGCGTGATCGTGCAGGGCGTGAATCTGCTCGCACGCTGCGCGGTGATCGTGTTCGTTGTGGGGGCGCTGGTCGTACTCGATCCGTTGATGGCGGCCGGTGTCGTCGTCGTGTTCGGCGGCGTGTACGGCGGGCTGTTCATGACCATTCGTCGACGGGTCGCGCGCGCCGGCAAAGAACGCGTCGCCCTGAACCAGGCCCGCTTCAAGGTGGCGCAAGAAGCCCTCGCGGGCGTGAAGGAACTCAAGCTGTACGGCCTTGAAGACGTGGCGCTTGAGCAGTTCTCGACGTCGTCGAAGGGGTTTGCTGAACGCCAGGCGTCAAACGCCGTGATCAGCGCCATTCCGCGCTACGCGCTCGAGACCATCGCCTTCGGCGGTGTGTTGCTGATCGTGCTGTACCTGTTGCGTCGAGGTGAACGGCTCGAAGGTGTGCTGCCGGTGCTCGGCCTGTATGCGTTTGCGGCCTACCGCTTGCTGCCAGCGCTGCAGACGGTCTTTGCCGGTTTGACCTCGCTGCGCTTCAACCTGGGCGCCCTCGATGTGCTCGCGCGCGACCTGCAGGGGCACGAGACGAGTGCCGCACCCGCCGTGAACCCGTTGCCGTTGCCGTTTCGCGATCGCGTCGAACTGCAGCACGTTGGTTTTCGCTACGACGCCGCCCAGCGCGACATCCTCCACGACGTTGAATTGTCCCTGGCTGCCGGCGAGTGGGTTGCGTTTGTTGGGCCCACAGGGGCAGGCAAGAGCACGCTGGTCGATGTGTTGTTGGGCTTGCTGCAGCCGCATTCGGGGCGCGTGCTCGTCGACGGCACGGCACTCGACAGCGGCGTTGACGGTGCGCGGGCGTGGCAGCGCAATGTTGCCTACGTGCCGCAAAGCATCTTTCTGCTCGACGACACCATCGCCAAAAACATCGCCTTTGGCGTCGCTGACGACGTTGTCGACCTGCAGCGTGTGCGGCAGGCTGCGGCGATCGCTCAGATTGACGCCTTCATCGACGGCGAACTGCCCGAGGGCTACCAGACCCGCATTGGCGAGCGCGGTGTGCGCCTGTCGGGTGGGCAGCGTCAACGCATCGGCATTGCGCGCGCCATCTACCGGCAGCCGAACCTGCTCGTGCTCGATGAGGCCACGAGTGCCCTCGACAATGCCACCGAAGCCGCGTTCTTTGCGGCCTTGCACGCATCGCATGCGCACTGCGCGGTGGTGTCGATTGCACACCGGTTGTCGACGACGCGGGACTTCGATCGGATCGTGGTGCTCGAGCACGGCGTTGTGGTCGACGTCGGTACGTTTGCCGAACTGTCGGTGCGCAGCAGCCACTTCGCGTCGGCAGCGCAGCCGGTGCTGGCATGAAGCGTGACGTCGTTGGTGTGGTGCCTGCGCGTGGCGGCTCCAAGGGCATCGTTGGCAAGAACATCGTGCCGCTCGCCGGCAAGCCGTTGCTGCAGTGGACCGTTGAGGCGGCGCGAGCGGCGGCCTGCATCTCGCGCGTGGTGGTCAGCACCGACGACGACGCCATTGCCGATGTCGCGCGTGCAGCGGGTGCCGACGTGCCCTTCATGCGCCCCGCAGCATTGGCCGCCGACGACACGCCGGGCATCGACCCGATCATCCACGCACTCGAGGCGCTCGACGTGCGCGACGGCTGGGTGTGCGTGCTGCAGCCCACGTCGCCATTGCGCACCGCCGCTGACATCGATGGTGCGCGCGCGCTCGCCGAAGCACGCGGCGCTGACGCGGTGTTGGGCGTGACCCCGGTGCGCCAGCATCGGGCGTGGCAGAAGCAGATCGACGACGACGGTTGGGTGGTCTCGGCCGAGAACGTTCCCGCGACCCGACAAGCGCTGCCGCCGATGTGGTGCCCCAACGGCGCGCTGTATCTCGTGCGTGTCGACGTCGTTTTGCAGCAGCGCACGCTGCTGCCACGGCGCACGGGCCACTGGCCCATGCCCGCGAGCCGCTCGATCGACATCGATATCCCCGACGACCTGGTGCTCGCTGCAGCACTGCTGCGAGGTGCTTTGTGAACAACCAGCGCTGTTTCATCATTGCCGAAGCAGGCGTGAACCACGATGGCGACGTCGACGCGGCGAAAGCACTCATCGATGTGGCCGCCGATGCCGGTGCCGACGCGGTGAAGTTCCAGACGTTCTCGGCGAAGCGGCTCGCAACGGCGGCAGCGCCGAAGGCGGCCTACCAGCTGAAGAACACCGAGGCCGCTGAGTCGCAGGTGGCCATGCTGCAGCGCCTCGAACTCAGCGACGACGCCCACCGCATGCTGCAGGCTCACGCGAAGCAGCGCGGCATCGTGTTCATCTCGACGCCGTTTGACGAGGTGGCCGCCGACTTTCTCGAGTCGCTCGACATTCCGCTCTTCAAGATTCCGTCGGGCGAACTGACGAACACGCCGTTTCTCGCGCACGTGGCCAAAAAGGGGCGGCCGCTGATTCTGTCGACGGGGATGGCCACGCTTGGCGAGGTCGAAACCGCGGTCGCCGTGGTGCGCTCCGCGGGCTGCACCGACCTCACGGTGTTGCATTGCACGAGCAACTACCCCGCCAGCATCGACGACGTGAACCTCCGCGCGATGCAGACCATGGGCGCAGCACTCGGCGTGAAGGTGGGCTACTCCGACCACACGTTGGGCATCGAAGTCTCGCTTGCGGCGGTCGCGCTGGGTGCTGCTGTCGTCGAGAAACACTTCACACTGAGCAAGCTGCGCACGGGCCCCGACCACGCCGCATCCCTTGAGCCCGCCGAACTCGCCGCACTTGTTCACGGCATTCGCACGGTGGAGCGCGCCCTCGGTGACGGCGTGAAAGCGCCCAAAGCGGCCGAGCGCGAGGTGGCGCAGGTGGCACGCAAGAGTGTGGTCGCATCGCGCGCGATCGCGGCTGGTGCGGTGCTCGTCGCCGACGATCTCGTCATGCGTCGCCCTGGCACTGGCCTCTCGGCGCAGTTTCTGCCGTTGTTGGTCGGCCGCGTGGTGCGTCGCGCGGTCGACGAGGGCGAACTGTTGTCGCTCGAGGTCATCGGATGACACGACGACGCATCGACGTGTGCACGGTGGGCCGCTCGGATTGGGGCATCTATCGCCCCGTGCTGCGTGCATTGTTGGCCCGTGACGACGTCGAGCTGCGCATCCTGGCGGGCGGTGCTCACGAGCGCGATGGCACGATTGCCGACGTGGAGCGCGACGCCTTCGGCCCGGTGGTGCGCGTGGGCGCGCGTGCGGTCCACGATGGCGTCGACGTGGCGGTGGCCATGGGCGAGCAGCTTGCTGCGTTTGCTCAAGCCTTCGCGCAGCAGCGGCCCGACATCGTCGTCGTGCTCGGCGACCGCTACGAAATGTTCGCTGCCGCCAGCGCGGCCGTGCCCCAGCTCATTGCGCTGGCGCACATCCATGGCGGTGAGCGCACGGCGGGGGCGATTGACGATGTCCTGCGTCACAGCATCACCAAGATGAGCCACCTGCACTTCGTGAGCGCGCCTGATTTTGCGCGACGCGTGCAGCAACTCGGCGAAGAGCCCTGGCGCATCACGGTGAGTGGGGCTCCCGCGATCGACGACATCCTGCAGGCTGTGCCCGTCACCGCGGACCATGTGTTGGCGCGTTTCGGCGTCGACATCCGCGCGCCGTTTCTGGTCTGCACGTTTCACCCAACAACTCTCGAAGCCGCGTCGGTGAACGACCAGGTCGAGGCGTTGCTGACGGCGTTGTCGGAGCAGGAGCTGCCGGTGGTGTTCACGGGTGCCAACGCCGACGCCGGCGGGCAGCGCATTCGCGCGCGCGTGCAGGAGGCGTGTGAGCAGCACCGGCACTGGCGCGCCGTCGAGAGCTTTGGTGCGCGTGCCTGGTTCACGGTGTTGGCTGCGGCATCGGTCGTCGTCGGCAACTCGTCCAGCGGCATCATCGAGGCGCCATCGTTCAAGGTGCCGGTGGTGAACATCGGCACGCGGCAGGATGGCCGACCACGCGCTGCCAACATCATCGATGTCCCCGCAGACGCTGCTGCGATCACCGCGGCCATCGCCACCGCTCGTTCGCCAGAGTTTCGCGCACGCCTCGTCGACGTGGTGAATCCGTTTGGCGATGGCGGTGCTGCTGCACGCATTGTCGACGTTCTGGTGCGCACACCGATCGATGACCGACTGCTGCGCAAGGGGTTCATCGACTGGAGGTCGCCATGACTCGAACTCCCGCGTCGTTCACGGTGCTGTTGTCGTCGACGTTGCGCGACGCCGCGGCGGTGATCGATCGCAGTCGCACCGGCATCGCAGTGGTGGTCGACGAGCGCGGCTGTCTCGTCGATACGATCACCGACGGCGACATCCGGCGCGCAGTTCTTGCCGCGTCGAGCCTCGATGTGCCGCTCGCGGTGTTTCGCGAACGCCGCGCGACGGGGCCCTACCGCGAACCCGTCGTGGGGGCTGCCGATGAGTCGGGCGAGGTGTGGTGCGAGCGCATGCGCCAACGGCAGATCCGCCAACTGCCGATCGTCGACGCTGCGGGCGTCGTCGTTGACCTCGCGTTGATCGAGGACTTCGTCGTCGACCCGACACCCCTCGACGTGCAAGCGGTGGTGATGGCGGGCGGCTTCGGCAAGCGCCTCGGCTCGCTCACGACCAACACGCCCAAGCCCATGTTGCCCGTTGGCGATCGGCCGCTGCTCGAGCACATCGTCGATCAGTTGCGCGACGCCGGTGTTCGACGCGTGAACATCACGACGCACTTTCGCAAAGACGTGATCAAAGACCACTTCGCCGACGGCGCGGGTTTCGGCGTCGATATCGCCTACGTCGACGAGGTGGAGCCCCTTGGCACCGCGGGCGCGCTCGGCTTGTTGCAAGCGCCCGAAGAGCCGCTGCTCGTGATGAACGGCGACATCCTCACGCGTGTCGATGTGCGCGAGATGGCGCGCTTTCACCGCGCTGAACGAGCCGACATCACCGTAGCGGTGCGGCAGTACGAAGTGGTGATTCCCTTCGGTGTTGTCGACGTCGACGGCTCGCGCATTGTGCAGATTCGCGAGAAGCCGCGGCAGCAGGTGCTGGTGAACGCGGGCATCTACCTGTTGCAGCCTGCAGCGGTGGCGCGCGTGGCCAGCGGCGTGCGCCTCGACATGCCCGACCTGATCACGGCGATGATCAACGACGGTGCCCGCGTCGCGAGCTTTCCCATCGTTGAGTACTGGCTCGACGTGGGCCGCCCCGACGACTACGCCAAAGCACAGGTCGACGTCGTCGACCTCCAGACGGAGCAGGCAAAGCGATGAGCAGCACTTGGAAGGGTCGACGCGTTCTGGTCACCGGCGCCGGCGGCTTTATCGGCAGTCACCTCGTCGAGCGGCTCGTCGCTGAGGGGGCGAAAGTCCGCGGCCTCGTGCACTACAACGCGCTCGGGTCGGCCGGCTGGCTCGACAGTTCCGAGGTGCGCAACGACGTCGACATCATGGCGGGCGACATCGCCGACACCGAGAGCGTGCGCCGCGCGGTCGACGGCAACGAGGTGGTGTTTCACCTCGCGGCACTGATCGCGATTCCGTACTCGTACGTGGCGCCGCGCAGCTACGTGCGCACGAACGTCGAGGGCACGCTCA